>CALESR010000368.1 GCA_937907485.1 uncultured Paracoccaceae bacterium | reverse complement strand
TCTTCGCGGCCTCAACCTGCTGGTGCCGGGTATCATTCTGGGCATCATGATCCTGCCCTATGTGGTGTCGGTCTCCGAGGATGCGATGCGCGCCGTGCCCAACGGCCTGCGCGAGGGGGCTTATGCGCTGGGAATGGCGAAATGGCAGGTGGCCCTGCGCGTGGTAATCCCCGGCGCCTTTTCCGGCATCACTGCAGCCTTCATCCTGGGCATGTCGCGCGCTGTTGGCGAGACGATGGTTCTGGCCATTGCGGCCGGTCAAAACGCCAACCTGACCTTTGACCCGCGGGAGGGGGCGGCGACGATCACCGCCTATATCGTGCAGATGAGTCTGGGTGACCTGCCGCATGGCTCGCTGGCCTATCGCACCATCTTTGCCGTCGGCCTGCTGTTGTTCCTCATCACGCTGACCTTCAACGTCATCGGTTTCTATCTGCGCCGCAAATACCGCGAGGCCTATTGAAATGTCCGTCACCACAAACGGAGCGTTGAGCACCGCAGTCCGCACCGACCAGCGGGCCATTGACGCCGTCATGAAGGCCAAACGGCGCGACCTGTGGGTTGCAGGTGCGGGGATGTTCGTGATGGTCGTGTCGATGGCCCTGCTCTTGAGCCTGATCGCTGACCTGATGATCCGTGGCCTGCCGCGCATCGACCTCGATTTCCTGTCGAACTTTCCGTCTCGACGAGCCGAGCGCGCCGGTATCCTGTCGGCCTGGGTCGGCACACTGCTGGTGATGCTGGTGACGGCCTTTCTGGCTGTGCCGATCGGTGTCGGGGCAGGGCTCTATCTGGAGGAATACGCCCGCAAGGGCTGGGTTTCGAACTTCATCGAGGTGAACGTCTCAAACCTCGCCGGGGTGCCCTCGATCATCTATGGCCTGCTGGCGCTGGGGCTGTTCGTCTATGGCCTGAGTTTGGGCAAGACGATCCTGGTGGCGGGCATGACGCTTGCCCTGCTGATCCTGCCGATCGTCATCGTCGCCACTCGCGAGGCGGTGCGTTCGATCCCGAAGATCATCAAGGAAGGTGCCTATGGCCTCGGCGCCGATCAGTGGCAGGTGATGTGGCAATACATCATTCCCGCGGCCCGACCCGGCATTCTGACGGGCGCCATCGTCGGCCTGTCGCGAGCCATTGGTGAAACCGCGCCGATCATCACCATCGGGGCGCTGACCTTCATCGCCTTTTTGCCGCCCTCCCCGGTGAGCGGTGATTTCCCCTTCATCTCGTTCGCCTGGTTGAACGAGGGGTTCACCGTGCTGCCGATCCAGATGTTCAACTGGGTTTCGCGCCCGCAAGCCGATTTTCACGTCAACGCGGCCGCCACGGGTGTGGTGTTGCTGGCGCTGACCTTCGCCCTCAACGGCATCGCCATCTGGATCCGGTATCGGCTCCGCAAGGCTCACAGGAACTGACCCGATGATGGATACCATGACCCAGGATCACGCCCAGCCAAAGGCCGCCGCCTTGCCGCCGGCGATCAAGCCCGCGCCCGAGACCGAACCGTTGCGCGCCCGGATCGAGGATTTCAGTTTTTTCTATGCGGATGGCACCAAGGCGATCAAGCATGTGGACATGCCGATCCTTGATCGCAAGGTGACGGCAATCATCGGGCCGTCAGGCTGCGGGAAGTCCACGCTACTTCGCAGCCTGAACCGGATGCATGACCTCTATCCGGGCAACCGTTACGAGGGAAAGATCATCCTCGAGCCCGAAGGCGACAACCTGATCGGCCCGCATTCCGACCCGGTGCTGGTGCGGCTGCGCGTCGGCATGGTGTTTCAAAAGCCGAACCCGTTTCCAAAGACGATCTATGAGAATGTGGCGGCCGGGCTGCGGGTGCGAGGCATCCGCAACAAGGCAGTGATCGACGAGGCTGTCGAGGGCGCCCTGCGTCGCGCAGCGATCTGGGACGAGGCCAAGGACAGACTGCACAAATCGGCCTATGACATGTCGGGCGGCCAGCAGCAGCGGCTTTGCATCGCCCGCGCTCTGGCTCCGAACCCCGAGATCCTGCTGCTGGACGAGCCGACCTCGGCGCTGGACCCGATCGCCACCGCCAAGGTCGAGGATCTGGTGCGCGAACTCTCCAATTCGGTGACCGTGGTCATCGTCACCCACAACATGCAGCAAGCGGCGCGGATTTCGCATCGCACGGCCTTCATGTATCTGGGCGAGTTGATCGAATTCGGCGAGACCAGCCAGATCTTCACCAATCCCCGCCACCCGCGCACCGAGAACTACATCACCGGTCGGTATGGGTGAGTCATCTGTGCGGAATATTCCATAACGCGGATCACCAGCATCTTCTGACTGCCGTCAATAGGTGTCCAGATCAGCCCCGATGCTGACGCCACCGCCAAACCGCGCCGCGATGCGGGCGGCATAGGCAGGCGCGGTTTGCGGTGTGGCCACGCCCGGCGGGAAATGCACGGCCACCACCTGCCCCACCCCGCCACGTGTCGCCAGATCACCCAGTTGTTCCGGGCTGAGGTGATGCTGCGAAAGGTGCTGACGGATGCGGTCGATCTGGGCCTCGGGCACCTCGCGGTTGCGGGCGCGCACGCGGGTCATGGTCAGGTCCAGATCCATCATCTCACCGATCATCAGGTCGGCGCCCTGAGCGAGGGTTTCCAGCGCCCGACATTCGCCGGTATCGCCAGTCAGCACGATACTGCGGCCGGGCAAGTCGAAGCGATACGACAGCGACACCGGCCCCTCGGTGCCGAATTCATCCTCGCCCCGATAATGCGTGTTCTCGCAGGCGGTAACGGTCATTTCGCCCAGGGTCAGGCTTTCGCCGGGGCGGATTTCCACCACGCGCACGAACTCGCGCGGGTGGGGCATCGACTGTCCCGGCACGCCGAATCCGATGGCCTGCGGCACGTCGCAGGCGGCGAACAGGCCGTCGAGGATGCGCGCCGTGCCGGGCGGGCCGTGGATCACCAGCGGGTCGCGCCGCATGGTCATCATGTTGACACCCAGACAGGCGAACAGGCTGCCGATGTGGTCAAAGTGATGATGCGTCAGGAAAATCTCGGCCACGGCGCGGAATTCCACTCCGGCGCGCACCAGTTGGCGCATCGCCCCCTCGCCGCAGTCGATCAGCACCGGGCGGGTGCCGTTCCGCAGCAGGAAGGCGGGTTGCGAGCGGTCGGGGTTCTGCATCGGGCCGCCGGCGGTGCCCAGCAGCGTCAGGCTGTTGGGCGCGCTCATCCCTGCACCACGCTCTGATCGATTGCGCCAAACAAGGGTGTGCCGTCGGGCAACTCGCATTCCATGCGCACGCGGTCGCCGAAGGCCATGAAGGGGGTGATGGGCGCGCCGGTATCCTCCAACTCGATCCCCCGGCGTTCGGCGATGCAGGACGACCCCACCTCGCGGTAATTGGCGTTCGACACGGTGCCGGACCCGATCACGGTGCCCGCCACAAGCCCGCGCGAATAGGCGGCGTGGGCGACAAGATCATCAAACCCCACGCTCATCGCGTAACCCTGAGCGGTGCCAAAGCGGGTGCTGTTCCAGTCCACCCGCAGCGGCAGATCCACCCGCGCGTCGCGCCAATGCGGGCCGAGCTCATCGGGTGTCACCGCGACCGGGGCCATCGAGCAGGCGGGTTTGGCCTGAATCCAGCCGAAGCCGGTCTTCATTTCCACCGGCGCGATCCGGCGCAGGGACCAATCGTTGATCTGCACCAGCAGGCGGATGTGGGTGCGGGCCTCGGCCGGTTTTGTCCCCATCGGGACAGCATCGGTGATTATGCCGAACTCGCCTTCGAAATCGATGCCATCCTCTGTTGACGGCAGCGGCACATCGGCACCGGGTGCGATGAACTGATGCGACAGTCCCTGATACATCAACGGCTTGCCGCCGGTATCCACAGGCGTCAGGTTGAACACCTTCTGCATCAAGGCGCCGTGGCTGTCATAGGCCGAGCCATCCAGCCATTGCCAGGCGCGCGGCAGCGGTGCAAGCGCCTGCGCCGGGTGAAAGGGCACACCGCCGCCCGCGTTCAGCGCGGCATACTCGGCCTCGAGCAGGGGGACGAGGGTATCCCAGTCTTCCAGCGCAGCCTGCAGCGTCGGCGCGGCCAGCGCGGGGGAGCAGCGCCGGTGATCGCGGCTGACCAAATGCAGGCGGCCGTCCGGGGTGCCATTGGCGAGGGTTGCAAGTTTCATGGCTTGGCCTCTGTGATCGCGGGGTCAAAGACCCCGTCCACCAGCACGAACAGCATCCGGCACACCTGCCCCGAGCGGTTGGCCCAGGCGTGGTTGGTGCCGCGCTGCACGACGACATGGCCGGGCTTCAGCAGCACCTCGCCCCGGTCCAGCACCAGCGTGCATTCGCCCGCCAGCACCACGCCGTAATCCACGCTCTGCGTGCGGTGCATCAGCGGATGTGGGCTGTTGTCGGCCACGGTCGAGGCGCCCACATCGCCGATCTGGTGAAAGGCGTCGTGCATCCGCGCGGCACCGTGGCGCAGGAAGTCGTCGGTATCCGGGGGAATATCGACAATGCGGAGGCGCGTGCCTTTGGTGGGCGGACCCAGCATCAAGGGGGCCAGCGTCGGGTCCGGGGTGTTGCCGACCAGAGCGGGCGCGCCTTCGGTTGCCCAGATCTCGTGAAACACGGTGCCGGGGATGGCGGCGATGTGGGCGACGTGGGGCGGCGGGCCGACCTCGGCCAGCACCGCCCGGCCCTCGCCGTCATGCCCGGTGACGACTCGCGTGATGGCGGGCAAGTCGCTCATGCCGGGGCCGCCAGCGCGCCCAGGGTCTGGCCCATGAGGCGCTGGTGTTCCTCCTGCGTGCCGTGGCCCTGTTCGATTTCCGCCAGCCGCAGCGAATTTTCCACCACCAGACGGCAGCGTTCCCAGCGGCGATCCTGAAACGCAGGAAGGGCGGCGTCGATGTCGCGCGTGGCCAGTTCATCGGCCAGCACCACGGCATCCTCCATCCCGATCATCGCGCCGGCGGCCATGTGCGGCGTGGTGGCGTGCACCGCGTCGCCGATCAGCACCACGCGGCCCGAATACCAAGGGCGCGGCATCAGCATCTGTTCCAGCGGGCGATAAACCACCTGAGAGTCCGGCCCCAGCCCCGCCGCCACTGCCTGAATCGTCGGCGAGGGGAAGCGTGACAGCAGGTCCTTCAACACCGCGACATGTGTTTCAGCAGGGACATGGTCGTTGGTCGGCCGGTCCTCGGTTAAGAACAGATAGGCTCCGGTGTCGGAGACCGGGTTGATGCCGACCTTCAGCTTTGGCCCCATCCACATCGCCACCGTGGGCAGATGCGCCTGCCGGGGCAGAACCGCGCGCCAGACTGCCTGCCCGATATAACGCGGCTTTGGTGCATCGGGGAACAGCATCGCGCGGGTCTGGGAATAGAGGCCGTCTGCCCCGATCACCAGATCATAGTCGCCCGCCGTGCCATCGGTGAAGGTCGCGCGCACGCTGTCAGCGCGGTTGTCCATGGCCGTGACGCTGAGGCCCAGCCGCACGTTGGTTTTCGTTGCGCGCACCCGGTCGGCCAGCAGTTGCGCCAGCACCGGGCGCATGATGCCGCCATTGCCGGTGGCACCCTCCTGCATCGCCGGGGTAGGCAGGCGGGCAAAGACCTGATCGGCGGGCCCGCGGATTTCCACACCGTCGGACATTGAACCGACAGCCTTGAAGGCGTCCAGTATGCCCAGCCGGTGGAACACCCGGAAGATCGCGCCATTCAGGCTGATCCCGGCGCCATAGCTGCGCCAGCCCGGATCAATCTCCACCAGATCGACGGAATGGCCCGCTTCGGCCAGCAGAATCGCGGCGCTCATGCCTGAGAATCCGCCGCCGATGACAAGGATACGCTTGTGGTTGCTCATGGTCTTTCCTCCCTTGGCGGCCGGTCCAGATGGACTCCCCCGGCCTCGTCAATCCGCAGGGGCACGCGGGTCAGACGCTTGCCCAGACAGGCGCCCTGCACGCAAACTCCCGTTTCGATGTCGAACCACGCGCCATGCGCGTGGCAGGCCAGATGGGTGCGCCCGCCATTGAGGTAAGCATCGCGCTTCCAAGCCATTGGCGTGCCGCCCGCGTAATGCGGGCAGAGGTCGCGCCAGCCATGCACCACGCCCTCCTTGCGCACCACGATCACCTTGGCCCGCCAGCCCGGCACCTCGAACCCGCGCGCCGCGCCTTCGTCCAGATCCTCGACCCGGCAGAGCACGCCTTAGCCCTTCGGCCCGCCACCCGGCGCCCATTTCGCGCGCCATTGCATCAGAAAGGCCTGCGAGGCCTCCGGTCCCATCGGCGCCTCGCGCGGCGCCCAGCTATCGTCATGGGTGTCCATGTCGGCGTCGAACTCGACGTTGCAGGCCAGCGGCGACTTGAAATACCAGAACCAGTTCGATCCGAACTTGTGCCGCCCCGGTCCCCAGAAGCTCTCATAACCCTGTTCCATCATCCGGCTGCCCGCCAGCATCAATTCGGTCGGCCCCCCAAGGTGGAAGGCGAGGTGCTCGATCCCCTGCATGTAGGGGGGAGTGCGGATGAAGAAATGCGTGTGATGGTCTGGGTTGGCCTGCGGGCGCAGGAAGGGGCCGGCGCCGCCCAGCGTGTCGGTATGGCGAAAGCCCAGCCGGTTGCAGTAGAAATTCACCGCCGTCTCGATATCGGGCACGAACAGCACGAGATGCGACAGGGTGCGGGGGGCTGCGGGCATGTCCTGCGTCACCCCCAGCGCATTGACCGGGCGGGCGGGGTGATAGGGCGCGTTGACCTTTTCGCCCTCGATCGTCAGGGGTTTGCGGATAGTGATCTGAAAGGCCAGCTCGAACCCCTGATCATCCTGACAGCGCATCGTCCCGTCGGCCAGATGCAGGACCTGCCGGTCCTTGCGCAGTTCCGCCGCGACGGCATCCAGCGCGGCCTGATCGGTCACACCCAGCACGGTGAGGCGCAGCATCGAACCGGTCTTCAACGCGGGCGGCAGCGAGGGATCGTTGCGCCGCCGGATCGCCAGCCCGGTGCCATCGAGCGAGTCATAGAACCCGCCGGTTTCGGGCGAATACTCGCGCGCGGTCAGGCCATAGGCGGTCAGGAACTCATGGCAGGCGGGCACGTCGTCCACGCCAAAAACCAGCAGATCGGGGCCGATGATGTTCATGGCGTCTCCTGTCAGGCTATGCGACCGCCGAGGCATTCGGCGACGAAATCGGAAATGCAATCAAGGGCGGGGCCCGAGTTGTCGACACTGGAATGCTGGACGCCGCCGGTGCGTTCATCAAAGATCACCAGCTCGCGGCGGGGGCTGTTCACCAGTTGCTCATAGGTGCGATGCGCCCATTTCAGCGGGATCTGGCTGTCGTGCTTGCCGTGTGTGACCAGATACGGCACGCGAATGCGATCCAGCACGCCGTCCAGATGCATGTGCGACGCCTTTTGCATGAAATCGTCGATGTCGGTGGCGCCAAACACCCAGCAGGCATGCGCCCAGTAATGCGGCACCGGCAGATTGCCCTCGCGCTCCAACCGGCGTTTCTGCACGTCGCGCCAGTCGTGGTTGGCGCCCCAACTCACGCCACAAGCAAAGCGCGGCTCGAAGGCCACGGCGCGTGGGGCGTAATAGCCGCCAAGGCTGACCCCCTCGATCCCGATGCGCGCGGGGTCCACATCGGGGCGGGCGGCCAGCCAGTCATAGACCGGCGTCGCCCAATGTTCGCTGTCATGTCGTGCGGTCAGCCCTTGCAGGCGCAAGGCCTCGCCCGTGCCGGGCTGGTCCAGCACCAGCGAGGCAATACCGCGCGCCGCCAGCATCCCCGGCAGTTGCGCCATGAAGCGCATCTCCTTGGTGCTGTCGAACCCGTTAACCTGCACCAGAACCGGCTGCGGGCCAGTTACGCCGCGCGCAGGAAGGAAGATGCCCGCCAGATGCGTGCCGGCATAGGGAATGCTGACCCGGTAAGCCCCCGAGCCCCCCATGGCCAGAGCCTGGTAAAAGGTCGCCAGATGCCGCCGATACAACGCCACGCGCCCCTCGGACCCATGCGCCTGAAGCCGCTCGGCAGTGATCAGGTAATTCGCCGCGCGCGTCTGCTTGGAGCTGGCCGACAATGCGCGGCCCCGCTGCAGATCCTCATCGGCCAATTCGATCAACTGGTCCGCCATGCGGACCCAGGTCTCACGGAAGGCCTGCGTGCCCGCTGCGTCGGGGGCTTTGGCGGCCTCGGCCAGCGGGGCGCACATCTCGGCGATCTCGCCCATGCGCGCGCCCATCTCGATCGACAGGTTGACCGACAGGTCCCAGACATAATTCGTAGGGAAATAGCGAAACACCTAGGCCCCTCCCTCGCTTGTGTTGACGCGACCTTAATGGGGATCAGGGCATTGATAAAATTGCGAGTATCAATGTAAGGTATTTACAGTGTAAACGATCGGGGCGGGCATGCGGTTTCAGAATCTTGACCTCAACCTGTTGTCGGCGCTGGACAAGTTGTTGCGCCTGCAAAGTGTCAGCCGTGCTGCCGACGAAATGTCGATCACACAATCGGCGATGTCGAACGCGCTGAGCCGGTTGCGGCAGTATTTCGACGACCCTCTGCTGGTGCAGGTTGGCCGCAAGATGGTGTTGACCCAACGCGCCGAGGGGTTGGCGCGTCCGGTGCGAGAAATCCTTGTGCGCATCGAGGCCGCTGTCGCCACCCCGCCCGACTTCGATCCGGCCTCGAGCAATCGCTCGATTGCGCTGATGGTGTCTGATTACAGTCTGGCGACCATCGTGCCGCCCTTTGTGCGGACCATTGCCACCCGCGCGCCCGGCATCCGGCTGACGATCAAGCCGCAGCGCAGTTATCCGGGTCATCAGCTTGAACAGGGCGACACCGATTTGCTGATCTCGCCGCGCCCCTATGCGTCGACCGATCACCCCGCCGAAACGCTGTTGCGCGATCCGCTGGTCTGCGTGATGGATGCCGCCAACCCGGCAGCGCAGGACCTGACGCTCGATAGGTTTTGCACGCTGGGCCACGTGGCGATGGAGCCGCCGGTGGCGGGGGAAAGTATTGCCACCCGACTCCTGCGCGAGGCTGGAGTCTGTGTCACGGTCGCGGTTACCACCTTTTCCTTTGTCTCGATGGCCGATCTGGTGCGCGGCACCGATCGCATCGCGCTGGTGCAGGGCCGTCTGGCAAAGCGGATGGCCGCAGTTGGTGGTCTGGCCATCGTCGCACCGCCGCTATCGTTGCCGCCCTTGGAACAAGTGGTGCAATGGCACACAATGCGCGACACCGACCCGGCGCTGATCTGGCTGCGCACGCAGTTGCATGAGGCGGCGCTGGAGTGATTAGGGTATTCACACTGTGAATGTCTGCCATTGAACCAATCAAATTTTCAAAAGCGACACTCTCGGTTAGCGTTTTGACGGGGCCTGGCAACCTGCTTGCGACCGGCCTTTTTCACGTCCCCGGGAGGAGACCCATGTTCCAACGCACCCTTGCCGCGCTGCTCTCCAGCGCCGCCCTAGTGTCCGCCATCCCGGCTGGCGCGCAGGACGTTCTCGCCTTTGGCACCTCGAACCCTGAACAGCACCCGCTGGTCACCCGTATCCTGACGCCGTGGGCCGAGGCGATCAACGCCGAAGCGCCGGATGTCCTGCGCATCGAGATGCGCAACGGACCCATGCTGGTCAACCACGCAAACTTCTTTGACCGGCTGCAGGATGATGTGGTGCAGATCGTCTGGGGCATCACCGCCTTTGACCCCGGCCGTTTCTCGCGCTCGCTGGTCACCACGCTGCCCTTCATGCTGGACAGCGCCGAACAGGGTTCGGTCGCGGCCTGCATGATCCATGGTCAGGGCCTGTTCTCGCCCGACATGGACAGCATCGTTCCACTGGCCTTCGTGCAGTTCCCGCAGGCTGGGCTGCATTTCAACGGTTCGCCCGCCACCTCGATGGAGGATATGGCCGGGCGGCGCGTGATGACCGGCAGCCCGGTGGTCTCGGGTCTGGTGCAGGCCTATGGCGGCACACCGCTGTCGATCAACGTGCCGGAAATGTATGAGGCCCTGCAGCGCGGCAACGCGGATGGTCTGGTGATGAACTTCACCGCCTTCCCCGGCTTTCGCCTGCATGAAGTGACCACCGACCACCTGATCGCGCCCTTGGGCGGCGCGCTGGGAATGGTGTTCATGATGCGCGACCGCTACGACGCGCTGCCCGAAGCCGCGCGCGAGGTTCTGGCGCGGCATTCCGGCTGCGACACGTCGCGCGCGCTGGGGGCGCAGATCGACGCTTGGGAAGCCGACGCACAAGGCTTTGTGCGCAGCCAGGGCGAGCGGCGGTTCCACACGTTGTCGGATGAGCAGATCGCCGAACTGGTCGCCCGCGTCGGTGGCCCGATCGAGGCGGCGTTTACCCAGCGCACGCCGGGTGGAGCGGACCTGCTAGCCGCCTACCGCGTCGCGCTGGAACAGGCCTCGGGGCAATAACCCGGACTGCACGGCAAGGAACCGCCCCCGGAAACCCTCCGGGGGCGGTTTTCATTGCATGGTCGAGGGCAGCCACAGCGACAGCGCCGGGAAGGCGATCAGCAGCACGATCTTGACCAGATCGGCGAGGATGAAGGGCACCACCCCGCGCATCACCGTGCCCAGCCGCACATTCGGCTGGATCGCCTTGAGCACGAACAGGTTCATCCCGAACGGCGGCGTGATCATGCCGGTTTCGACCACCACCAGCATCAGCACACCCCAGAACAGGATGTCATAGCCCAGCCCCAGAACCAGCGGCGTAATCACCGGAACCGTGATGATCATCACCGCGAAACTGTCCATGACCGACCCAAGCAGCAGATAGATGATGATAATCACCGACAGGATCACGATGGGCCGCGCGTCGATGGTGCCTATCCACGCAGCGACCAGGTCCGGCGCGCCGCCCAGATTGACGAAAAAGGCAAAATGCAGCCCGCCGATAATCAGGCCATAGATCATCGCAATCGAGGCCGTGGTTTCCGAGAACACCCGCAGGATGGACTGCCGATTCAGCCGCCCGCGCCCCAGTGCCAGCAGGAAGGACCCCGCGGCGCCCACGGCGGCGGATTCGGTGGCGGTGAACAGCCCGCCGTAAAGC
>CALESR010000367.1 GCA_937907485.1 uncultured Paracoccaceae bacterium | reverse complement strand
AAAAGGGGGGGGGGCTGATCGGGTTTTCCGATCAATTCGCCGGTCGATCGCGAATTGCCAGCCGGGTGGCGGCGGGTGATACTGCGGGTCAGCGAAGGGGTTGGTCATGGTCGAAACGGCGCGGGTGGTCATCATCGGGGGTGGGGCGGTCGGGGTGTCGGCGCTCTATCATCTGGCACTGGCGGGGTGGCGCGATTGCCTGCTCTTGGAGAGCAACGAGCTGACCGCCGGGTCCACCTGGCATGCGGCGGGGAACGTGCCGACCTTCAGTTCCTCGTGGTCGATCATGAACATGCAGCGCTATTCGGCCAGTCTTTACCGGGGCTTGGGCGCGGCGGTGGACTATCCGATGAATTACCATGTCACCGGCTCGGTCCGGCTGGGGCATAGTGACGAGCGGATGCGCGAGTTCGCCAAGGTGGTGGGCATGGGCCGGTCGCAGGGGATGGATCTGGACCTGCTGGGCGCGGACGAGATCCGCTCGCGCTATCCCTTCCTTGAAACGCATGAGTTGAAGGGCGCGCTCTATGACCCCTATGATGGCGACATCGACCCGGCGCAGTTGACGCAGGCGCTGGCCGCCGGGGCGCGCAAGCTGGGGGCGCGCATCGAGCGGTTCCGCCCGGTGACCGGCGCGCGGCGCGAAGGCGGCGAGTGGGTGTTGTCGACGCCCAAGGGCGAGGTGCGCTGCGACACTGTGGTGAACGCTGCGGGCTACCGCGCGGCCGAGGTTGGCGCGATGTTCGGCCGCCGGGTGCCGATGATGGTGATGAGCCACCAGTATCTGCTGTTCGACGCCATTCCCGAGCTGGAAGCCTGGACGAAGGAGGTTGGCCACAAGCTGCCCTTGCTGCGCGACGTCGACAGTTCCTATTACCTGCGGCAGGAAAAGATGGGCTTCAACCTGGGCCCTTATGAAAACCCCTGCCGCGCGCATTGGGCGACGCCGGATGACCCGATGCCGGGGGATTTCAGCTTTCAGCTTTTCCCCGACGATCTGGAGCGGCTGGAGTGGCATATCGCCGATGCCATGGCGCGGGTGCCGCTGCTGGAGCAGGCCAAGCTGCAAAAGGTCATCAACGGCCCGATCCCCTATACGCCGGACGGCAACCCCTTGATCGGGCCGATGCCGGGTGTGCCCAATGCCTTTGAGGCCTGCGTGTTCACCTTTGGCATCTGTCAGGCGGGCGGCGCGGGCAAGGTGCTGGCCGAATGGGTGACCCAAGGCGGCACCGAATGGGACATGTGGTCGTGCGATCCGCGCCGCTTTACCGGCTGGGAGGATCACGAGTATCTCGTGGCCAAGGGCAAGGAAGTCTACGGCCACGAATACGCCATCCACTTCCCCATGGCGCGCTGGCCTGCCGCGCCCGACCGGCGGCTGTCGCCGGTGCATGACCGGATCATCGCGGTGGGTGGCCAGATGGCGCCCTATAACGGCTGGGAGCGGGCGGAATGGTATGCGCGGCCCGGCGATGACACCTCATGGCAGGCGACGCAGACCTTCCGTCGCGACGGTCCCTGGTCGGCGCGCATCCGGGCCGAGGCCGAGGCGGTGCGCGATACCTGCGGTATCCTCGATCTGCCGGGCTTCACCCGGCTGCGGCTGGTCGGGCCGGGGGCGCGGGCGCATCTGGCCTCGCTGACCGCCTCGCGCATTCCGGCACCGGGGCGCACCGGGCTGCTCTATTTCGCCGATGCGCGCGGGCGGATCGTCACCGAGATGACGGTGCTGCCCTATTCCGACGAGGATATCGGCGTCATCACCGCCGCCGTCGCGCAAAGCCATGACGCCGATCTGCTGCGCAAGGGGCTGCCGGACGGGGTGACGCTGGAGGATTGGACCGACCGCATCCATTGCTTCATCGTCACCGGGCCCAAGGCGCGCGAGGTTCTGGCGCCGCTGACCGAGGCCGACCTGACGCTGCCCTGGCTGTCGGTGCAGTTTCAGGCACGGGTTGCCGGGCGCGATGTGGCGCTGATCCGGGTGTCCTTTGCCGGGGAACTCGGCTGGGAGGTGCATTGCGACCCTGCCGACGCGCCGGCGATCTGGGATGCGGTGACCGGCGCCGGGGCCACGCCCTTTGGCATGAAGGCGCTGAATTCCCTGCGCATCGAAAAAGCCTACCGCGCGTGGAAGGGCGATCTGTCCACCGATTACAGCCTGTTGCAGGGCGGGCTGGGCCGTTTCATCGACTGGGCGCACGACTTTCCCGGCAAGGCCGCGCTGGAGGTCGAGCGCCAGCAGGCCCCCACCAAGCGCTTTACCGTGCTCACCGTCGAGGCCGCCGATTTCGACCCGCCCTACATGTCGAACATCTGGGCGGGCGAGCAGATCGTCGGCGAGGTGACCTCGGCCGCCTGGGGCTATCGCACCGGCACCTGCGTGGTGCTGGCGATGCTCAAGACCGACCACACCACCCCCGGCACCGCGCTCGAGATCGAGATCTTCGGCCAGCGCCACCGCGCCACTGTCACCGGCGACGGCCCGCTCTGGGATCCCAAAAACGAAAGACTCCGCGCATGATGCTGCATCTTTGTGCCTCAACTCTCCTCGGGGGTGTCCAGAGGGGGCTGAAGGCCCCCTTTGGCGAGGGAGCGCGAGGGGCGAGCAGCCCCTCGCTCCGCCCGGTCACCCTGCTCGACGGCGGCATGGGGCAGGAACTGATCCGCCGCTCCGGCGACGACCCGACGCCGCTCTGGGCGACCCGGGTGATGATCGACCATCCCGGCATGGTGCAGGCGATCCACGCCGATTATTTTGCCGCCGGGGCGACCATCGCCACCACCAACACCTATGCCATCCACCACGACCGCCTCATCAAGTTCGCCATGGACCATCGGTTCCATGACCTGCATGCCGCCGCGCTGACCGAGGCCGCAGCCGCCCGCGCCGCCCATGGCTCGGGCCGCCTTGCCGGGTCGCTGGGGCCGCTGGTGGCCAGTTATCGGCCCGAAACGCTGCCGCCCCATGCCGAGGCGGTCGCCAAATACGCCGAGGTCGCGGCGATCCTCGCGCCGCATGTCGATCTGCTGATCGGCGAAACCGTCGCCTCGATCGCCCATGCGCGCGCGCTGATCGAAGGCGCGCGGCAGGCGGCGCCGGGCACGCCGCTGTGGCTGTCGGTCACTGTCGAGGACCGCGACGGCACGCTGCTGCGGTCGGGCGAAGCGGTCGCGGACCTTGCGCCGCTGGTCGCGCAGGTGGACGCCATCCTCGCCAATTGTTCGGCGCCCGAGGCGATGGATCAGGTGATGCCGATCTTCGCCGGGTTCGGCAAACCCTTCGGCGCCTATGCCAATGGGTTTCAGCGGATCACCTCGGATTTCCTGAAGGACAATGCCACGGTGGACGCGTTGTCCGCCCGCCCGGAGCTGACCCCCGAACGTTATGCCGATTTTGCGCTGGGCTGGGTGCAGGCTGGGGCCAGCATCGTCGGCGGCTGTTGCGAAACCGGCCCCCACCACATTGCCGAACTCGCCCGCCGCCTGCGCGCGGTCGGCCATCCCATCGTCTGAGGATCCCCATGACCCTGCCCAAACATGCCCGCGTTGTCATCATCGGCGGCGGAGTCTCGGGTTGCTCGATGGCCTATCATCTGGCCAAGGCGGGCTGGACCGACATTGTGCTGCTGGAACGCAAGCAGTTGACCTGCGGCACCACATGGCATGCCGCCGGGCTGATCGGGCAGCTTCGCGGCAGCCAGAACATGACACGCTTGGCCAAATATTCCGCCGATCTTTATGTGCGGCTGGAGGCCGAGACCGGCATCGCCACCGGGATGCGGCAGACCGGGTCGATCAGCGTCGCCCTGACCGCGGCGCGCAAGGAGGAACTCTATCGCTCGGCCGCCTTGGCGCGTGCCTTCAACGTCGATGTGACCGAGATTTCGCCGGCCGAGGTCAAGGCGATGTATCCGCATCTGAACGTCGGCGACGTGGTCGGCGCGGTGCATCTGCCGCTGGATGGTCAGTGCGACCCTGCCAACATCGCGATGGCCTTGGCCAAGGGCGCGCGGATGCGGGGGGCTGCGATCCACGAGGGCGTCAAGGTGCTGCGGGTGATCGACGACGGCGCCAAGGTGACGGGCGTGGAATACGAGGCGCAGGGCCAGCGCGGCGTGATCGCCTGCGACCATGTGGTGAACTGCGGCGGCATGTGGGCGCGCGATCTGGCCGCAGCGTCGGGGGTCACGCTGCCCCTGCACGCGGCGGAACATTTCTATCTGGTCACCGAACCGATCGAGGGGCTGGGCCGCCTGCCGGTGCTGCGGGTGCCCGACGAATGCGCCTATTACAAGGAAGACGCCGGCAAGATGATGCTGGGCGCCTTCGAGCCCAAGGCGAAACCCTGGGGGATGCAGGGCATCTCGGAGGATTTCTGCTTTGACAGTCTGCCCGAGGATTTCGACCATTTCGAGCCGATCCTGTCGATGGCGATGAACCGCATGCCGCTGTTCCAGACGGCGGGGGTGCATACGTTCTTCAACGGGCCAGAGAGTTTCACGCCCGATGACCGCTATTATCTGGGCCCGGCGCCGGAACTGGGGAATTACTGGATCGCGGCGGGGTATAATTCGGTGGGGATCGTGTCTTCGGGCGGCGCCGGGATGGCGCTGAGCCACTGGATGACCGAAGG
>CALESR010000366.1 GCA_937907485.1 uncultured Paracoccaceae bacterium | reverse complement strand
GGCTTCAGCGCCCCGGCGATGGCGACCCCAATCGCCATGATCCGCCGCAGCCGCAGGGCCTCGCCCAGAAACAGCGCGGCGCCCAGCGTGATGTAGATCGGGTTCAGATAGCCCATCGCCGACACTTCGGCCAAGGGGATGCGGGTCATCGCATAGAACCACAGGATCACGGCAAAGGTATGCGCCAGCCCGCGCCAGCCAAAGGCCTGCCACGTCGCGCGGTCCAGCCGCTCGCGGCGCAGCGTGCCCAGCGCCGGCAGCACAAAGACCAGCCCGACCGAATAGCGCAGAAAGGCCGATTGCGCGGCCGGAATGCCCGGCCCCATGTGTTTGACCATCGCCGTCAGCAGCACAAAGCACAGGCCCGAGGCCAGCATGAACACCACGCCCGCCAGCGGGTTCTGACCTTTTGTCATCGAGGTATTTAACGCGTTCATGAGTCCTGACTTGCCCGCCCGCCGCGCCAAGTGCAAGCCGGATTCGCCTAAAGCGGCCAGATCAGCGGCACCAGCAGGCTGACGGTCAGCGCCATCAACAGGTTCATCGGCACCCCGATGCGCAGGAAATCGGTGAACCGATAGCCCCCCGGCCCATAGACCAGCGTATTGGTCTGATAGCCGATCGGCGTGGCGAACGAGGCCGAGGCGGCAAACATCACCGTCACCACCAGCGGCCGCGGATCGACACCGACGCTCTGCGCCAGACCGATGGCCACCGGCGTCATGATGACTGCCACCGCGTTGTTCGAGACGATCTCGGTCATCACCCCGGCAACGGCATAGATCGCCAGGATCAGCGCCCAATGCGGCAACCCCTGCAAATGCGGCGCCAGCCAATCGACCACCAGCTGCACCGCGCCTGAGTCCTGCAATCCCACACCAACGATCAGCATGGCAAAGATCAGCGCCAGCAGGCGCCCCTCGATGAAACCAAAGGCCTCGTCGGCGTCGATGCAGCGGGTCAGCAGCACGACCACCACACCGAGCAGGGCAAGGAACTGGATCGAGGCGACGCCCAGCGCCGCCAGCCCCACCACTCCGGCCAGCACCGCCACCACAATCGGCGCGTGACGGCGGCGATAGGCCCGCTCGCTGGGCTGGCTGACATCGACCATGTCCATGTCGACCGACAGGCGCCGGATATCCTCCATCGCGCCTTCCAGCAGCAAGGTATCGCCGACCTGCACGATCAGGTCATCCAGTTGCCGACCGATGTTCTGGCTGCGCCGATGCACCGCCAGCGGATAGACGCCATACCGCCGCCGCAGCCGCAACTGGCCCAGCGAACGGCCGATCATCTTGCAACCCGGCGTGATCAGCACCTCGACCGTCGACGTCCGCACCGAGCTCAGCTTGTCCACCACCCGCAATTCGGGATGCGCCTGCAGGCCCAGCACCTCGGACATCTGGGTGCGCAGCACGACGCGGTCCCCGGCCTCCAGCACCACCTCGCCCAAGGCCCGCCGCAGCGAGGCGTCGCCGCGCAGCACGTCGATCACCCGCGCCCCGCCACGGGCAAAGACATCCGCCTCGGCAATGCGCTTGCCGATCAGCGACGAGCCTTCGGGCAGCGCGACCTCGGTAAAGAACTTCATCGGCGCGCGGTCGGACAGCATCGCCGCCATCGAATCGCGGTCTGGCAGCAGGTGGCGGCCGATCAGCGCCAGATAGGCCACCCCCACCCCGGCCACCGCCAGACCCAGCAGCGTGATCTCGAACATGCCGAACGGCGCCAGCCCGGCGGCCTGCGCCACGCCATCGACCAGCAGGTTGGTCGAGGTGCCGACCAGCGTGATCGTGCCGCCGAGGATCGAGAAATAACTCAGCGGGATCAGCAGCTTTGACGGCGACACCTGCATGGCGCGGGCCAGTTGCATGAAGATCGGCATCATCACCACGACAATCGGCGTGTTGTTGACAAAGGCCGACATCGCCAGAACCGTCAGCGTCAGCACGATCAGCGTCAGCTTCGGGTTCTGCCCGACATGGGCAATCGCCCGCTGCGACAGGTTGTCGAGCGACCCGGTGCGCACCAAGCCGCCAACGATCAGGAACATCCCGGCAATCGTCCAGGGGCCGGGGTTGGCAAAGACCGCCATCGCCTGCCCCTCGGGCGCAATGCCAAGGATCAGCATCAAGGCGGCCCCGCTCAGCGCGACCACCTCGACGGGATAGCGTTCGAGCACGAACATGACCAGCATCGCGCTCAGGATCAGCAGCGACACGATGGGCTCCCAGCCGAGCGGCAATTCAAGTCCCGCCATGTCCCGCCTCCTGTTTCGCCGCCCCGCGCGGCTGAACCAGCGTCAACCCGCCGACCAGCAGCGCCAGCGCGCCCCAGACCCACAGCGAATACCGCTCGCCCAAGAGCAGCATCGCCCACAGAACCCCCATTCCGGTGACAGTATAGGCCACCTGCGCGCCAAAGACCGCGCCGGTGCGCTGGATCAGCCACAGATACCCGGCATAGGCGCCGATCCCCAGCACGCCGGCCAGCACAAAGGCCCCGACGGCGGCGCCCGCCTCGACCGGCGGCAGCAGCGGCACGCCAGCCACCAGCGCCAAGGGCAAAGCCCCGCTCAGGCTGACGACATAGCCCGCCCAGAGCGTCTGCAAGGCCGAGGCCCGCATCGCCCCCGCGCCAAAGACATAGGCCCCCTCGACCGCATAGAAAAACGGCGCCAGCGCCGCCACCGGCACCCAGATCCACAGCGACGGATCGGGCAGGCTGGCCTCGGGGCCGATCAGCAGCACCATCGCCAACCCGCCCAGTGCCACACCGGCCAGCCGCCGGGCCTCGAACCGCTCGGTGCCCAACGCCAGGGCCATCGGCAAGGCAAAGACCGGCACCAGCGAGATGATGACACTGATGACCCCGGCCGGCAGAAAGGCGGTGGCGGAATAGCTGGCCCACGAGGGCAGCGCCATGCCGAACAGCCCGACCACCGCATACAGCCGCAGATGCGCCGCGTCGCGCGGCAGGCCGCGCAGCCGCCCGCTGACCCCCAGCCCGAATCCCAGCAACCCCACCGCAATCGCCGCCTGCCAGACGATGATCGTCACTGGCTGGATGCTGGCGTCGGTGGCGACCTTGATCATCGGTGCGCTCAGGCCCCAGGCCGCGCCGAGCAGCAGCAAGACCGCATAGCCCGTCGCGCGCCCGATCCTCACGTCGCGGGCCCCGACGGCGCCAACCGCCCGCCCTGCCGCACCGCGACCACGCGCAGGGCCTTGCCCGTGCGGTCATCGGTTGCCACAAAGACCCCCGACAGCGTCGCCTCGCCGGTCGCGGGCTCGAACCGCTCCTTGGCCATGCCGGTGATGAACCGCCGCAGGGGTTCATCCTTTTGCATGCCGATGACACTGTCGTAATCGCCGCACATGCCCGCATCGGTCTGATAGGCCGTGCCGCCGTTCAGGATCATCGCATCGCCGGTCGGCACATGGGTATGCGTGCCGACGACCAGACTGACCCGCCCGTCGCACCAATGGCCCAGCGCCATCTTTTCCGAAGTGACCTCGGCATGCACGTCGATCACCGCCGCCTGCACCGAACCGCCCAGCGGATGCGCGCGCAGCACCGGCTCGATGGCGCTGAACGGATCGTCAAAGGGCCGCTTCATGAAGACCTGCCCCATGATCTGCGCCACCAGCACCTTGCGCCCGTCGGCCAGCGCAAAGACCCGGTGCCCCAGCCCCGGCGAGACCTTTGAGAAGTTGATCGCCCGGATCAGCCGGGGTTCGCTGTCGATGTGGCCGATCATGGTCTTTTGGTCAAAGGCGTGATCGCCCAGCGTCACACAATCGGCCCCGGCCTTGAACAGCCCCGCCGCGTGCTCGGGCGACAGGCCCATGCCCGAGGTGGCGTTCTCGCCATTCACCACGACAAAATCGAGGCCCCAGTCGCGCCGCAACCCCGGCAGCCGCTCAGCCACCGCGCTCCGGCCGGAACGGCCCATCACATCGCCCAGAAAGAGTATCCGCATGCGTCACCCTTACGACGCAGCGCCCGCCGTGGAAAGGGCGTATCCGCGCCTCACCAGCCCATGCTGTCGCAGCCGCATAGGCCCTGAGTGGCGCTCAGCCAGGCATTGCCCCCGGCCTCGCGGATCCTGTCGCGGATATCGGCAAGGGTATAGGTCGTGTCCGATTCGAGCATCTCGTAAACCTGTGGGCGCATCGCCTGATGCGCGGCTTCGGGCATCGAATAGCGCACGGCCTGCCCCCCGGGGCACAGTTGCACGGCGCCGTCGATGCGGTCCCTCGGCGTCTGCCAGTCATAGGTGATCACCGCGCCCCGATGCGCCTCGGGCCAGACCGGCTGCTGGGCATAGGGCGGCACATAGGGCCCGATCGTGCCATCCGTCAGGTTGATGCCACAAAAGGGCTCAGGGACCAGCGCGGCAGCCGGCAGGGTGGTCAGCATGAGGCAGGCAAGGAAACGATGCATGATGAAACTCGCGGTCGGATCAAGGCCTGCAGTCTGCCCGATCCGCCGCGCAACACCGGACAAACCCGCGTGATCAGCCGTTCAGCCGGTCCAGCCGCGCCCGCACGCTCAGACCATGCGCCTGCAGGCTTTCGCTGTTGGCCAAGGTCTCTGCCGCCGGACCGATGGCACGCAGCGCCTCGGGCGTCATCCGCGCCAAGGTCGTGCGCTTCATGAAGTCGAGCACGCTGAGCCCACTGGAAAACCGCGCACTGCGCGCCGTCGGCAACACATGGTTCGGCCCGCCGACATAATCGCCGATCGCCTCGGGCGTCCAATGGCCCAAAAACACCGCCCCGGCATGGCGGATGGCAGGCAGCAGCGCCTCAGGGTCCGCAACGCACAGCTCCAGATGCTCGGGCGCCACGCGGTTCGACACCTCGGCCGCCTGCACCAGCGTGTCGACCACGATCACCACGCCAAAGTCGCGCCAGCTCGCCCCGGCGATCTCGCGGCGCTCCAGCACCTGCAACTGCCGCTCGACCGCCGCGGTGACCGCCTCGGCCTCGGCTGCCGAGGTGGTGACCAGGATCGATTGCGCGCTGGCGTCATGCTCGGCCTGCGACAACAGATCGAGGGCGATCCATTCCGCATCCCCCGTGCCATCGCCGATCACCAGAATCTCGCTGGGCCCGGCGATCATGTCGATGCCGACCTTGCCGAACACCCGCCGCTTGGCCGCCGCGACAAAGGCATTGCCCGGCCCGGTGATCTTGTCCACCGGCGCAATGCTCTCGGTGCCATAGGCCAGCGCCGCAATCGCCTGCGCCCCGCCGATGCGATACACCGTATCGACGCCTGACAGCCGCGCCGCCAGCAAGACCAGCGGGTTGACCACACCGCCCGGTGTCGGACAGCAGATCACCAGCCGCTCGACCCCTGCCACCTTGGCCGGAATCGCGTTCATCAGCACCGAGGACGGATACGAGGCCAGCCCCCCCGGCACATAGAGCCCCGCCGCCTGCACCGCCGACCAGCGCCAGCCCAACTCGGCACCCGTCGCGTCCATCCAGTGCGCATCCTCGGGCCGCTGGCGCGCGTGATACTCGCGGATCCGCGCGGCGGCCAGATCCAGCGCCTCGCGCTCGCTCGGCGGCACAGCGGCACAGGCGGCGTCGATCTCGGCCTCGCTGAAGGCCAGCGTCGCCGGGGTCAGATCCAGCCGGTCGAACCGCGCCGTCAACTCGATCACCGCCGCATCGCCGCGCGCGCGCACATCGGCGATGATCCCGGCCACGACCGCATCGACATCCGGGCTGTCCTCGCGCTTCATCCCCAACAGCGCGGTGAACTCTGCCTCGAAACCGGCGTCACGGGTGCTCAGATGGTGCGGCATGGCGGCTCTCCTTCGCGCCGGGGGATAGGCGATCCCCCAAGGCAGGGCAAGCGCCGCGATGCCGCATTGCCCGCCGGTTCATCGCGCCGCGCCCTCACTCCGGGTGCGACGGCACCCGGCCCGAGGGCGCCGCATAGGGCCGGGTCACATCCGTCAA
Organism: uncultured Paracoccaceae bacterium; assembly: GCA_937907485.1. Taxonomy (GTDB): domain Bacteria; phylum Pseudomonadota; class Alphaproteobacteria; order Rhodobacterales; family Rhodobacteraceae; genus Pararhodobacter. The sequence goes on along the minus strand of CALESR010000366.1, from coordinate 4,033 downwards.
CCCGACCTCCAGACATTCCACCGTCAGCGCCAATGCGCCATCCCCGGCAAAGGTCAGCAGCACACGCCCCGGCCCGGCGGGCTCGCCCTCGGGTGATGCGGCCTCGGGCTCGAAACTCACCGCCAGCAGCGACAGCACGACCTGCGCATCGCGTGCCAGCCCTTGATGCACCACCCCGGTCACATCGCCAAACCGCAGCACCGACCGCACCCGCTCGGCCCGCTTGCCCGCCAGCCGCGCGGCATCCTCCCAGCGGAAGCGGTTGAGCAGCAGCGAGAACTCGCGCCGCGCCCGCGCATAGTGCAGGTCGGTGCCGGTCAGCACCGCGTCCTGCACCAGCGCCGAGATCACCGCCAGATCGGCGGCCTCGCGCGCCACCAGCCGCAACGGGCGTTCGCCGCCGTCCTCGAATCGCGCGTCACTCATTGATGTCATTCCCTGTCGTCGGGCCCGCAGACCCGCGAATCCTTGCCTGCGACTTGCGCCGCGCCAGATTGGCCTTCAGCGCGGCCTTGATCCGCGCCTCGCGCGCCGGATCGCCCTTGACGCCCTTGACCACACTGCCCCCCTTGCGTTCCGCACCAGCGGACAAGACGTTTTTCGGCGGTGTCGGGGGGCGCTCGGGTCCGGTCATGCGACCCTCTTAACGCGCCACGAAAAAACCGTCCAGTCAGGGCTTGCGCGCCGCGCTCTTTGCGTCTAATCAGCCGCCCGAGACGATGCTGCAGTAGCTCAGTGGTAGAGCACTCCCTTGGTAAGGGAGAGGTCGAGAGTTCAATCCTCTCTTGCAGCACCACCCCCCTCCTTGAAAACCAGCGGTCAGGCGACGTCTTCGGGCGACGCTCGCACGATTCCGTTGGAACAGACGGCAATTTCCCCATTGTCACCCGTGCGTTCGCAGATCTCGCGCCGTCATTCCTGGCGCAGCGGGGCTGCACGCCGGGTCCATCCTGCCGGTGCTGCGCGAACCGGGCCAGTCGTCCTGCGGCTGTGTCCCCGTCGATGGGCGGAGGGCGTCATCAATCCCACGGTCGGACGCTGCTCAGCCGTCCTTCACCGTCACGGGCGTTCCGCCGCCCCCAGCGAAAAGGTCGCGCTCGCCAGTTGCCGGATATGCCGGGCAATCGGCAGGGCCGAGGTCGCCGCCGGTGACGGGGCGTTGCAGATGTGGATGGTGCGGGCGGACCGACGGATCAGGAAGTCATGAACCAAGGTGCCATCGCGCATCACCGCCTGAGCGCGAATCCCCGGCGGGTGGGGCAACAGGTCACTCAGGTCGAGCGACGGGCAATACCGCTGGCAGGCGCGCAGATAGGACCGACGAAACACCGAATTGCGCAGTTCGGACAGGCCGGGGCGCAGATTGGCGCGCAGCATTCGCCAAAGGCCGGGAAAGCGCGCCATCGCGGCCACATCGCGCGGGTCCAGCGCCAGACGGGCATAGCCCTCACGCGCCAGCGACAGCACGGCATTCGGCCCGACGGTGACAAAACCGCCGATCATGCGTGTCAGATGGATGCCGAGGAACGGCAGCGCGGGATCGGGGACGGGATAAATCAGATGCCGCACCACGGTGTCGTGGCGCGGGGCAAGGCGGAAATACTCGCCCTTGAAGGGCACAATGGCGAAATCCGCCGCAAGGCCGCACATCCGGGCCAGCCGGTCCGCCCCCAGACCGGCGCAGACGACCAGATGCCGGGTGGTGACGGTCTCGCCCGTGCTCAAGGTCAGGGTCACGGCGTTGGCGCCTTCGGCGATGCCACAGACCTCGGCCCCGGTGGTGATCTGGCCACCGCCCGCCTCGAAAAGATCGGCCATCCGGCGGACAATGGCGCCGTAATCGGTGATCGCGGTCGCCGGGCTGAACAGCGCACCCAGACCGGCGATGGCGGGTTCACGCTCGCGCAGTTCGCCAGCCGACACCGGGCGCACGTCAAGGCCGTTTTGCACCGCGCGCTCGGTCAGGGCGCGCAGACGCTCCAGTTCGGCGGGGGTGGTGGCAACCACCAGCTTTCCGCAGGATTCGTGCGGCAAGCCCTGCTCGCGGCAAAAGCGCAGGGTTTCGGCAAGGCCCTGTCGGCAGAACTCGGCCTTCAGACTGCCGGGCGCGTAATACAGCCCGGCGTGCACCACGCCGCTGTTTCGGCCGGTCTGATGACGGGCAAGCCCGGCCTCCTTTTCCACCACGCGGATCGCCAGACCCGGAAAGCTGCGCTGAAGGTCCAGCGCCGTGGCGATGCCGACGAGTCCACCGCCGATGACGATCAGGTCGGTCATGACACAGGGTCCGGCGCCATCGCGGCGGCCAGCCAATGCCACAGGGCAGGCGCCAGAGGCGCCTCGACATGCAGCCGCAGCCCCTCGCCGATGCGGCAGAGCGCGACAGGCACCCCGCCAAAGGGCAGCGCGGCGCAGGGGCCGGGGTGATCGGGGTCCAGCGTGGTGGCGCGCGCCAGCAGCACCGGCAGGTCCGGCCCCTCGATGTCAATGGCCCGATAGGCGGCTGATACCTCACTGACGGCGAAACCCGCGGCGTGCCAGCCGGTCGCAGCGGGCGGTGCCGCGCCGATCACCATCAGCCGCCCCCGCGCCTTACGCAGGGCATAGCCCGGCGCCTTGGCCTGTCCAAAGGCGCCGAGCCCCTCGGCATCAACCCCGCTCTGCGCGCCAAAGGCCGGCAGATCGCCCGAAACCAGCCAGACGCCGGGCAACTCAAGAACGCTGATCCGCAGCCCTTGCAGGGTCAGCGCGGCATCGGTCCACACCGGGATTGGCAAAAAGGCCGCGACACTATCCGGCATTCAGGCGCCCTCCCTCCGGGTCGATCTGGTCGGGCGCGACGACAACCGCCCCCATCCTTTGCCCCATGTGCTGCACCACAACCCTCTCGCCCAGCCGCCCGGCGCCACCGCGCAGTTGCGCCAGTGCAACCGGGCGACGCAGGAACGGGCTGAACCGGCTGGAGGTGACAAATCCGTCACTGCGCGGCGCCGGGCCGGACAGGTCCAGCACATGCGCCCCGGTCGGCAGCGGCACCGCGCCCTCGGCAGCAAGGCCAACGAACTGCGGCCGGTCTTGCCGCTGCGCCTCGGCCAGCATCAGCGAGCGGCGCCCGATGAAATCGGCGCGTTTGCGGGTCAGCGGCGCGCTCATGCCCATGTCCATCGGCAGCGTCGCGCCGTCGGTGTCGATGCCGACGATCGGATAGCCCTTTTCGACCCGCAGGATCATCAGCGCCTCACCGCCCAGCAGGGTCATGTCCTGCGGCGCCCCGGCTTCGCGCAGCGCCAGCCAAAGCGCCCGCGCGCGGTCTGCACGGATCGACAGCTCATAGCTGCGGTCGCCGGTAAAGCTGACGCGGGCGACGCGCAGATCCGTTCCCGCGAACCGGCCCCAGCCAAAGGCCATATGCGGCAACGCCCCGTCGTCGAGCGCCAGCCCCGAGGCCAGCGCCGCCACCACCGCGCGCGATTTCGGCCCCGAAACGGTCAGCGTTGCCCAATGCGGCGTGGTGTCGTGGATCATCACCCGGGCCTGCGGGAACTGATCCTGCCGCCAGGCTTCCAGATGGGCGTGCATCCCGGCGACATGCGACGAGGAACACGACAGGATGAAATGCTCATCGCCCTGCCGCAACAGCACCCCATCGTCATAGAGGATCCCACCCTCGGTCAGCACAAAGACATAGCGGCAACGACCGGGCGACAGGGTGGACACCGTGTTGTAATGAACGAAATCCAGAAACGCGGCGGCATCGGGTCCAAAGATCTCGATCTTGCCCAGCGGCGAGGCATCGGCCAGCGCCACCGTCAGCCGCGCCTGCAGGGCCTCGGACTGGATCGCCTCAGGCGCGGCGCCATAGAACGCCGGGCGCAGCCAGCCGCCCGCCTCGCGCAGCGTGGCACCGGCGGCGCGGTGCTCGCCCTCCAGCGCCAGACGGCGCAGCGGGTTGACCAGCGGACCCGCGCGCAGCCCGGCCAGCGTAGCCAGCGGCACCGGGACAAAGGGCGGGCGAAAGGTGGTGGTGCCGGTG
>CALESR010000365.1 GCA_937907485.1 uncultured Paracoccaceae bacterium | reverse complement strand
CTGCAAACCGCGCCGACCGCGGGCGGGTCCCGCGCGGCGCGAGGGGGCTCGACGCCCCCGAGCGCCGCCCCCCCTCACAGCGGCGGCAGGACCTCGGGCGGGATCGGGCAGACATAGGGGTCGGCCTTGAGCGCCGCGGCGTGTTCGGCCCTTGCCGCCGCCAGCAGCGCGGCGTCGGCGATCAGTTCCTGCGCGCAGCGGGCCATCGCGGTGCCTGCGTGCACCATGCCCTTGTGGGCGGCCGGGCTCTTGCCCTGCGCCGTCACCTGCCAGCTGTGCGCCGGGGTGCCGATGGCCACCGTCGCCACGAGGCATTGGGTCAACGGCACCACCCAGGTCACGTCGCTGACATCGGTCGAGCCGATCATGATCTCGCCCCCCGGTCGCATCGGCGCCACCCAGTCGCACAGCGGTGTATCCTCGCGCGGTGGCATCGCCACGATGCGATACGAGGTTGCGATGTCCGCGGCGCTGAGCGTCGCCTGGATCTTGGCGGCATAGGCGCGGTCCTGGGCATCAAAAGGCACCGGCCCCATGTCGTGCAGCACGCGGTCCATCAGCCGGTCCATCGTCAGGTTGGGCAGGTTCGACGAGACGGCCGAGAACACCGACATCTCGACCTGCGTGCCGCTCATCAGCGCGGCGCCACGGGCGATGTCCTTGACCCGCTCGACCAGCGCCAGCATCTCGGAGGATTTCATCGCGCGGATCGAATAGCGCACCTTGGCGCGGGCCTGCACCACATTGGGCGCCGTGCCGCCAGCGTCGAGATAGGCGTAGTGGATGCGCGCGTCCTGCACCATGTGCTCGCGCAGGTAATTCACGCCGACGCTCATCAGTTCCACGGCGTCGAGGGCCGAGCGCCCAAGATGCGGCGACATGGCGGCGTGGCTGGCGCGGCCCAGAAAGGTGAAATCCATCCGCGTGTTGGCCAGCGACCAGGGGTCGACCACCCGCGTCATGCAATCGGGGTGCCAGCACAGCGCAGCATCCACGTCGTCAAAGGCACCGTCGCGCACCATGAAGGTCTTGGCGGCACCGCCCTCTTCGGCCGGGCAGCCGTAATAGCGCACACGGCCCGGCGTGCCGGTCGCCTCGAGCCAGTCCTTGACCGCGCAGGCGGCCAGCAGCGCGGCGGCGCCCAGCAGGTTGTGGCCGCAACCATGGCCATTGCCGCCCTGCACCAGCGGGCGCGGTTCGTCGATCCCGGCCTCCTGGCTCAGGCCGGGCAGCGCGTCGTATTCGCCGAGGATGGCGATGATCGGCCCGCCCTGCCCCGCCTCGCCCATCACCGCCGTCGGGATACCGGCGAGGTTTTCCGTCACCCGGAACCCCTTGGCCCGCAGGGTCGCGGTGTGCTCGGCGCAGCTTGCGTGTTCCTGATAGAGCGTCTCAGGCGTGGCCCAGACCCGGTCGGCCAGACCGATCAGGTCGGCGCGGTGGCTGTCGATGGCGGCGTCGATCGGGTGGACGTTCTGCATGGGGGCCCCCTGTGGTTGCCCGCCGATCAGAGCGCGCGGCGCCGGGATTGGCAAGGGGGCGTCACTCGCCCGCATAGGCCCTGAGCGCCGCCATCGAAGCGGGGTCGAAACTGCCGTCCAGCGCGCCCGTGTAATGCCCGGCGTCGCGCAGTTGGCGCTGCACCTCGATACGGGTTTCCGGATGCCAGTCGCTGACGTGTTCGCGGAACCGACGGTCTCCGAAACGTTCGGCCTGCAAGACCCACCTGGCGGCCTCGCGGGCGTTGCGCGAAACACCCCGACCGGCATCATACATGAAACCGAGGTTGGACATGCCCCTCGTTTCCCCGCCCTCCGCCGCCGCGCGGAACCAGCGCACAGCCTCGCTGTCGTTCTGCGCC
>CALESR010000364.1 GCA_937907485.1 uncultured Paracoccaceae bacterium | reverse complement strand
TATCCCGGGGGGAGGGCCGGCACGGCCCGTGGGGGGCAGCGCCCCCCGGCGACGCTTATCGCGGGCCCGCCGCCCAACCCAACTGCGCCTCGGTCTCTACCGCACCCGGCCGAACGCTGCGCAGACGCGCCAGCGCCACCTCGGGCACCTCGCCCGCCTCGACCATCAGCCGCAGCGCCACCAGACCCGAGCGCCCCAGCCCGCCCCGGCAATGCACCAGCACCCGCCCGCCAGCGCGTAGCACTGCCGTCGCTTGTGCCGACAGGGCTGGCCAGTCGGCGCCATCAGGGGGCAGGCCGAAATCCGGGATCGGAAAATGCACCCAGGCGATGCCCTGCGCGGCCAACCAGTCGGGCAGGCCACCTGCGCCCAGCATGACCATCTCGTCGGCTTCGGTCATCGAAACCACCAGCGCCGGGGCGAAATCGGCCAGGGCGCGCAGGTCGTCCGCCTCGCGCGGCAGCGGGCTCAGCGCCAGCGTGCCGGCGTGCAGGGGCAGGGGGGCGATGACAAAACACGACATGGCAGGCCTCGCGGGAACACCGGCTCACCCTGTCAGCGGCGCCGGGTGCTGGCAAGGGCGGTGCGTCGCCGATGTCTCAGCCCGGTGGCAGTTCAAAGCCGAAATCCCACATCAGATAGCCTTCGAAGGACCCGCCCGGCATCGTGCTCCAGTCGGTGGGCGAGGCTTCTTGCGTGCAGGCAAAGAACCGCGCCGCGAATTCGCGGCTTTCCAGTGTGCCGGGGCCGGACCCGTCTTGCCACCAGCCATAACTGACGACGAACTCGTCGGCGGTAAACCCGTTGGTTTGCGCCTCACGCATCCAGCCGCCAAACGGGCTGTCGTCGATCGACGCATGGGCGCCATCCTGGACCAGATCGGCAAAGGTCTCGCCGCCAGCCACCAAGGCGTCATAACTGGCTTCGAGGGCGGCAGGGCCAGGGCAGATGCCGTTGGTGATGCCCTTGTTCGGCCAGGCGTCCCAGGCGGGATCGGCCATCGTCGCATCCGTCAGGCCGGTCTCGATGTCCGCGCTCAAGTGCCCGGTGCCGCTCATCACGGTGGCGGCACTTGTCAGCCCAAGGCCGGTGATTGCCGCTGTCAGCACCACCCAATCGACAGTCACGGCACCGGAGTCCCGGCTTAGGAAACGTTGAAAAACGCACATCTCGGTCACCCGGTCTGGCAGGGTTAAAGGCGGCGTTCACCATAACCCCGGATTGCGGCGGCTTCATGGCCGCCAATCCGCGCATTCCTCGCTGCCGCGGGTGTTGACATGGGCGGGTGTGGCGCCTATCTCCACGTTCGTTAGCACTCACCTGATGCGAGTGCTAAGACCCATGAATCTGGAACCCAACGGAGTCCGCAGATGGCTTTCAAACCTCTCCACGACCGCGTGCTGGTCAAGCGCGTCGCCAGCGACGAAAAAACCAAGGGCGGTCTGATCATCCCCGATTCGGCCAAGGAAAAACCCGCCGAAGGCGAAATCATCGCTTGCGGCGAGGGCGCGCGCAAGGATTCGGGCGAGCTGATCGCCATGGGCGTCAAGGCCGGTGATCGCGTGCTGTTCGGCAAATGGTCGGGCACCGAAGTGACGGTCGACGGTCAGGAACTGCTGATCATGAAGGAAAGCGACATTCTGGGGATCATCTCCTGATCGCTGCCTTTTGGTAACGGTGCGTGCCCGCACGCGCCCTACGAACCCTTTCAGATATTGGAGCACCCGACATGGCTGCCAAAGAAGTCAAATTCGGCACTGACGCCCGCGACAAGATCCTTCGTGGCGTGAACATCCTTGCCGATGCCGTGAAAACCACCCTCGGCCCCAAAGGCCGCAACGTCGTGATCGACAAGTCCTTCGGCGCCCCGCGCATCACCAAGGACGGCGTCACCGTCGCC
>CALESR010000363.1 GCA_937907485.1 uncultured Paracoccaceae bacterium | reverse complement strand
GGCGGCGTGCATCTGGCCGCGCGCGGCGAGATCACCGTGCTGATCGGCGGCGAGGCGGCGACGTTCGAGCGGCACAAACCCGCGCTGCAGGCGATGGGCAACCGGATTTTCCACATGGGCCCGGTGGGATCGGCGGCGGTCATCAAGGTCATCACCAACATGCTGGCCTTCATCCATCTGATCGCCGATGGCGAGGCCTTGATGCTGGCCAAGCGCGGCGGGCTGGACCTGAAAACCGCGTGGGAGGCGATCACCGCCTCGTCCGGGACCAGTTTCGTGCATGAAACCGAAGGGCAGCTGATCCTGAACGGCAGCTATGACATTGCCTTCACGATGGATCTGGCGCTCAAGGATCTGGGCTTTGCCATGGGGTTCGGGCAGGAATTCGGCGTGCCGCTGGATCTGGCCTCGATGACGCAGCAGACGTTTCTGAAGGGTCGCGCGGCCTATGGCGGGGCGGCGCAATCGACGCAGATCGTCAAGCTGCTGGAGGATGTGCTGGGCACCGACCTGCGCGCCGAGGGGTTCCCGGCGCGGCTGGAATAGTCACTCGGCGGCCTCGCGGTGCCGCGACAGCGCGTCGCGCAGGGCGTCGCGCTGGCCGCGGGCCACGGGCACCTGCTGGCCGGTGGTGGTCAGCAGGGTAACCCCGCCGCTGTCGCCGCGCGAGAAGCAGGCGACATGGTCCAGCGCCACCCACCACGAGCGATGCACCCGCATCCCCTTGACTGCGGCCAGATCACGCTCGGCATCGCTGAGCCGCATCAGGACCAGCGCCGACCCCCGCGTCGTCGTCACTTCGAGGTAATGGTCCTGCGCCCGCAGGCAGACCAGATCCTGCCCCAGCTCCGGGGGGATGCGCTGGAACAGCATGGGCAGGGCCTCGACCACGGGTTCCACCAGTTTCAGGTGCGGCGCCCGGCTGTCTGACGGCGCGGCGGCCGTGGCCCGGGGCGGTGGCAGGGTGACCTCGATTCGCGTCGTCGGCGTCAGGGCGGCGCGCAGTGCGTCGAATTTGACCAGCAGCCAGTTGACCAGCAAGGTCACGATCAGCACCGGCCAGCCGACCATCGGCAGCAGGATGGCCACCCCCTGCCGTGGGGTCTGGGGCACAAAGATCGCTTCGAGCGCGAGCACCGCGCCCAGCGACGGCGCCACCACCAGAACCCCGGCCAGCACCGCGGCCACCAGCCAGTGCAGCCCCAAGGCGCGGGCGAAGCGCGAGAAGACCATCGACAGCGTCGAGGCCAGCACCGAAGGCACCAGAATCGCCACGCCCCAATAGATCAGCCGCGCGGCAAACCCGAGTTCATGGAACGTGCCAAAGGGTCCGGCCAGGGCCGTCAGAAAGATCCCGGCCGCCACTGAGGCCCAGAACATCGGCTGCCGCAAGAGCGCCGAGGTATCGTGCAGCCCAGTCAACACCAGAACCCGGGCCTGCTGTGACGTCAACGCGGGTCGGCGAAGGAGAAAGCGTCGCAACATGGCCTTTCCTTATCCGGCGAGGCGCAAAGATCAAGAACATGCGAAATGCATGTTTAGCCGCCGTGCCGAGGACCCTCGCGCCAGCGCGCCAGCATCCAGCGCGCAGTCATCAGGTCCAGATGCGCGCCGCCGCCGTTCTTGAACACCGTGATTTCATCCGCGCCCTGCCGCCCGGCGCGCCCGGCGACGATGTCATGCAGATCGCCGTGCACATCGGCCTCGCCGATCACGCCTGCAGCCATCGGGATCATCACCTCGCCGATATGGCCCAGCGTCGTCGCCCGGCTGTCGACGAACAAGCGCCCGCGACGCAGCACGGCATCATCGGCCTCGCGCATGTCGGGGGTGTAGGCGCCGATCAGATCGACATGCTGACCGGGGCGCAGCCAGTCGCCCTGCAGGATGGGCGATTTCGCCATCGTGCAGGTGGCGATGATATCGGCGTCCGCCACCGCCTGCGGCAGGTCTTGCGCGACACGGGTGCCGGGATAACGGGCGGCCAAGGCCTGCGCGGCCTCGGCGCGGCGGGCCCAGAGGGTGACCGACAGTCCGGGAAAGGCTGTCGCATAGGCCTCGATCAGCGAGGCGGCGACCGCCCCGGCGCCAAGGATCAGCAGGCGGCGCGAGTCCGGGCGGGCCAGTCGCCGCGCGCCCAGCAGCGAGTCGCCCGCGGTCTTCCACCGGGTGATGAGCGCATTGTCGATCACCGCCTCGATAGCGCCCGTCGCATCGTCAAAGATCAGCATCGCGCCCTGCACCGAGGGCAGACCTGCAGCCGGGTTGCCGGGATAGACGCTGACCGACTTGACCCCCAGCCCCAGCCCCTCGATCCAGGCGGCGCGCGACAGGAGGCGGTTGTCACCATGCCCCATCAGCACGTCGCGGATCTGCGCGGGCGGCAGGCGATGCCCCTCGGCCAGCGCCTCGGTCAAGGACAGCCAGTCAAGCAGGGGTTCCACCTCGGCGCGGGTCAGGACAGGGAACATCGCGGCCTCCATTTGCGCCAGACTGAGCGGGGCGGCGGGGCAAGTCAATGCTGTGCATTGGTTTCGCGCGAGGGAGTGGCAGGTTGGAAAATGTGGGGTTGTGCGGTTGCGCCTGAAAGGGGGAAATCCGGTGCAAAAGGTGTCGCTGAATGTCAGGCAATCAAGACGGTCTGGAATCAGTGGGTTGTGAGGCGTCTTGTGGCGGGGGTTTCGGTCACGCACCTGTCCCCTGGTCGATGGCCAGGCTAGCGATAGGTTAAATTCGCAGAAAACTGACAGTCAGCGCAGCCGGAGGGATGTCGGCGCAAAGTCGATGCACAGGGTCTGCATCTCGTCGCCGGTCAGCATCGACTGGGTGCAGCGGCAATAGGCTGGGCCGCTCTGCGCGCTGTCGCAATGGCCGCAATCACCGCATTTGCCGAACATCGGCGCCTCGCGCCGCCGGGCCAGAGCGGTGCCCAGATCGGCCAGGGTGCGGGTAAACGCTTGCCGCTGCGCCTCGGGCAGGTCGCGGATGCAGTGGATCAGATCCCCCAGCGGGTCATCGGCCAGCTTGGCCTTGCCTGCCTCGGTCACCTCGATCAGCGTTGAACGCCCGTCGCTGTCATGCGCCTGACGCATGAGAAGGCCCAGCGCGATCAGCGATTTCACCGTCTGCGAGGCGGTGCCGCGCGTGGTGGCGTGGAACTCGGAAAACGCCGAGGGGGTGCGCGAGAACCGGTTGGCACTGGCGAAATAGCGCAGCGCCGTCCACTGCGCCGGGGTCAGGCTGGCGTCGCTGGCCGAGCCATGCACCAGCCGCGACAGATGCACCAGCATCTCTGCCGAATGGCAGGGGCTGGAGATCATCCGGGGGCCCGCCCCGCAGGAATCGTCGCGGTCTGGAGTGCTCATGGCGCGGAGATAATCGTCCCGGTGCGGTTGACAAGGGGTGCGGTGGATAGTAGCGTTTCGAAACAATATAGGAGCGAAGCGCTATCATGGCGCCCGGATGGACGATCACCATGGGATTTCAGGACCAGCATATCCGCCGCTATGTGCGTGCCTCGATGGCCGAGGAACTGCTCGACGCCGAGACCGAGACCCGGTTGGCGCTGGCGTGGCGCGATCAGCGCGACGAAGCGGCGCTGCACCGGCTGATCGCGGCCTATGCCCGACTGGCGGTGTCGTTTGCCGGGCGGTTCCGCCGCTATGACGTGCCCTATGAGGACCTGATCCAGCAGGGCAATCTGGGCTTGATGCGCGCCGCCGAGAAATTCGATCCGACCAATGGCTCGCGGTTTTCGACCTATGCCGCGTGGTGGATCCGTGCGTCCATGCAGGATTTCGTGATGCGGAACTGGTCGCTTGTGCGCACAGGCACCAATGCGACGCAGAAAAAGCTGTTCTTCCACCTGCGCCGCGCCATGCAGAAACACGCCCGCGACGAGGACAGCGACGAGCCGCTGTCGCTGCGCGTCTCGCGCGAGTTGCAGGTGCCGGTCGATCAGGTCGAGGCGATGATGGGTCGCATGTCGGGCCCGGACCTGTCGCTGGACGCACCGCAATCGAGCGACGAGGACGGGCGCTCGTGGGTCGACACGCTGGAAGACGACAGCGCCGGGACCGAGGCGACAGTGGCCGGGAAGATGGACGGGGCGCGGCTGAAGGCGGTGCTGCACAAGGCTGTCGATCGTCTGCCCGAGCGCGAGCGCCGCATCGTCGCGGCCCGCCATCTGGTCGATGAACCGGCGACGCTGAGCGATCTGGGCCTGTCGATGGGGATTTCCAAGGAGCGGGTGCGCCAACTGGAGGCGCGGGCGCTGGCACGGCTGGGCGAGTTGGTGCGCGCGGCGGGGGTCGTCACGGCCGAGTGACGGGCCACGGGTGGCCGCGTCAAAATTTCGCCACATTGCGGCGCAAAATGGCAGGCCGAAAGGGGCGCGGAACCTCGAATGAGCACGACCGATCGAACCGAATCGCGCCCGCGTGGCGCCGGGTCCAATGCGCGGCACGAGGTGCTGTGGCGCCGGGCCGGGCTGTTGCTGGGGGTTGCCCTGGCCGTGCTGGTCGGGCTGGCGACGCTGCTGCCGGTCAACGGGGCGGTGCCGCAGGTCAGCGGCCTCGACAAGGTCTATCACTTCATCGCCTTTGCCGTGCTGATCTTTCCGCTGATCCTGACCGATTCGCGCCGCTGGTTCTGGGCGGTGCCGCTGGCGATTGCCTATGGCGGCGCGATCGAGCTGATCCAGCCCAGTGTCGGCCGCGGCGCCGAATGGCTGGACTGGGGCGCCGACATCAGCGGCGTTCTGGCGGGCGCGGCGCTGGCCGAATTGCTGCATGACCGGTTGCACCGCAGATTTCTGGCCGCCAGCCACAACGAGGCCGCCCGTCTGGCCGCCGAAAGCGAGGCCGCGCGGGCCGAGGCGATGCGACTGGCCTTGATGGAAGACCTGCGCAGCGTCCTGCGCGAGGAACTGGCGGCGATCAACCGTCCGGCCGAGCCGCCCTCGGCGCCGCGCATCGACCCGTCGCCGCCCCGCCATTAGCGCAAGGGCGGCAGCGTTCCCAGCAGCAGCGGGCCCAGCCGCACATCGCCCGCCGTCACCGACAGCGGCACCTCGACACGCTCGCCATTGCTCTCGGTCGGCAGCGCACGCAGCAGCGGGCCCAGCAGACCCTCGCCCCCGTCTTGCAGCAGTCCGGCGGCGCGGGCACGTTCCAGCAGTGCGGGCCAGCCGGTCACCACCACCAGCACCTCGCCCGACAGCACGCCCGCGGCATCCGGGGTCAGCCGACCGCTGAGGTCGATCTCGCTGTCCTGCCAGCCGAGGCGGGCGCCGGTCAGCGTCAGCTGCGCCAGTTGCGGCGGCGCGCCGGTCAGCGCGTGGCGGTCGAGCGCGCGGTCGAATTCCGCCTCGGCTTCGAGCCGCAGCACGGTATAGCGGCGCGGCCAATGGCCCTGCGGGTCAAGGCGCGCGATCAGGGTGGCGTCTGGCAGCAGCCCTTCGGCCAGCAGGGCGACCCGGTGCCGACGGCCCTCGATGCGCCGACTGGCCATGCGCAGCGCGTCGATCTGCGTCTGCGAGCCGTCGATGCGCAGGTCCAGCCCGGTGCCCGCCAGCACCACCTCGTCCAGCGGCAGGTCGCGCCCGGCCTCCATCACCAGCGAGGCGCGCAGGTCCTGACTGTGGATCAGGGCCGCCCGCCCGCCGAGGGTCAACGCCTGATCCTGGGCGAAGACCGCGACCAGATGGTTCAGCCGATAGCTGAGCGCAAAGACCTGCACGAAGGGCGAGGACCAATCCAGCCCCGGCACCGAGACGCGCGGCTGATCCAGCGTGATGTCAAAGCGGTTGGGAAAGCCGCGGATGCTGTGCCCGGCGAGGCTGACCTGCGGCACCTGCGCCAGCCCCTGCACCAGCAGGCGGTCCAGCGCCGTGCGCCCGGCAAACCAATAGCCGCCCCACAGCAAGGTCGCGAGGATCGCCAGAACCGTCAGTATCCGCAGAGCGCGCATGCCCCAACCCCTTGAACGGCCCACCGTTGTCATTGCCGGAACTGTTGTTTACATCCCCGGCGAGCCCGCGGCCAGACCCGGCGCGCGGACCGGGAGACAGGCGCCATGACGCCGCTTTGGGTGTTTGGTTACGGATCGCTGGTGTGGAACCCCGGTTTCGCCTGGTCGCAACGGCGGCTGGCGCGGCTGACGGGGTTTCGCCGCTCGTTCTGCATGCTGTCGATCCACCACCGCGGCACCGAGGAAAACCCCGGACTGGTGCTGGCGCTCGACGCGGCCACGGATGCGGTCTGCGACGGGATTGCCTTTGAAATCGCGCCACAAATTGCCGATGAGACGCTGGAATACCTGCGCTCGCGCGAGTTGATCTCGGCCGCGTATCTGGAGACATGTCAGCCGGTGACACTGGACGATGGCCGTCAGGTGCAGGCGGTGACCTATGTCATCGACCGGGCGCATGGCCAGTATTGCGGCGGGCTGGCGTTGGACGATCAGGCGCGGCGCATCGCCGCGGCGGTCGGCGGGCGCGGGCCGAACTGCGAGTATCTGCACCAGACCGCCGAACATCTGGCCGCGCTGGGCCTGCGTGACGCCGAACTGGACTGGTTGTCGGATCGCGTGAAGGTGTTGCAGGGGCGGTAGTTCCTTGTTGGCAAGAGGCCGCAATACCCCTAGATTTTGTGGTGGCAAGAACGGGGCAGCCCATGGCGAAACAGTTGCGAGCAGGGGGTCTGGGGCCCATCGGGCGTATCCAGTTCACGCCGCCGCTGCGGCAGATGTCGCTGATGCTGGTCTCGCTGGCGATGGTCACCAGTGGTATCGGGCTGGCCTATCCGCGGATTTCCGGGATCTTTCTGGCGAATGTCTGGCTGAACGGCTTTATCGTGCTGGTCTTTGTGATCGGCGTGCTGGCGACCTTCTGGCAGATCCTGCAACTCTTTGCCTCGGTGCGCTGGGTCGGTGGTTTTGTCGCCCAGACGCCCGGCCACCAGATCACCATCGCGCCGCGTCTGCTGGCGCCGCTGGCCGCCCTGCTGCGCTCGCATGGGGCGGGGCATATGTCGGCGACCTCGGCGCGATCGATTCTGGAATCGGTCGGCACGCGGATCGATGAAGAGCGCGATATCACGCGGTATCTGGTCAACCTGCTGATTTTCCTTGGGCTTTTGGGCACGTTCTATGGCCTTGCCACCACGGTTCCGGCGGTGGTCGACACCATCCGCTCGCTGGCGCCGCAAGAGGGGCAAAGCGCGGTCGAGGGGTTCGGCCGGCTGATGTCCGGCCTCGAAGCGCAAATGGGCGGCATGGGGACGGCGTTTTCCTCGTCGCTGCTGGGGCTGGCGGGCTCGCTGGTGGTGGGGATGCTGGAACTGTTTGCCTCGCAGGCGCAGAACCGGTTCTATCGCGAGTTGGAAGAATGGCTGTCGTCGATCTCGCGGCTGGGCACGGCCAGCGACGGCGAGGGCGGCGCCGGGGCCGGGCTGTCGGCGGTGGCCGATGTGCTCGACTCGCTGGCCGAGCAGATGGAGGGCATGCGCGTCCTGCAGGCCGAGGCCGAGGCCGGTCGCGCGCAACTGGACGAGGCGCTGTCGGTGCTGGCGGGCGCGGTGACGCGGCTGGCCGACCGCTCGCAGGGCGATGTCGATGCTCTGGCCGCGCTGAACCGGCTGGCGGCGGGGCAGGAAAGGCTGATCGCGCTGATGTCCGCGCAAACGGTCGAGGACGAGCCGCATATCGAGGCCGAAACCCGGCTGCGGCTGCGGTCAATGGATGTGCAACTGGTTCGTATCCTTGAAGAATTGTCAGCCGGGCGGCAGGAATCGATGGCCGACCTGCGCAGCGATCTGGCGATGCTGACGCAGGCGGTGCGCATGCTCAACCGGCAGCCGCCGCCGCAGATCGGGCCCGAGGGGCACAACTGATGGGGCTGTCGCGGCGCGGCAATTCGCGGGATTCGGCGGCGATCTGGCCCGGTTTCGTCGATGCGATGACCGCGCTGTTGCTGGTGCTGATGTTCGTGCTGTCGATCTTCATGATCGTGCAAAGCGTGCTCAGCGACCGCATCACCACGCAAGACCACCAGCTCGAAGGGTTGACCGCGCAGATCGCCGGGCTGACCAATGCGTTGGGCCTGTCGCGTGACCGGGTCAGCAGCCTCGAAGGGCAGATCACCGGGCTGACCACCGACCTCGACGCCGCCCGCGCCACCGCTCGCCAGCACGAGGCGACGATTGCCGTGTTGGGCCGCGATCTGGCGGCGCGCGGGGCGGAACTGGCGGCAGCGCGCAGTCAGATCACCGGGTTCGAGGCGCAGGTCGCCGCCCTGATCGCCGAACGCGCCGATCTGGGGGCCCGACTGGCTGAAACCGAATCGCGCCGCGACGCACTGATGTCGGAAACCGAGGCGCTGTCGCTGGCCCTTGCGCAGGCGCGCGGCGAGATCGACGCGCAGGTCGAAGCCGCGCGCCTCGCCGCCGCCGAGCGCGAGGCGATCGAACTGGCGCTGACGCAGATGCGCAGCCGGGCCGAGGCTGGCGAGGCCTCGCTGGCGCAGATGCTCGCCCGGCTGACCCAGACCGAGGCCGCGCAGACCGCTGCCGTCACCGCGCTGACCAACGCCGAGGCGGCCCTCGCCACCCTGCGGCAAGAGCGCGGCGATGCGCTGACCCGTCTTGCCGAGGCGCAGGAAAGCCTGTTCCGCCTGCAGGCCGATCACGCCGCAGCCCTCGCGCAACAGGCGGCCACGGCCGAGCAACTGGCGGCCCTCGACGCCGCCACGACGGCCCGCATTGCCGCGTTGCAGGCCGACCTCAGCGCCGAGGAGTTGGCGCGTCAGCAGGCCTTGGCGCAACTCGCGACGCTCGACGCGGCCACCACGGCCCGGATCGCGGAATTGGAGGCCGCCCTCAGCGCCGAGGAGTTGGCGCGCCAGCAGGCCTTGGCGCAACTGGCGACGCTCGACGCGGCCACCACCGCCCGGATCGCGGACCTAGAGGCGGCCCTCAGCGCCGAGGGCTTGGCGCGCCAGCAGGCCTTGGCGCAACTCGCGACGCTCGACGCGGCCACCACGGCCCGGATCG
>CALESR010000362.1 GCA_937907485.1 uncultured Paracoccaceae bacterium | reverse complement strand
CGCGGGGGGGGGCGGCCCCGGCCGGGCGGGGGGGGCCCCGCGCCCCCCGCGCCCCCGCCCTTCACCCCCGCAACACCCGCTCGAACAGCGTCTCGACAAAGGCCTCGGCGCCGTCCATCGGGTCGCGTGCGCCACGGATCATCCGGATCTGGGCGTCGAAATCCGCATAGTGCTGGGTCAGCGCCCAGATCGAGAAAATCAGGTGATAGGCATCCACCGGCGCCAGTTTCCCCGCTGCCACCCAGCCGCGGATCACAGCTGCCTTGTCATCGACCAGCGCCTTCAGGTCGCCCGCGATGGCGTCCTCCAGCCGGGGCGCGCCCTGCAGCACCTCATTGGCGAACAACCGGCTTTCGCGCGGATAATCTCGCGACATCTGCAGCTTGCGCCGGACATAGGCCATGATCTCGGCGCGCGGATCGCCCGCCGGATTCATCGCGCGCAGGGGCGCCAGCCAGACCTCCAGCAGACCCTCCAGCAAGGCGCGGTGGATCGCCTCCTTGCTGTCGAAATAATAGAGCAGGTTGGGCTTCGACAACCCGGCCACGGCGGCGATCTGGTCCAGCGTCGCGCCGCGAAACCCTTGGGCGGAAAACACATCCAGCGCCGCGTCGAGGATCTTGCGGCGGTTGCGCTTCTGGATACGCGTCGTCATGCCAGCCCGTCCGCCGGCTCCAGCCCGATACCGCGCAGGATGATGCCGCAGACGGTTTCGGTCGCCTCGGCCCATTGTGCATCGCTCAGCGGCCCGGCGTTCAGCGTTTCGATCTGGTGGGCGAAATCGGCGTAATGCTGGGTCGTCGCCCAGATCATGTAGAGCAGCCAGCGCGGATCGAGTGGTCGCACCCGCCCTTCGGCGATCCAGCGGTTGATGACCGCAATGCGCGAATCCGTCCAGCTTTTCAGCGCTGATTCGAGGTAATCCTGGATGATCGGCGCGCCGTGCATCACCTCGTTGGCCCAGACCTTGGACCCATGGCGCTGCTCGCGCGAGACCTGCATCTTGCGCTGGATATAGCGGCGCAGGGCGGCTTCGGGTTCGGCCTCGGTGTCGAAACTGGCGGCGGCCTCCAGCCAGATGGTGAAGATGCGCTCGACCACCTGACGATAGAGCTTTTCCTTGGACGCGAAATAATAGTGCAGATTGGCCTTTGGCAGGCGGGCGCGGTCAGCGATGGCCTGCATCGTGGCGCCGCCAAAGCCCGATTGCGCAAAGACCACCTCGGCGGCGTCGAGGATCGCCCGCTCGGTTTCTTCGCGATTTTCGGCCCGTGAGCCCGATTTTTCAGCGCCCTCGGCTTGAGCCATCCGCCCTCTGTCCCCGGTCGCGCGACGGTCCGGTTTTAAACTTGACTGGTTGGTCAGGTCTGTTAGCGTCGCTGATGAGCCGGGTTTCCAAGCGCCCGGATTTGACCCAAGATAGGGCGGTGAGCGCGCCGTGACAACCCGGCCCGCCTGACCCTGGAGAGACAGATGAGCCTCGACCATCCCAAGACCCCGAACGACCTGCGCGCCTTCTGGATGCCCTTTACCGCGAATCGCCAGTTCAAGCAGAACCCGCGCATGTTCGTCGCCGCCAAGGACATGCATTACACCACCGCCGAGGGGCGGCAGGTGCTGGATGGCACGGCGGGCCTGTGGTGCTGCAATGCGGGGCATTGTCGGCCAAAGATCACCGAGGCGATCCAAAAACAGGCCGCCGAACTCGACTATGCGCCCGCCTTCCAGATGGGCCACCCGATCGCCTTTGAACTGGCCAACCGGCTGATCGACATCGCGCCCAAGGGCATGGAACATGTGTTCTATACCAACTCGGGGTCGGAATCGGTCGAAACCGCGCTGAAGATGGCGATTGCCTGGCACCGCGCCCGTGGTGAAGGCCAGCGCACCCGGCTGATTGGCCGCGAGCGCGGCTATCATGGCGTCAACTTTGGCGGCATCTCGGTCGGCGGCATCGTCACCAACCGCAAGAATTTCGGCACGCTGCTGGCGGGGGTCGATCACCTGCCGCACACCCATCTGCCCGACCAGAACCGCTGGACCAAGGGCCAGCCCGAGCACGGCGCCCATCTGGCCGATGATCTGGAGCGCATCGTCGCGCTGCACGGCGCCGAGACCATCGCGGCGGTGATCGTCGAGCCGATGGCGGGCTCGACCGGGGTGCTGCTGCCGCCCAAGGGCTATCTGGAAAAGCTGCGCGCGATCACCAAGAAACACGGCATCCTGCTGATTTTCGATGAGGTCATCACCGGGTTTGGCCGTCTGGGCAGCGCCTTTGCCTCGCAGCATTTCAACGTGTTGCCCGACATGATCACCACCGCCAAGGGCCTGACCAATGGCGTCATTCCGATGGGCGCCGTGCTGACCACGGCCGAGGTACATGACGCCTTCATGCAGGGGCCCGAGAACCTGATCGAACTGTTCCACGGCTATACCTATTCGGGCAATCCGATCGCCTCGGCCGCCGGGATCGCCACGCTGGAGACCTACAAGGAAGAGGGGCTGTTCGAGCGCGCCGATGCCCTCGCGCCCTATTGGGAGGACGCGCTGCACTCGCTGAAAGGCACGCGGCATGTCATCGACATCCGCAACATGGGGCTGATCGGTGCGGTGGAACTGGAACCCATCGCCGGGGCGCCGACCAAGCGGGCCTTCAACGCCTTCCTGAAGGCCTATGAAAAGGGCATCCTGATCCGCACGACGGGCGACATCATCGCCATGTCGCCGCCGCTGATCATCGAAAAGCACCACATCGACACGCTGATCGGCACCCTGCGTGAGGTGCTGGAAGCGTTGGACTGACCCATTGTCGGGGGGCCGCCTGGCCCCCCGTTCCTTGCCAAGGACGGCGCCAGACCGTCCCAGCCGACAGGAGAGTCCATGACCACCCCCTCCGCGAACCTGCGCATCAATTCCGAACGGCTGTGGGACAGCCTGATGGAGATGGCCAAGATCGGCCCCGGCATCGCCGGCGGCAACAACCGCCAGACCCTCAGCGATGCCGATGGCGAGGGCCGCCATCTGTTCCAGCGCTGGTGCGAGGCGGCCGGGATGACGATGGGCGTCGATACCATGGGCAACATGTTCGCCACGCGCCCCGGCACCGACCCTGCGGCGCTGCCGGTCTATATGGGCAGCCATCTGGACACCCAACCGACGGGTGGCAAATATGACGGTGTGCTGGGGGTGCTGGGCGCGCTGGAAGTGGTGCGCACGATGAATGATCTGGGGGTCAAGACCCGCCATCCCATCGTGGTGACCAACTGGACCAACGAGGAAGGCGCGCGCTTTGCCCCGGCGATGCTGGCCTCGGGCGTGTTCGCCGGGATCCATACCGAGGATTACGCCAAGGACCGCCGCGACCTCGACGGCAAGCGCTTTGGCGACGAGTTGACGCGCATCGGCTGGGAGGGCACCGAGACCGTCGGCGCCCGCAAGATGCACGCCATGCTGGAACTGCATATCGAGCAGGGCCCGATTCTGGAGGCCGAGGGCAAGGAGATCGGCGTCGTCACCCATGGGCAGGGCCTGTGGTGGCTGGAGATCACCCTGACCGGCAAGGACGCGCATACCGGCTCGACGCCGATGGCCATGCGGGTGAATGCCGGGCTGGGGATGGCGCGCATCACCGAGCGGGTGCACCAGATCGCCATGAGCCACCAGCCGAATGCGGTCGGTGCCGTGGGGCAGGTCACGGTTTTCCCGAATTCGCGCAACGTGATCCCCGGCAAGGTGGTCTTTACCGTCGATATCCGCAGCCCCGAACAGGCCAAACTGGACGCGATGCGCGCCGAGGTCGAGCGCGCGGCGCAGGCGGTGGCGCGCGAACTGGGGCTGGGCTGCGCCATCGAGCCGGTCGGGCATTTCGACCCGGTGACCTTTGATCCGGGTCTGGTCAAGGTGGTGCGGTCGGCGGCCGAGCGGCTGGGCTATGGCCATAGGGACATCGTCTCGGGCGCCGGGCACGACGCCTGCTGGATCAACCGGGTGGCGCCGACGGTGATGGTGATGTGCCCCTGCGTGGGGGGCCTCAGCCACAACGAGGCCGAGGAGATCAGCCCGGACTGGGCGGCGGCGGGCACGGATGTGCTGCTGCATGCCGTCTTGGAAACGGCGGGGGTTGTGGGGTGAGGCGGGCGCGCCTCGGGGGGCATCGAGCCCCCCTCG
>CALESR010000361.1 GCA_937907485.1 uncultured Paracoccaceae bacterium | reverse complement strand
CGGACCCTCGCCGGAGGATATTTTCAGAGCAAAGACACGATCAGAGCGGCGCGCGTTTGAAGGTGCCGGTGGCTTGGGCGATCAGGGTGCCGGTGTCACTGTAGGCCGTGGCTTCGACAAAGACGGTCTTGAATCCGCCGCCGATTACCCGGCCGCTGGCGGTGATATCCCCCAGCGGCATCGGCGCGATGAAGTTGACCGTCATGGTGATGGTCGAAAACGGGATCGCCCCGCCGTCGCCGCGCAGCCATGATGCGGTCGCCCCCATCGCGGTGTCGAGCACGGTGGCAATGAGGCCGCCGTGCATCATGCCGTGGCGGTTGGTGTGGTCGGGGCCGACCTCCATGGTGACACTGGCACCGGCGTCTGTCATGGCAAGGCGCAGGCCCAGCAATTGCGCTGTGCCGGTGGCGTCGTGCCAGGGGCCGCTCATGCGGTCAGCCGGATGAAGCGGGCGAGGTGCCAATCCTCGTCGCCATAACGGTGGTCGGCGGCGATCAGGCGGCGGGCAAGCGGGGCCAGCGCATAGGCCTCGGTCATCGCGATGCCGCCGTGCATCTGGATGGATTCCTCGGCCACCAGTCGCGCGGTGCGGCCAACCAGCGATTTGGTCGCACTGACATGGCGGTCGCGGTCAGGGCTGTCGAGGTTGCCGGCCAGATTGATGACCGCCGAGCGCGCCATCTCGATCTCGATCGCCACATCGGCCATGCGGTGCTGCAGCGCCTGAAAGCTGCCGATGGCGCGGCCGAACTGGGTGCGGGTGCGCAGGTAGTCGAGGGTCATCGTCTTGACGCTCTCCATCACGCCCAGCGCATCGGCGCAAACCGCAAGGGTGGCGGCGGCCAGTCGGCGATCCAGCGCGGCGGTACCAAGCGGTTGCGCAGAGGCAGCGTCGAGGGTGAGCTCACTGATGCTGCCGCCCATCAGGGCCGGGGTCGAATGCAGCGTCACGCCAGCGGCACGGGGGGCGAGCGCGAAGAGATGCGGCGCGCCGTCCTGCAGCGCGGTGACAAGGATCAGGTCGGCGCCCTCGGCATTGGTGACAAAGGACTTGCGCCCAGTCAGGCGACCGTTTTCCGCGCGGGTGGACAGTGGCCCAAGGTCATAGCGCAGCCCGGGTTCCTGCCAGCCCAGCGTCACCTTCAGGTCGCCCGCGCTGATCGTTTCGACGAGATCGCCGCGCCCGACATCGGCCAGCAGGCCACCGGCCAACCCGGCCTCGAGCACCGGTTCGGTGCAGCCCGCACGGCCCAGTTCCTCGAACACGACGGCGATGTCAAATCCGGCACCGCCAAAGCCGCCTTCGGCCTCGGAAAACAGGGCGCCCAGCACCCCCAGTTCGGCCAGCGTCGCCCAATCCGCGCCGCGTGCCAGCGTGCGGCGCAGGCTGTCGGCCAGCATCCGGCGTTCTTCGGTGTGGTTGAAATCCATGATTCAGAGCCCCAGAATTGCCTTGGTGATGATGCCGCGCTGCACCTCGTTCGAGCCGCCATAGATCGAGATCTTGCGGTTGTTGAGATACACATTCGACGCCTTGGCCGCGTAATCGGGGCCGGGGTGAAAGAGATTGCCGTCGGTGTCGGCGACAAAGGGCATGGCCCACGGCCCCACCGCGCGGCGGGCCAGATCGTTGATCTGCTGGCGGATGATCGAGCCCTTGACCTTGAGCATCGAGGACTCCGCCCCCGGTGCCGCGCCCGCGTCGGCGGCAGCCACCAGCCGCAGATTCAGCGTTGCCATCGCCATCAGGTCGATCTCGATCCGGGCAAGTCGCGCGGCGAACAGCGGGTCCTCGATCAGCGGGCGACCGTTTTGCATTTCCGTCCGGGCGATGCGTTTCAGCGTCGCCAGACCCGCGCGCGAGTCGCCCACCCCGGCGATGCCGGTGCGTTCGTGCGTCAGCAGATACTTGGCATAGGTCCAGCCCTTGTTTTCCTGCCCGACGAGGTTGGCGACCGGCACATTCACGTCGGTAAACCAGACCTCGTTCACCTCATGCACGCCGTCAATCAGGATGATCGGCCGCACCTCGATGCCGGGGCTGGCCATGTCGATCAGCAGGAACGAGATGCCCTCTTGCTGCTTGGCCGCCGTGTCGGTGCGCACGAGGCAAAAGATCCAGTTGGCGTGCTGGCCCAACGTTGTCCAGGTCTTCTGGCCGTTGACGATGTAATGGTCGCCGTCGCGCACTGCCCGGGTTTTCAGCGAGGCAAGGTCCGATCCGGCGCCGGGTTCCGAATAGCCCTGACACCACCAATCCTGCCCGGACAGGATGCGCGGCAGATAGTGGTCCTGCTGTTCCTTGCTGCCAAAGGCTTGCAGCACCGGTGCCAGCATGGCGACGCCAAATGGGACGATCCTTGGCGCGCGGGCTGCGGCGCATTCCTCGTCAAAGATGTGCTTTTGCACCGCCGACCATTGCTGCCCGCCGAATTTCTTTGGCCAGTTGCCTGCCAGCCAGCCCTTTTCATTCAGTGCGGCGTGCCAATAGTCATAATCGGCCTTGGCCAGCGCCTCGCCCTCGCCAACACGCGAGGACAGGTCGGCCGGGAGTTTCTCGCGCAGAAAGGCGCGGACTTCGTCGCGGAACGCCAGTTCTTCGGGTGTGAAGTTCAGATCCATCGCATCCCCCTTCAAAAGATTTCAAACAGCCCGGCCGCGCCTGCGCCGCCGCCGATGCACATGGTGACGACGCCCCATTTGGCGCGGCGACGGCGGCCTTCCAGCAGGATGTGGCCGGCCATGCGCGCGCCGGACATGCCGTAGGGGTGGCCGATGGCGATGGCGCCGCCGTTGACGTTGTATTTGTCCGGGTCGATGCCCAGCCGGTCGCGGCAATAGAGGCATTGCGACGCGAAGGCTTCGTTCAGTTCCCACAGGTCGATGTCGTCGATCCTCAACCCGTTGCGTTCCAGCAGGCGGGGGATGGCAAAGACCGGGCCGATGCCCATTTCGTCCGGCTCGCAGCCCGCGACGGCAAAGCCGCGAAATGCACCCAACGGTTCAAGGCCCGCCTTTGCCGCTTCGCCCGCCTCCATCAGCACCAAGGCCGCCGCGCCGTCGCTGAGTTGGCTGGCGTTGCCGGCGGTGACAAAGTTCCCGTCGCCGCGCACCGGGGCGAGGCCCGCCAACCCCTCCAGCGTGGTGCTGGCGCGGTTGCATTCGTCCATCGCCAGCGTCACGGCGCGTTCGCCGATGGTCCCCGTTGCCTTGTCCTGCACGCCCATCAGGGCGTCCATCGGCACGATTTCCTGCGCGAATAATCCACCCGCCTGCGCCGCAGCGATGCGCTGTTGCGAACGCAGGGCATACGCATCCTGCGCCTCGCGGCTGATTCCATAGCGTTGCGCGACGATATCCGCCGTGTCGATCATCGGCAGGTAGAGCGCGGGCTTGTTGGCCAGGATCCACGGCTCGGGCGCGTTGCGTGGGCTGGGCTGGTTCAGGCTGATGCTCTCCACCCCGCCCGCCAGAATCGCCCGCGCCCCTTCGGCCCGGATCATGTGGGCGCCCTGCGCGATGGCCTGCAGGCCACTGGCGCAAAAGCGATTCACCGTGGCCCCGGCCACCGTCACCGGCAGCCCGGCGCGGATGGCGACCTGCCGCCCGGCATTGCCGCCCGTGGCGTATTCCGGGATCGCGCAGCCCCAGATCGAATCCTCGATCAGCGCCGGATCAATCCCGGCGCGCTGCACGGCGTGGCTGGCGGCATGCGCGGCGATGGTCACGCCATGGGTCTTGTTGAACGCACCGCGATAGGCCTTGCCGATAGCGGTGCGGGCGGTGGAAACGATGACAGCGTCACGCATGGATCACCCGTTCAAGGAATTGAAGGTGCGCCCTTCGGCCACCAGTTGCACCAGCAGCGGCGCGGGTTGCCAGAAGAAGGCGTCCTCGACCGCTGCCGTCTGAATGGTCGCCAGCACCTTGGCCAGCCCGATCTGGTCGGCATAATGCATCGGCCCGCCGCGGAACCGGGGAAAGCCGTAGCCCATCAGTTTGGTCACATCGACATCCAGCGGGCGGCGCGCGATACCCTCGCCCACCACCTTGGCGCCTTCGTTGATCATCGCGGCCATATAGCGCTCGACGATTTCCGCATCGGTAAAGGCGCGCGGGTTGATGCCCTTGCGGTGACGCTCCTGTGCGATGATCTCCTCGACCTCAGGGTCAGGGCGGCCCTTTGGGTGGGTGTCGTCATAGATGTAATGCCCGCGCCCGGATTTGCGGCCCAGACGGCCCAGTTCATAGAGGCGGTCGCCCCAATCCCCCCAACGCTCGCCCGGCTGACGGTGCGGCGCCAGCCGCTGGCGGGTGAGATAGCCGATGTCGATCCCGGCAAGGTCGGCCACCGCATAGGGGCCCATGGCAAACCCAAAGGCTTCCAAGGCCTTGTCGATCTGAAAGGGCGAGGCGCCTTCCAGCACCATGATATCCGCCGCCGTGCGATAGGTCTTCAGGATGCGGTTGCCGATGAACCCGTCGCAGACCCCGGCGCGCACCGGCACCTTGCCCAGCGCCTTGGCCAGCGCAAAGCCGGTTGCCACGACATCCGGCGCGGTCTTGTCGGCCACCACGATCTCCAACAACCGCATCACATGCGCGGGCGAGAAGAAATGCAGGCCGATCACGTCCTGCGGGCGCCGTGTCATCGCGGCGATCTGATCGACATCCAGATAGCTGGTGTTGGTGGCCAGAATCGCGCCCGGCTTGGCGATGGCATCCAGACGGCTGAAAACGTCCTTCTTGACCTCCATCGATTCGAAGACGGCCTCTATGATGAGGTCGGCGGCTGACAGCCGGTGGTAATCATCCGTCGTCACCAGCTTTTCGGCCAACAGATGATCGCGCGCCTCGGCGCCCAGCTTGCCGCGTTTCACGCTGTCGGCCAGCGTGCGGCTGATGCCGACGTGGGCGCGCTCGACAGCCTCGGCGTCGCGCTCGATCAGCGTGACTTTCAGACCCGCCAGCAGGCAACTGACGGCGATCCCGCCGCCCATCGTGCCGCCTCCGATCACGCCGATATGGTGTAGGGCGCGTGGGGCAATCCCCTTCAGTTCCGGCAGGCTGGCGACCTTTCGTTCCGAAAAGAACGCATGGATCATCGCCGCGCGCTGCGGGGTCTGCATCAAGGCCCAAAAGGCCGCGCGTTCCACCTTGATCCCCTCGGCAAAGGGCAGTTTCGTGCCCTCGACCGCCGCCTCGATGCCGCGCAGGTGACAGACATGGCCGGGGTTGGCACGCGCGACCTTGGTGCGCAGCGCGTCCAGCGCCGCCTCGTCGATCGGCGGCAGGGGCATTTCGCTGACCCGCCGCACCGGCAGGTTTTCCGCCAGAACCCTGCGGGCAAACTCCATCCCGGCCTCGAACGGGTCGGCGACCGACAGCGCATCGACAATGCCCAGACTCAGGCATTCATCGCGCGCCACCTGACGGGCCGAGGTGAAGATCTCGCAGGCCGCCACCATGCCGATCAGCCGCGGCAACCGCTGCGTGCCCCCCGCGCCGGGGATCAGGCCAAGGTTCACCTCAGGCAGGCCGATGCGGGCGCCCTTCAGCATCACGCGGTAATGGCAGCCCAAGGCCACCTCGAATCCACCGCCCAGCGCCGTGCCGTGAATCACACAAACGATGGGTTTATCCAGCGATTCCAAGGCCATGATCGCATCGGGCAGATGCGGCTCCAGCGGCGGTTTGCCGAATTCGGTGATGTCGGCGCCCGCGATGAAGGTGCGCCCCTCGGCCAGCAGCACCGCGACCTTCTCGGGCCCCGCCGCGAACAGCCCGGCCGCTTGCACCAACCCCGCGCGCACCGCTTGCGAGGTGGCGTTGACCGGCGGGTTGTCGATGCGGATCACGGCAATCTCGCCGTGGGTCTCATAACGGACGGGACCTTCCATCGCGGGCTCCTTTGCGCGGGAGGGCGAGCGTCGGGCAGGGCGCCCCCTCCCAAAGGCCCCCGTTCAAGGGGTAGCCGCCCCCCTTGGCGCTGGCAATGCACAATTGCCCGGACGCAGCGTCAGCCCCCTCGACACGCCGTCCCTGCGCGCTACCTCTTCAAAAGATCCTAGCACCGCAGGAGGGGGCCTAGTGAGTGATGACCCCGTTGCCGAACTGCTCCAAAGGGTCGCTTCGCAGGACCGGGCCGCGTTTCGGGCGCTCTATCACTTGACCGCATCGAAACTTGTGGCTGTCCTGATGCGTATCCTCGCCAATCGGGCCGAGGTGGAGGACGCCTTGCAGGAGGTTTTCGTGCGGGTCTGGCAGCGCGCCGGGCAATTCCAGCCTGATCGCGGGGGCGGGCAGGCCTGGCTGAACACGGTGGCGCGCCATCATGCGCTGGACCGGCTGCGCGCCCGGCCTGTGGGCGAGGTTCGTCGCCATGACCCTGACGACGACCCTCTCGCGCGGATCGCCGACCCGGCGGCAGGGGTCGAGGCCGGACTCGTCGCGCAGGGCGAGGCACGGCGCATTGTGGATTGCCTGCAGACGCTGGACCCGGCGCGCGGCAGTGCCGTGCGCGGCGCCTATTTGCAGGGGCTGAGCTATCAAGACCTTGCCACGCGCCACGGGTTGCCGCTGAACACTGTGCGGACCTGGTTGCGCAGAGGGTTGCAACAGTTGCGGGAGTGCATGGAGCGATGAACGACCCCCTCGTGCCCCCAGAGGACGACGACCTGCTGGCGGCAGAGTATGTCTTGGGCGTGCTGCCCCTGACCGAGCGTCGCGCCGCGGCGCACCGTGCCGAGGTGGACGGCGCCTTTGCCGCGCGCGTTTGGGCGTGGGAGGCGCGGTTCGCGCCGATGCAAGCTGAAACGGTCGAGGGCCGGGCGCCCGATCTTTTGCCCGCCATCGAGGCGCGGCTGTTTTCGGTGCGCACAAGGCGCTGGCGGCTGTGGGGGGCGGGGGCGGCGGTTGCGGCTTCGGTCGCGCTGGCGGTGTTGATGTGGCCCGCGCCGAGCGTGCAGGCACGGCTCGAAGCTGGCGCGCTGGTGTTCGAGGCGCAGGGCGACGGGCGCTTCCTGACGGTGGCGCGGATGGGGCCGACTGCGGGGTCGGCGAACGATTACCAGCTTTGGGCGATCGGCGCGGACGGCGTGCCGCGCTCATTGGGCCTGTTGCGCGGCGATACCCTTCGGCTGGAGGCCGCGCTGGAGCCCGGCATAACCCTGGCCGTCAGTCTGGAGCCGCTGGGCGGTTCCCCCGGCGCGCTGCCGACAGGCCCGGTGCTGGCGGCTGCGGTGTTGGAATAGGCGCTCACGCATGCGTGATCGTCGGGCCTGAAACTTTCCTGTCAAAGCCCCCGTTCCCTGTGCATGGGCCGCCAAAGGCCCAGTACACAAAACGGGAGCCACTGATGAAACTCACCCTCACAACTGCGATTCTGGCGTTGAGCACCGGCTTTGCCACCGCGCAAGACAATCCGATGGTCGGCGGCGCACCGATGTTCGCGACCCGCAACATCGTCGAAAACGCGGTCAATTCCGCCGACCATACCACACTGGTCGCCGCCGTTCAGGCCGCCGGTCTGGTCGAAACCCTGTCGGGCCCCGGCCCCTTCACCGTATTGGCGCCGACCAATGCCGCCTTTGCCGCACTGCCGGCTGGCACTGTCGAGACCCTTCTGATGCCCGAAAATCTGGCGACGCTGCAGCAGATCCTGACCTGCCACGTCATCGCCACCAACGCGATGGCCGAGGCAATCCGGGGCATGATCGTGGCTGATGGCGGCGAGCATCCCTTCACCACCGTCGGCGGCTGCCAGTTCACCCTGATGCAGGATGCGAGTGGCATGATCATGGTGCGTGACGGGCAGGGCAACGTGGCCAATGTCACCATCGCCGATGTGCGCCAGTCGAACGGCGTGATCCATGTCATCGATGCGGTGCTTCTGCCGGCAAGCTGACCGGGATGTTCCCGGCCCTGGCCCCCACCGGGGCCGGGGCATTCTGGTGGGCGATGACGGACTCGAACCGCCGGCCATCTCGGTGTAAACGAGACGCTCTACCAACTGAGCTAATCGCCCCCGCCGCCCCCTTAGCGCATCGCCGGGCCTCGCCGCAAGGGTGCTGGCGTTAACCCGTCCTTAACAATGGGCGGGCAGAGTGGCGGGATGCTGCGAGTCCTTGGCCTTTTTCTGTTCTTGGTTGCCTGCTCCTCGCCTGACCGGGCGTTCTGGGGCGATGATCCTGCGCGCGTGACCATCGATGGGCGTAACTATGACGTCTATGTCCATCGCGGCGCCGAGGAAGGGCCGGGTGCGATCTGCCTGGCCGGGGTGTCGATGACCGACTGCCGACGCGACATGCGGCCGTCGGTGCAGGTGATCCGCCTCGGCTATGCCCGAAGACCCGAACATGTGGCGATCCTGCACGCGATGCGACAGGCGGCGATGCAGGTCAGCGGCTGCGCCCTGGTCGAGGGCAGCGCCGAAGGCGATAGCGGCGTGCTGACCGCGCGGCTGGCTTGCCCTCACTGAGGGCGCCGGCCCGGTGCGACAAACATGCGCAGTCTTGCATTTTTCGCCTCCCGGTTTGCGCAAGATCAAGGAGGCAGATCGGGTCGCCCCTATGGTAGTCAAGCAAAAGACAAACCTCGGGGAACGCCATGCTCAGACTCACATCGCTGCTCTATTCCATCATCGGCACCACGCTGGCAGGCATTGGTGTCGTGGTCGCGGTGACGATGAACCTCTATGACGTGCAGTCGATCATCGTGGCGGCGGCAGCCGGTGCGGTCATTGGCCTGCCGGTCAGTTGGTTGGTGGCCAAGAAGCTGCAGACCCTCTGACAGCGAGCCAAGCCGTCAGGCCGACAAGAACACCCGCGCCGCAGCTTCGAACTCGCGCGGTTTTTCGGCGTGCAGCCAATGGCCAGCACCGGGGATCTTTGCCTGCCGCGCCTGCGGAAACAGGCGCCGGATGGCGGGGCGGGCCTCGGGTCGGACATAGTCGGACAGCGCCCCGGCCAGCATCAGCACAGGCCCGTCGAACGGCCCCAGCGCGGCGTCATCGACCCAGCCTGTGATGATGTCCATCTGCTGTTCCAGCGCGTCCAGATTCAGCCGCCAGACCGGTGGATCGGCGCGCAGATCCAGCGATTGCAGCAAGAAAGCGCGCACCTGCGGGTCGGGGATCGACAGCGAAAGCCGTCGGTCGGCCTCGGCCCGGGACTGCAGTCCGCTGAGATCCATCGCCCGCATCGCTGCGATCAGGTGGTTCTGACTGTGGCCATAGGCAACAGGGGCGATATCCGCCACCACCAGGCGCTGCACCAGTTCCGGCCGGGTCAGCGCCAGCAGCATCGCTGCCTTGCCGCCCATCGAATGCCCCAGCACATCCATCGGCTCGCCCTCGGCCTCGATCAGTGTGGCCAGATCGGCGGCCATCGCCGGGTAGTCATGCACCGCAGACCAGAAGCTGCCCGCGTGGTTGCGCATGTCAACCGCCAGCACCTCGCCCCGGTCCGACAGCCGCCGCGCAATGGCGCCCCAATTGCGCCCTGATCCAAAAAGACCGTGCACGATCAAAAGCTTGCTCGCAGCACTGGGGGTTCCGTGGCGGGTCACTGTCAACAGGCTCATCGGGTCCTCATCCTGCCTTGCGCGCCGTCGCCTGTGGCAGCACCAGCAAGGCGACCATCAAGGCGACGCAGAGGAACAGATACCAGGACCCCAGCGTCGCCAGATTGACCGGCTCGGGGATCTGCTGGCCATGATACAGCCATGTGCCGGTCAGCGAGCCGAGGTTCTCGGCCAGCCAGACCCCCAGCGCCGAGAGGAACAGTGACAGCAGCATCGGCATCCACCAGCGCCGCCCCGGCATCGGCGTGAACCAGATCCGCGTGCGGCCGAACAGCAGGGCGCTGCCGACAAACAACCCCATGCGGATGTCGACCCACAAGTGCTGGGTAAAGAAATTGGCGTAGATCAGCAGGGCCAGCCCAAGCGCCAGTCCGCGCGGTGGAAACGGCGCAAAGCACATCTGGAAAATCCGGATCATCCGAAGGACACAGATGCCGACGGCCGCATACATGAAGCCGACGAAAAGCGGCACATTGCCCAGCGCCAGACGGCCGGATTCCGGGTAGATCCAGGTGCCGCGCGCGGTGTTGAACACCTCGATCCCGAGGCCCATCGCACAAAACACCGCCAGCGCGATGATTTCGTCGCGGGTTTCGAGGCGCAGCGCGATGAAGGCGACCTGCACCGCCAGCGCGATGACAAAGAGCGCATCATAGCGCGTCACCGGCCAGTCAGGCTGCCAGATCAGCGCCGACAGCCCGATCGCCAGCATGAGGATGCCGCCGAACACCCCGGCCCACAGATGCTTGAGCACGAACATCACCGGTTCGACAATGCGCGGCGAGAGGCGCTGGCGCAGGGCGTCGCCCAGCGCGCGCTCGATCTGACGGGTTGCCGTGGCGGTCAGGATTTACAGCCCCGGATACAGCGGGAAGCGGTCGCAGAGGGTCTGCACCTTGTCGCGGACGCGGGCCTCGACATCGGCATTCGCGGCCTCGCCATTGGCGGCCAGCCCGTCAACCACTTCGACGATGCAATCGGCGATCAGCCGGAACTCGGCCTCGCCGAAACCACGGGTGGTGCCTGCCGGGGTACCCAGCCGGATGCCGCTGGTCACAAAGGGTTTTTCGGGGTCGAAGGGAATGCCGTTCTTGTTGCAGGTGATATGCGCGCGGCCCAGTGCGGCCTCGGCGGCCTTGCCAGTCACGCCTTTGGGCCGCAGGTCGGCCAGCATCAGGTGGTTGTCGGTGCCGCCCGAGACGATGTCGATGCCGCCCTTCATCAACTGGTCGGCCATCGCGCGGGCATTGGCCACGACGCGCGCCGCATAGTCCTGAAACGAGGGGTCCAGCGCCTCGCCAAAGGCGACGGCCTTGGCCGCGATCACATGCATCAGCGGGCCACCCTGCAAGCCGGGGAACACCGCCGAGTTGATCTTCTTGGCGATCTCGTCGTCGTTGGTCAGGATTAGTCCGCCGCGCGGTCCGCGCAAGGATTTGTGCGTCGTCGAGGTGACGACATGCGCATGTGGCAGCGGCGAGGGGTGCTGGCCACCAGCCACGAGGCCCGCGATATGCGCCATGTCGACCATCAGATAGGCGCCGATCTCATCGGCGATGGCGCGGAAGGCGGCCCAGTCCCAGACGCGCGAATAGGCGGTGCCCCCGGCGATGATCAGCTTGGGCCGATGCTCCAGCGCCTTGGCGCGGATGTCGTCCATGTCGAGGCGCTGGTCCTGCGCCCGCACGCCGTAACCCACCACGTTGAACCACTTGCCCGACATGTTGACCGGCGAGCCATGCGTCAGGTGCCCGCCCGAGTTGAGGTCAAGCCCCATGAAGGTCTCGCCGGGTTTCAGCAGCGCCAGAAACACCGCCTGGTTCATCTGGCTGCCCGAGTTCGGCTGCACGTTTGCATGCGCGGCGCCAAACAGCGCCTTGGCGCGGTCAATCGCCAACGTTTCGGCGATATCGACGAACTGGCAACCGCCGTAATAGCGCTTGCCCGGATAACCCTCGGCGTATTTGTTGGTCATCACCGAGCCCTGCGCCTCCATCACGGCGCGGCTGACGATGTTTTCCGAGGCGATCAGCTCGATCTCGTCGCGCTGGCGGCCCAGTTCCAGGCCGATGGCCCGGGCGATTTCGGGGTCGCGGGCGGCGAGGCTTTGGGTGAAGAAATCGGTCCGGGTGGTCATGCGGGCTGCTCCGGTTGGCTGGTCGCTGGTTGGGGCTGTGTATCGCAGGGGGGCGGGCGCGAAAAGGACGGAAAACGCCGCATTCCGGTGCAGATGCGAAATGCCCTTTCCGATTGCGGGTCGGGCGCGCATTTGCGAAACCAGTCAGACAGGCTTTTGGGGAGTGCATCGTGCCGGAACACCGCTGCCCGCAGGGGCCGATCGTCTTTCTGGCCAGCCAGACCCCAGCCGCGCAGGCCGCGCGTGACGAGCTGGTGGCGCTCTATGGTGACGCGCCGCTGGCGCAGGCGGGGGTGATCGTCGCGTTGGGCGGCGACGGCTTCATGCTGGAAACCCTGCACGCGACCGAGCGCCGCGATGTGCCGGTTTATGGCATGAACCGCGGCACCGTCGGCTTTCTGATGAACGATTACGCCGTGGCCGATCTGCCCGAGCGGCTGGCAGCGGCGCAAGAGACCGTGTTGAACCCGCTGGCGATGAAGGCGACCGACCTGCAGGGCCGCGTGCACGAGGCGCTGGCGATCAACGAAGTCTCGCTATTGCGCGCCGGGCCGCAGGCGGCGCGGCTGCGGATTTCGGTCGATGGCAAGGTGCGGATGGAGGAACTGGTCTGCGACGGCGCGCTTCTGGCGACCCCGGCGGGCTCGACCGCCTACAACTATTCCGCGCATGGACCGATCCTGCCGATTGGTGCCGATGTGCTCGCACTGACGGCGGTGGCGGCGTTCCGGCCCCGGCGCTGGCGCGGCGCGTTGCTGCCAAAGGGTGCGCTGGTCCGGTTCGACGTGCTCGACCCCGACAAGCGCCCGGTCATGGCCGAGGGCGACGGCCGATCCGTGCGCGATGTCGTCGCGGTCGAGGTGCGTTCCGAGCCGGACGTGCGACACCGGCTGTTGTTCGATCCCGGCCATGGGCTGGAGGAACGGCTGATCCGCGAGCAGTTTTTCTGAAAGCGGGGCCGTCGTTGGCCCGTCCGCCCCTTAGCCGTGGCGGGTGACCATCGTGTCCAGCCCTTCGCGATCGGTGCGTGCGGCATTGGCGGGGTGCGCCGGGTCTGTCTGGCCAAAGGCGATGCCACACATCAACTGCCAGCCCGGCGCCAGACCCAGATGCGCCCGCACGACATCGGGATACAGCGACAGCGCCCCCTGCGCGCAACTGCCCAACCCGGCGGCCGTCAGCGCCAGCAAGAAGGTCTGCACAAAGCCACCCAGATCGGCCGCCTCACGGATGCCAAAGCCGGGCGGTAGAAAGACAAAGGCCGCGTGTGGCGCGCCAAAGGCGTCAAGGTTGCGCAGAAACGCCGCCGCGCGGGCCGGGCGGTCATCGCGACTGATCCCCATCGCGCCATAAAGCGCCATCGCCGAGGCCACCTGCCGGGTGCGGAATTCCTCCTTGTAGGCGGTGTCCATCGGCACATCGGGATGCGGCGTGCCACTTTGCGCCTGCTGCACCAGCGCCGTGCCCAGATCGCGCAGCGCCTGACCCGAGACAAGATGCACCGCCCAGGGCTGCACGTTGCAATTCGACGGCGCCCAGAGCGCGGTCGCGAGCGCGGCGTCGATCACCTCGGGCGCGACGGGGTCGGGCAGAAAGCCGCGCACCGAAAACCGGGCGCGCACGAGGCGGTGAAACTCGGTCGGGGTCATCGGCACCTCAGCGCAAACGCCGCAAGAGGGCGGCCAGCCCACGCAGCACAGGGGTTCGGTCAAACCATCGCGGCGGCGCGATGTCACTGCGCGACGAGCGCTGGCGGGCAATCGCCGGGCGCAGGGCCAGCGCGGGCAGGCCGGGATTCAGCGCCCTCAGCCAGTTGAGTGCGCCGTCCACGTGCATCGGGCCGCCGTCCGGGTGGCCTGCCGGTCGGGCCAGCATGCCACTCAGCAGGGGCAGCGCCGCCTCGGCAGCCTGCAGAGTCAGGCCAAGAAAGTGAAGCTGGATCAACATTGTATCTGGCTTCAAGGCAACCAGCCCGTCGCCATCGGCGGCCTCGGTCGCGCCCTCGGCATGGCCATACAGCAGCGCCCAGTCCCGACTCTGCAGCGCCTGTGCCAGAGCAGGCAGGCGGCTCAGCGCGCCGGGTGCAAAGCCCATGTCATCCTCGAGGACCAGCACCCGGGGCCAACGCTGATCCACCATGCGCTGCATCACGCCCATATGGCTGCGAAAGGCGCCATGCGCGCCGATCGAAGGGAAACCGGCGGCGTCAGCGGGGCGGATGGCGGGAAAAAGCTCGACCGCCGGGTGATCGAGCGACAGGCCAAGTTTGCGCAATTCGGCGTCGATCTCGCGGCGGCGGTCGGCGCGCTCGGGCAGGTTGATGACGACGATATGGCCAAAGGTCTGCACCAGGGCGTGCCCGGCGGGGTGGGGAGAGGCGGCAGAGGGCAGCGGCATGGGCGGTCCCGATCAGAGTGCCCCAGTCTTGCCGCGAGCAGACGGCGGTTGCAACCGCTCTTGCAGGGCGCCGCGTCGCGTGGTTGACACCGTTCAAGGCATCAACACGGAGTCACAGCCATGAGCACCCCCATCACCCGCATTGAACCCGGCCGCCGCATGTCGAACGCCGTGGTGTTCGGCGATCTGGTCTATCTGGCCGGGCAGGTCGGCGAAGGGGCAGGCGTGACCGAACAGGCGCAAAGCGCGCTGGCCGAGGTGGACCGGCTGCTGGCGCTGGCGGGCACGTCCAAGGCGCGCATCCTGTCGGTGCAGGTCTGGCTGGCCGATATCGGCGATTTTGCCGCGATGAATGCGGTCTGGGAGGGCTGGGTCGACGCGGCTAACCCACCCGCGCGCGCCACGGGCGAGGCCAAACTGGCAACGCCCGACTACCGGGTTGAGTTCATCGTCGTCGCGGCGCGCTGAGGCGTCAGTCCCAGGCCACCAGCACCATCGCTGAACGCCAGAGCGGGCCGGGGTCGGTATACCCGGCCACCTCGCGCCCGCCTTCTGCGGCATAAAACAGGCGGGCCGGGGTGTTTTCGCGCACCACCCCCAGCCCGGTGCCGGGGAAGCCCGCCTGCGCCAGCGCGGCGCGGCCTTGCGCCAGCAGGCGACTGCCCAGGCCTTGTCGCCGGGCAGTGGCGGCGACATACAGGTGCTTGACCTCGCCGCGTGGGCCAAAGGCAGGCTCGGACGGGGTGCCGGTGCTGACCAGGCCGCAGAGCGCACCGCCCGATTCGGCAATCCATGTCGCGCGATCCGGGTCGGCCAGAGCGGCCTGCCATTGGCGCAGGCGCAGTGATTCGTCGAGGCGCGCGACGGCCTCGGGCGGCGCCAGATCGCCATAAGTCGCGCGCCAGACCGCCACATGCAGGGCGGCAAGGGCGGCGGCGTCGGCTGGCGCGGCGGGGCGCAATGTCGCAGCGCAAGGGATGGTTGAAAGTATCGGATCGGCCTAAAGTCGCACGTCAGCGCATCCTCGCCGCTTCAAGCGGTCATGGCAAGCGCGACGGAAATCCGGCGCTGCCACGTTTTACCGGCGGGCCTCAGGCAAGGAGCGGGACAATGGCGACGGGCGTGAACAAATTCTCTTTGGCGCAGCGGGTGATCCACTGGCTGACACTGGCGCTGCTGCTGGTCAGCTTTTTCAGCCACGAGGCGATGCAAGACGCGTGGCGGGCGATCACCCGTGAGGGCGCGGTCGATCTGGATCCCTCGCTGGGCGCGCAATTGCACGCGGTGGTCGGCATCGCGGTTCTGGCATTGACCGTGCTGCGGCTGGTGCTGCGCGTGGTGCAGGGGGCGCCGGCGCCGGTGGCGGGGCAGCATCCGCTGGTGACCATCGCCTCGGCCGTGGTGCATGGGTTGCTGTATCTGCTGCTGTTGGCGCTGCCGATGGCAGGGATGGCCGCCTGGGGTGGTGGCATCACCGAGGCAGGTGAGGTGCATGAAGTGCTGTTCATCCTGACTCTGGTGCTGGTGGGGCTGCATGTTGCGGCGGCGCTGCTGCACCAGTTCGTCATCAAGGACAACCTGATCGCACGGATGCGGTGAACCTTGGCGCTTGCACCTTTGGGGGTGGTTGGGCCAGATAGGCGCCACATCACCCCCGGAGAGAGCATGTCGCAGTCCAATCCCCCCTCGGCGCTGGTCAAGCAGGCGCTGGAATTCGGCCCGCTGCTGGTGTTTCTGGCGGTCTATCTGTGGCTGCGGGATGCGACGCTGACGCTGGGCGGGCGCGAGTATGCCGGGTTTGTGATTGCGGTGGTGGCCTTTGTGCCGCTGCAGATCGCCTCGGCGCTGGTGCTGCGGCACCTGACCGGCCGGATGAGCCGGATGCAGATGGTGACACTGGTTCTGGTGATCGTGCTGGGCGCCGCGACGCTGATGTTCAACGACGAGCGGGTGTTCAAGATGAAGAGCACCTTCATCTTTGGCCTGTTCGGCGTGCTGCTGTTCATCGGCCTGTGGCGCGGGCAGTCGTGGCTGGCCTTTGTTCTCGATCAGGCGCTGCCGATCAGTCACGAGGGCTGGATGATCTTGACCCGGCGGATGGCGTGGTTCTTTCTGGCCTTTGCCGCGATGAACGAGGCGGTCTGGCGGAATTTTTCGACCGATGTCTATGTGATCTGGGACACATTTGGCCAGATGGGGGTCATGTTCGCCTTTCTGATGGGGAACTACCGGCTGATCGAGCGCTATTGGGTCGGCGAGAAGTAAGGCGGGCCTGCGGCCCGATTCGGGGCGCTGCCCCGGACCCCGGGATATTTGAAGAGCAAAGATTGGGTCAGGCCAGTGCCGGGTTGGCGGACAGAAGGCGGCTCCAGCGCGGCTGGGCGTCATGGGTTAGCGCCGTGCGCAGCACCGGCAAGGAAAGCCGCTGGCGGTCGTGGATCAGCGCGCGGTAGAGGCGGAACGTGCCGGGGCGCAGATAGACCGACCAGTGGCAGATGCGCGACCTTGGCGGTGCCAGTGGCAGGCCGAGAGACTTGAGAGCGGCGCCGGTGCCGGGGTGGTCGATCTGCACATCGATCCAGTTTGGCGCGCCACTGTGCCCGCGCCCGAGCGCGGCGCGGCGACCCAAAGGGGCAAAGGCGCGCTCGAACAGGAAATCATAGAGGTCGTTCTCGCGGGTGGTGATGTTGAAGAACTCGGCCGTGCGTCCGGTCGGGCTGGCGAGGGCGGCGGCGGCGCGTTCGGTGAAATCGGCGCCGGCCAGCAGGATCGCGCGGGCCAGCGCCCCTTCGGCCAGCAGAGGCACGGTGCCGAGGATGACGCGGGCGCCCAGCGAATGGCCGATCAGGTCGATGCGGCGGTCGGGGTCGGCGCGGCGGATCATCTGGATCAGGCGGGCGAGCATGGGCGAGGCGGCGTCTGCTGCAGCGGTGGCCTGCCAGAGGCTGCCGGTGGCCTGCCAGCCAAAGCCGAGGCACAGACCGCGCGGCGCGCGCGGCGCGGGCAGGGCAAAGCCCAGCCGCCGCGGCCACGAGATATTGCGGCTGAAGCCATGACCGGGGCGGGGGGCAAAGATCAGCCGGTGCGGATCAGCGGTGGGATCGGCGGGGGCATAGCCCTTGCCATGGACCATGATGACCACCGGACTGCCGGGCGGCAGGGCGGCAAGGCTGGCGGCGATCACACCCTCGGGTGCGCTGCCGCAAGGGGCCAGCCGGGGGCCTGTCGGGGTGGCGGTTAGGAACAACAGCGTCATCGGCGGGCCTATGGGGTCAGGGCAGGGTCTGGTCCTTCAGTGTGCTCCGGTTCGGGTTTACGCCCGCTTACCGGGGTGTTCTTTGGTTGGTCGGGTCACCGGCGCATCGGGTTCAGCGGCGCGCCGGGTCTCGCGGCAGTGTGATCTAGAGCACCAGTTCGTAGGTGCGCAGCATGGCTGCGGCACTGTCGCTGCCTGGTGGCCGACCGAGGCCGCGGGACTGCAGCTCGGCCTCGGCCAGTGCCGCGTAATCGACCAGAGCGCGGGCGACCGACAGGTCGTCGCGGCCGATATAGTCGCGGAAGGTGGCGTGGATGCGGCCATAGGTCAGCGCAAGGTCGCCGTCCGCCATGCTGCGCAAGGCGGTTTCGACCTCGCGCCGGGCAGCGGCACTGAGGCGCAACTCGGGCAGGGGCAGGGTCAGCGAAATCTCGGTCTGCAGCGCGGTCTGCGCGCGGGCCTGTTCGACAAACCGTCCCATGCCAAAGACCGCGGCGCCGAACACCGACGCTGCAAGGGCAAAGGTCTTGAGGGGAACACCCCCGAACTCGTCACGCAACAGGGAATGTATGGTCAAGCGCATTGGTGTCAGTCCCGCCATTCTTTGCGTTACAGTCCCTTGTCACCCCGAATCCGGGCGATTCATGGGCCACGACGGGACGATTCAGGGGCCATGTCAGGGCGCCACACGGGAATCGCGGCATTGACGCGGCGCGGCGCGATGGCGTAAGCGGTCACGACGTGGGGCTTTGTGCCGGCTTGCGGCCCACGAAAAAGAATCCGCTAAAGAGGCCGGGCGCCGTCCTTGGACGGGGCCCCCTTCATGCCGGTGTCGATCAGGGGCGGCGGGGCCGCCAAGGGGGCATGATGGCCAGGACTCCGGTTTCCGGTTGGGCGGATCGCACGGTTGCGGTGCATGGTGGCGCGCGGCGCAGCCAGTATGGCGAGATGGCCGAGGCGATCTATCTGACTCAGGGCTTTGCCTATCCCAGCGCCGAAGCCGCCGAGGCGCGGTTCATCAAGGCCGGAGCCGACGAGTTCATCTATGCGCGCTATGGCAACCCCACGGTCGCCGCTTTCGAAGACCGGATCGCCGCGCTCGAAGGGGCCGAAGCCGCCTTTGCCACGGCCAGCGGGATGGCGGCAGTCTCGGGGGCGCTGATGGCGCTGTGCAAGGCGGGGGATCGGGTGGTGGCCTCGCGGGCGCTGTTCGGCAGTTGCCTCTATGTGCTCGACGAGGTGCTGGGGCGCTATGGCGTGACGGTTGAGTTTGTCGACGGCACCGATCCGGAGCAGTGGCGCGCGGCGCTGTCGCGTCCGGCACGGCTGGTGTTTCTGGAGTCGGTGTCGAATCCGACACTGGAAGTCATTGATCTGCCAATGGTGTGCGAGCTGGCCCATGCGGTGGGCGCTCTGGTTGTGGTGGACAATGTCTTTGCTACGCCGGTCTTTTCGAATGCCATCGCGCAGGGCGCCGATCTGGTGGTCTATTCGGCCACCAAGCATATCGACGGGCAGGGCCGCTGTCTGGGCGGGGTGATCTGCGGCACGCGCGAGGTGGTTCGCGGGCCGATCGAGACCTATATGAAGCACACCGGGGGCGCGATGAGCCCGTTCAACGCCTGGGTGCTGCTGAACGGCCTGACCACGCTGGACCTGCGGGTGCGCGCGCAAGCCGCCACCGCGCTGCATCTGGCCGAATCGCTGGAGGGCCATGTCGCGCTGAGCCGCGTGCTGTTCCCCGGCCTGCCCAGCCACCCGCAGCATGACCTTGCCCGCCGGGTGATGGCGGGGCCGGGCACGGTGCTGTCTTTCGATCTGAAGGGCGGCAAGGAGGCTGCGTTTGTCTTCATGAACGCGCTGGACGTGGTGCTGATCTCGAACAATCTGGGTGATGCGCGCAGCATCGCCACGCATCCGGCGACGACCACCCATCAGCGCCTGCCGGCTGACCAAAAGGCGCTGTTGGGCATCACGCCGGGGCTGATCCGGCTGTCGGTGGGGCTGGAAGATGCGGGCGACCTGCTGGCCGACCTGCAATCGGCGCTGGCGGCGATCTGACGGCGCAAATTCCCCCCCGCGCCCGGCCTTTCCTTTGGCCGGGCGAATGACTAACTTTCCCCTGTCGCGCCTTTCCCCGATCGGCGCGGCAGAGTGATCCGGGCGGCCTCGGCCACCGTATTCCT
This sequence comes from uncultured Paracoccaceae bacterium, assembly GCA_937907485.1. Classification (GTDB taxonomy): domain Bacteria; phylum Pseudomonadota; class Alphaproteobacteria; order Rhodobacterales; family Rhodobacteraceae; genus Pararhodobacter. Next base: position 10,314 of record CALESR010000361.1, on the reverse strand, counting down.
GATGACATTGACGGGCGGCGTTCAGCACCCCGAACCGAAAGGAAGACCCGATGAACATTCATCAGTCGATGGGCGAACGCGAACCGGGCCCGGCCGAGGCCGTGGCGGCGCTGGATGTGCTGCGCGCCTTTGCTGCGCGGGCGACGGATGACCAGATCGCCGCGCTCGACCCGCGTCTGATGCGGTTGATTCCGGGTATGCCCGATCCGGCCTATCCGGTGCTCAGCCGCGACTATCCGGCCGATTTTGTGCCCGATACCGCCTACAAGCGCGAGATGCCCGACCTGCAGAACGGGCCGTCCAGCCTGATCCGCGGTGCGCGGGCGATGATTCAGCATGTCGGGATTTCGAATTTCCGCCTGCCGGTGCGGTTTCGCACCCGCGCCTCGGATGCTTCGGGGCTGGGCGATGTAACCTTGCAGGTCTCGGTGACCGGGACGGTCAGCCTGGAGGCTGACAAGAAGGGCATCAACATGTCGCGGATCATGCGCAGCTTTTATCAGCATGCCGAGGCGCGATTCAGCTTTGGCGTGATCGAGGCGGCGCTCGATGACTACAAGGCCGATCTGGGCAGCTTTGACGCCCGCATCCAGATGCGCCTGCAATTCCCGATGCGGGTTAACAGCCTGCGTTCGGGGCTGTCGGGTTGGCAGTATTACGACATCGCGCTGGAACTGGTCGATCAGGGCGGGGTGCGGCGGCAGTTTCTGCACCTCGACTATGTCTATTCCAGCACCTGCCCCTGCTCACTGGAACTCAGCGAACACGCCCGCGCCGGTCGCGGCCAGTTGGCGACACCGCATTCGCAGCGGTCGGTGGCGCGGCTGTCGGTCGAGGTGCTGGCGGGCGAGGTGCTGTGGTTCGAGGATCTGATCGAGATGTGCCGCAGTGCTGTGCCGACCGAGACCCAAGTGATGGTCAAGCGCGAAGACGAGCAGGCCTTTGCCGAACTCAACGCCGCCAATCCGATCTTTGTCGAGGACGCGGCGCGCCTGTTTTGCGAGGCGCTGCGCGGTGATCCGCGAATCGGCGATTTCCGCGTGGTGGCCAGCCATCAGGAAAGCCTGCACAGCCATGACGCCGTCAGCGTGCTGACCGAAGGGCCGAGTTTTGCCAGCGCCTCGCTGGACCCGCGGTTGTTCGCCACGCTGATCCATGTCGGGTAAGCCGGGGGTGAACTCCGGCCTTTGGTGCCGTCGATGCCGGACCTTCTGACCCTCACGCTGAACCCGGCGCTGGACCTCAGCACCGCTGCCGAGCGTGTGGTTGCAGGGCCAAAACTGCGTCTGGAGGCCCCGGTCGAAGAGCCGGGCGGTGGCGGCGTCAATGTGGCGCGGGCTGTGCTGGCCCTGGGCGGGCGGCCGCGGGCACTGGTGGCGCTGGGCGGACGCACCGGCGAGCGCCTTGCGCAGATGTTGCGGGACGCGGGCCTCGATCTGGCGGTCTTTGCCGTGCCCGGCGAGACGCGGCAGAACCTCGCCGTCACGGATCGCAGCGACGGGCGGCAGTATCGCCTGCAGATGCCGGGGCCGAAGTGGGACGCCGGCCTTGTCGAGGGGTTTGTGCAGGCCGTGGTGACACAGGCCATCGGGGTTGTCGTGCTGTCGGGCAGCCTGCCTCCGGGTGTGCCCGCCGATTTTGCGCAGGGGCTGGCGGCCCGCTTGGCGGGGCGGTCGCGGCTGGTCGTCGATACCTCGGGCGAGGCGCTGCACCGTCTGGTGCGCGCACCGCAGGCCGGGGCGCAGCCACTGGTGCTGCGAATGGATCAGACGGAATCCGAGGATCTTGCGGGCCATCCGCTGCCCGATATCACCGCCAGCCTGCGATTTGCACAGGGGCTCTTGGCGCAGGGTGTGGCCGAATGCATCGTGCTGGCGCGCGGCGCCGAAGGGTCGGTGCTGGTGGCTGATGGCGCGGCGCTGCACTGCCGCCCGCCGCAGGTGCCGGTGGTCTCGAAGATCGGCGCGGGCGACAGTTTCACCGGGGCCTTTGCACTGGCACTGGCGCGCGATCAGGGCTGGGAGGCCGCGCTGCGCAAGGGCACGGCGGCGGCGGCGGCGGCGGTGATGACTCCGGGAAGCGCGCTGTGCAGGGCCGAGGATTGCGCGGCGCTCGAGCCGATGTGCAGGATGACGCCGCTGGCTTGACAGCGCAGCGAGCGCACGCCAAGGCTTTGCCCATGATCGACATTCGCCCCGTTGCCAATATCATCGGCTGGCTCCTGGTCACGCTGGGCGCGATCATGGCCGTTCCCATGACCGTCGATCTGTGGACCGGGTCGATGGACTGGCGGGTCTTTCTGATCTCCGGCTTCATCACGATGACCTCGGGTGGATTGCTGGTTCTGGCGACGGCGAACGCACTGGGCAAATCGCTGACCCTGCGCCAGTCGTTCCTGATGACGACGTTGTCGTGGACGGCGCTGCCGGCCTTTGGCGCGATTCCCTTCATGATGGGGCTGAACGCCAGTTTTACCGATGCGGTCTTTGAATCGATGTCGGGCATGACCACCACGGGTGCCACGGTCTTTGCCGGGCTCGATGGGATGCCGCCTGGAATGCTGCTGTGGCGCTCGATCCTGCAATGGCTCGGGGGCCTCGGGATCGTCATCGTTGCGCTCATCTTCCTGCCGATCATGAAGGTCGGCGGGATGCAGCATTTTCGGTCCGAAGGGTTCGACACCATGGGCAAGGTGCTGCCCCGCGCGGTCGATATCAGCTGGATGTTGCTGCAGATCTATGCCGGGCTGACGATCCTGTGCGCGGCGGCGTTCCTGCTGGCCGGGATGGGGGCGTTTGACGCCGTCAATCACGCGATGACGACGCTGGCGACCGGCGGGTTTTCGACGCGCGATGCCTCGCTGGCCGGGTTTGGCGCCGGGGTGCAATGGGTGGCGGCGGGGTTCATGTGGCTGGCGACGCTGCCCTTCATCCGCTTCATCCAGTTGGTGAATGGCGATTACCGGCCGTTTTACCGCGACATTCAGGTGCGGGCCTATTTGCGCTGGACGCTCTATGCGGTGGCGCTGATCATGGTGTTCCGCGTGCTCTATGGCGGCGAAATCGGCGAGGGCATGCTGCGCGAGACCTCGGTCAACGTGGTCTCGATGTTCTCGGGCACCGGGTTTACCTCGGCGGATGTGTCGACATGGGGCGATTTCCCGCTGTTGGTGGTGATCGTCGTCGGTTTCATCGGGGGCTGCACGGCCTCGACCGGGTGCTCGATCAAGGTGTTCCGCTATCTGGTGCTGTTCGAGGCGATCAAGGCGCAGTTGCGCCAGTTGGTCTATCCCAACCGGGTGATCGCGCTGCATCTCGACGGGCGGCGGCTGGAGGACGAGGTGGTCTCGTCGGTGGTCGTCATGTTCACCACCTATGTCGTGGGCTTTGGCGTGCTGACGGTGCTGCTGTCGCTGGTCGGGCTGGACATGCGGGCGGCCTTCACCGGAGCATGGACCTCGATCCTGAACGTCGGTCCGGCCTGGGGCGAGGGGGTGGGGCCGACTGGCGCGTTGATTGGCTTTCCCGATGGCGCCAAGTGGCTGATGACCTTGGCGATGCTGATGGGGCGGCTGGAGATGGTCGCGGTGCTGGTGCTGGTGCTGCCGAATTTCTGGCGCGCCTGAGCGGTGATGCCGTCGCGGTGCGTGCGAGCACGCACCCTACGGTGCCTTGACCTGCCCGCGAAATGCGCAAGGTTCGGGTCGCGCGACAAAAGGCGGCGGGGCAGGGTGTGGTCTCAACCAAGGAGATGCCCATGCAACCCGTTTTCCTGCCCCTGTCCGATGCCGATGCCGCCCATTACCGCGCAGGTGGGCCCGATGCCTATGGCCTTGCGCCCGAGCGGCGGCTGGTCGAGGGCGGCGGCGTTCCCTGCCGCCACACGCTGCGGCTGCTGCCCGAGGGCGCGCCCTATCTGATCGTCGCGCACAGGCCCTTTGCCGGGCTCAACCCCTATACCGAAACCGGGCCGATCTTTCTGGCCGCCGATCCCGTCGAGGGGGCGGCGCCCACGACCGAGCTGCCCGCCTTTCTGACCTCACCCACCTATATCGTTCGCGGCTATTCGGCGGACGAGCGCATTCTTTATGGCACCGGCGCGGTGACCCCATTGGCGCAGATCACCGAGGCCTGCGCGCGCCTCCTCGAACGCGCTGACGTGGCTTTTGTCCACATCCGTTCCGCCAGCAACAACTGCTTTCACTGCCGGGTCGAACGCGGCGCATGAAAAACGGCGGCACCCTTTGGGGATGCCGCCGCCAATCTGGCTGAACGTGGATCAGTTCCAGCAGGAGACCAGCACCGTCAGGTCGCCCGACATCCGCGTCAACATTTCCGCCGACATCGCCCGATCGGCGCGGCTGGTGCTGGGCGTGGCACCGGCTGCAGCGAGTGCCGCCTGAATCGCCTCGCCCGAGACGGCAAAGTTGACCTCGTCGGGCAGCATCCGGCCGGGGGTTTCGGCGCGCGGCAGCAGCATGCCGATCACTGCGCCCGCGCCGTCGAACACCGGGCCGCCGGCGTCGCCCGGCTGGGCGGTCAGCGTCAGCAGGCGCAGGTCGGCCTCGCCATTCAGGCCGGTCAGGTCGCTGAGGCTGCCGAAGGTGATGATCGGCCGGGTCAGTGTATCCTGAAAGCTGAAGCCCGAAACCCGGACCTCGGCGCCGACCGCCGGTGCGTTCGGGGCGAACTGGGCAAAGGCCAGCGGCACCAGCGGATCGCTGGGCACCAGAACGGCGATGCCGGTCGCCTCGTCAACCGAGCGCACCGTGGCCAGATAGGCCTCGTCGATGGTGACACGGCCGCAGCCCTGCACGGCCTCGGCGGTGGTGACCACCGTGCCCACCGCGTTGATGAAGAACCCCGAGCGCGAGCGCACCGGGCGGCGCACTTCCAGCCCGGCGATCAGATCGCGCCGCGCCACGGTCGAGACCGCAGCGCCGCTGGTCGAGGGCAGAACCCCCTCGATCGCGCGGAAGCTGTCGCGCATCGTGGACTGGATCAGCGCCGCGTCGGCGTCCAGATCCGGGCCCCAGAGCATGATCCAGCCCTTGATCTGGCCGTTCTGGAACCGCGCCTCGACCTGCGCGCGCTGGGTGTCATTCGCGCCCGAAATGGTGAACCGGTCGCGGCCCCGCTCGCGCGGGCCTTCCAGCGGGATCACTTCGAGCGTTTGCAGGATTTCATAAAGCCCGGCAAAGCTGGCGGCCGTGCCCTCTTGCGAGATCAGCAGCACGCGCATGCCCGAGTTGTTGATCGCGTCGAGATGGCTGAAAGGCGCCTCGTGGCGGGCAAAGGCGACCATGCCCAGCGGCAGGGTGACCTCGATGCCGGCGGCCTCGTCGCGGAAGGGGCCAAAGGCATATCGGGCCACCGCCGACTGATAGCCGCCCACCAGCATCGCACGCTGGCGGGTGGTCAGAAAGCCCGAGGGATCAACCTCGTTGGCGCGCTGCCAGTTCATGATGGCGTTGCGGGTGCCGGGGCCGAAATCGGCATCGATGATGCTGCGATAAAAACCATACCATTGCAGCGCGACCTGAATTTCCGCGCGTTCGTCGCGGGTCAGGGCGCGTTCCAGCGCGCGGGCGTCGGCGACGCTTTCTTCGGGCAGGCTGGCCAGATCGGGCGCGGCGGGTTCGGGGGTGGGTTCGACCACGGGCTCGACCACGGGCGTCGGCGCGACGACCTCGGCAACCGGGGCGGTTTCCGCAACGGGGGCCGGGTTTGCGGTGTCTTGCTGCGCCGGGGGCTGCGTGGTTTCGGCCGTCGCGGTCACGGGCTCGGCCACCTGACCACCCACCGGCCAGAACTGCTGGCCATAGATCGCGCTGTCGGTGACATAGCTGTCCTCGCGGATCTCGCGCGTGGCGATCAACTCGCCGCGGCGGCGCTCGGCCTCTTCGGGCGAGGCAAAAGGCCCGACCGCCAGTGCATACCAGCCGCCTGCGATGCGAAAGCCGACGATCGAGCCGATCCGCCCGTTATACCGTGCGGCGAATTCCTCGGCGGTGCGCAGGGTGGCATGGGCTTCGATCTGTACCCAATGCGCGGTTTGCGCCAGCGCGGCCAGCGGCGTCAGCAGAAACAGGAAGAAGGCGGTGAAATAGGCTTTGACGATACGGTCGATCACGGTCTGTCCACGCAATTTGGTAAAGATGATTCCCAAGACCCTAGCAGGGTCTGCGCCCCTATACCGATAAATTCTCGGTTAGGTCAGACCTTGGGCCACGCTGTGGTGGCTTTTTTCCCCCAACGTGGCCGGATCACCGCGGCAGGTGGCGTTGACCGCGCGCATCGCGCCGCCTATTGAGGCGCTGAGTTCGCGACAGCCGAGGCCCGCATGTCCGCCAGCATTGATAAGCCCCGCAGCTTTCAGGAGATCATCCTGCGCCTTCAGTCCTACTGGGCGTCCAAGGGCTGCGCGATCCTGCAGCCCTATGACATGGAGGTCGGCGCGGGCACCTTCCACCCGGCGACCACGCTGCGCAGCCTTGGCACCCAGCCTTGGGCGGCGGCCTATGTCCAGCCCTCGCGCCGGCCGACCGACGGACGTTACGGCGAGAACCCCAACCGGTTGCAGCATTATTACCAGTATCAGGTCATCATCAAACCCTCGCCGCCCGAGTTGCAGCAGATGTATCTGGGCTCGCTGGCCGCGATCGGGCTGGACCCGGCGCTGCACGACATCCGCTTTGTCGAGGATGACTGGGAAAGCCCGACGCTGGGCGCCTGGGGCTTGGGCTGGGAGGTCTGGTGCGACGGGATGGAAGTCAGCCAGTTCACCTATTTCCAGCAGGTCGGCGGTCATGACTGCCACCCGGTCTCGGGTGAGCTGACTTATGGGCTGGAACGGTTGGCGATGTATGTGCTGGGCGTCGATCACGTCATGGACATGCCCTTCAACGCGCCGGATGCGCCGATCCCGCTGACCTATGGCGATATTTTCCGCCAGACCGAGGAAGAATACTCGCGCCACAACTTTGACGGTGCCGACACCGACAAGCTGTTTCGCAACTTTGCCGAGGCCGAGGCCGAGTGCCAGCGCCTGTTGGCCTTTGACCCCGCCGACCCCAACAGTGGCAAGCGCATCCTGATGGTGCATCCGGCCTATGACCAGTGCATCAAGGCCAGCCACCTGTTCAACCTGCTCGATGCGCGCGGGGTGATTTCCGTCACTGAACGGCAGGCCTATATCGGCCGGGTCCGGGCGCTGGCCAAGCAATGCGCCGACGCCTTTGTGCAGACCGCCGCCGGTGGCGCGGTTCACGCGGCCTGAGCGATGGCGCAATACCCCTTCCCGGACGAACACAAGGGCCGCCGCCAACGCACGTTGCGCGGGGCGCAGGCCTTTGCCCAACTGAACGCAGCCTCCGGTGACCTGCCCAAGGTCACCCTGCAACGCGGCCACCTCCTTGACAGCGATGACGCCGCCAGCGCGTCTGCCATCCACCCGCTGACCTTTCCCGGGCGCGATATCGAGGGCGCCGCGGTCACGATCTCCGGACGTATTGTTGAAACTGACATCCTGCCGCCCCGCACCCTGTCCGTGACGGTAACCCGTCAACGGCTGTTCCCGCGCTGGCAGGACCGCTATGACGTGCTGGATCGGATCGCCGCCGCGCGACCGGGCCGGCCCCTGAACCTGCATTGGATCTGAGATGACCGGCAAGATTGCCACCCTCGTCATCGTTTTCTGCGCCGTCTTTGGCGGGGCGGCGATGTATTACCTGCAGGTCTATGGCTATTATGACCGGCTGCCCGAGCAGACCACCTTTCGCGCGGGCGAGCATGAACTGGCGATCAGTGGCTTTCAGGGCATCGACAGCGACTCATCGCCGCTGCGCTATCGGGCCTGTTTCAGCGTCACCCAACCCGTCGATCTGCCCGAAGCTCCCGGCGCAGAACCCCTCAACGCCCCGGACTGGTTCGATTGCTTTGACGCCGCCGCCATCGGCGCCGCGCTGACCGCCGGTCAGGCCCGCGCCCTGATGGTGCAGGCCAACGCGCCCTGGGGTTTTGACCGCGTGATGGCGCTGTTCCCTGATGGCCGTGCCTTTGTCTGGCCGCAGGTCAACGCCTGCGGCACCGCCCATTTCGACGGCCAGCGCCTGCCCGCCGGCTGCCCGACCCCGCCCGAGAGATAACCATGCCCGATATCCTGATCGAACTCTTCTCCGAGGAAATCCCCGCCCGCATGCAGTCGCGCGCCGCCGACGACCTGCGTCGGCTGGTGACCGAGGGTCTGGTCACCGCCGGGCTGACCTATGGCCATGCCCGCGCCTTCTCCACCCCCCGCCGCCTGACGCTGGCGATCGAGGGGCTTTCCGCCGCCTCGGCCACTCAGGCTGAGGAACGCAAGGGCCCAAAGGTGGGCGCCCCGCAGCCCGCCATCGACGGGTTCCTGCGCGCCACCGGCCTGACCATGGCCGATCTGCACATCCATGATGACAAGAAGGGCGCCTTCTATTGCGCCCACATCAGCCGCCCCGGCCGCCCCGCAGCCGAGATCCTCGCCGAGGTTCTGGAGGCCACGATCCGCACCTTCCCCTGGCCGAAATCCATGCGCTGGGGTGCCGGGTCGCTGCGCTGGGTGCGCCCGCTGCATTCGATCCTCTGCCTGATGGTGACCGAGGCCGGCGCCGAGATCGTGCCCTTCACCCTCGACGGCATCACCGCTGGCGACACCACCCGCGGCCACCGTTTCATGGCGCCCGATGCCCTCCGTGTCACCTCGTTCGACGACTATGCGGCGAAACTCAAACGTGCCTTCGTCATCCTCGACCCGGCCGAACGCGCCGCGATGATCGAGGCCGAAGTGACCAACCGCGCCTTTGCGCTGGGCCTCGAACTGGTCCCCGACGCCGCCCTGCTGGCCGAGGTCGCCGGACTGGTCGAATGGCCCGTCGTGCTGGTGGGCGAGATCGGCGCGCAATTCCTGTCGCTGCCGCCCGAGGTGCTGCAAACCTCGATGCGCGAGCATCAGAAGTTCTTTTCCCTGCGCAACCCGGCGACCGGACAGATTGTCCGCTTTGTGACAGTAGCCAACCGCGAAACCACCGACGGTGGAGCGACGATTCTAAAAGGCAACCAGAAGGTGCTGACCGCCCGATTGTCGGATGCGAAATTCTTCTATGACAACGACTTGCGGGTCGTTGCGAATGTCGGACTTTCAGGCATGGCCGAAGGGCTTGCCAACGTGACCTTCCACAACAAACTCGGCAGCCAAAAAGCGAGGATAGATCGCATTTGTGCCCTGTCGCGCGAGATTGCGCCTCTGGTCGGCGCCTCGCCCGACCTCGCCGAGGAAGCCGCCCGCATCGCCAAGGCCGACCTGCAATCGGCGATGGTCGGCGAGTTTCCCGAACTGCAAGGCACGATGGGCGTCTACTATGCCAAGGCCGCCGGCCTGCCCGACTCCGTGGCGAATGCCTGCAAGGCGCACTACCAGCCGCTGGGGCCCTCGGACGCCGTGCCGACCGACCCGGTGTCCGTCGCCGTTGCGCTGGCTGACAAGATCGACACCCTGACCGGCTTCTGGGCGATCGACGAGAAACCCACGGGGTCGAAAGACCCCTTCGCCCTGCGCAGGGCGGCGCTGGGGGTGATCCGGTTGGTGTTGGCGAATGGGGTGAGGGTCAATTTGCAAAGTGTTTTAGCTGAACGCGAGGGATATTTTCGCGACCAGACAGTTTGGGAGCTGGAGGATGAGCAGCGCAAACACGACGAGCAAGTTGCAAATCGCTACGATGACGTGAGCGTTGAGGACGTTGAAAAGTTTGACGCAGCTACAGAAAGGAGAAGACGCGCCCAGTTCGGCCCCTCAAAGCTTCTTCAGCGTATTGCCACCATGAATACCGATGATATCCGTGCCCACGTCCTAGGCGTCGACCTCCTCTCCTTCTTCCACGACCGCCTGAAAGTCTTCCTCAAGGACGAAGGCCTGCGCCACGACGTCATCGACGCCTGCCTCGGCATGCCCGGCAACGACGACCTCACCCTGCTGGTCACCCGCGCCCGCGCCCTCTCCGAAACCCTCAAAACCGACGACGGCCAGAACCTGATCCAGGGCTTCAAGCGCGCCAACAACATCCTGACCCAGGCCGAACAGAAAGACGGCGTCGAATACTCTTTCGGCGCCGACCAGAAATTCGCCGAAACGCCCGAGGAACACGCGCTCTTCAAGGCCCTCGACACCGCCGACTCCGCCATCGCCCCCGCCATGGCCACCGAGGACTTCACCGCCGCCATGTCCGCGATGGCCCAATTGTGCGCCCCCATCGACGCCTTCTTTTCCGCCGTGCAGATCAACACC
>CALESR010000360.1 GCA_937907485.1 uncultured Paracoccaceae bacterium | reverse complement strand
CGCACGGCCAGCCGACTGCGCGAGATGCAGGCGGCGGACTGGGGGTCATGAAGGTGAGGATGGTGCGCGCGAGCACGCACCCTATGGAGCGGGCGGTGATGCCTTAGGTGCGCGAAAACCCATAGGCGCGTTCGACCCGCGCCACGCGCACGGCATAGGTCTGATACCAGTCGGTCCGGCCGCGAAGCTGGGCCTCGCGATGATCGACCACGGCCTTCCACGCACGGATGCTGGCCTCATCGACCCAGAAGGAATTGGTGATGCCGAACCCGTCCGCGCCGCGCGCGCTTTCGATGCCCAGAAATCCGGGCTGTCGGTCGGCCAGGGCCACCATTTCATCGGCCATGTCGCCATAACCCTTGTCACCCTCGGTGCGCTGGCTGGCGAAGGTGACGACATAATAGGGTGGGGCGGGTAGAGCGGCGAGGGGCATGGCGGACGTCGCAGTCGGTTGGCGATACGCCCATCCTACAGCGCCGCGTCACAAGGACAAGGTGCAGCGCCCCGAAGGGTGGGGTTTGCCCCCCACCCTCGCGTTCAAGCGTCGCGCTCGGCGCTGCGCTCGATCCGGGCGAACTGCGTCAGCCGCGCGGTGCCGGTGGTGCGGGCGCGGCGTTGCAGTTCCTTGCTGGCAGGGCTTGGCCTTTCGCCCTGCGCCACGCTGTCGAATTGCTGCGCGCGGGGTTTGGTCGTCGCCTGCTGGTGATCGAGGGGATGTCTGCTCATGCGGTCCTCCTGTTGCCGATCCGTCTTGCAACCCTGCCACGAACCGCGGGCAAAGTCACGCTGCCTGAGCGGGATTTCGCCGGACGAGCACCTGCCGCAGAACCTCGTCCAGCGGCGTCGGCTGGAATTCGGGCAGCACCTGCGCCAACCGGGCGCCCGACAGCGAGTGCGGCAGGTTGAAGAGATAGCGCATCTCGCTGAGTTCGCGCGCCAGTTCCCAGAATGGCGAGGCAAGGCGCATCAGCCACCACGGGAACCCGCCGAGCCGCAGCGACTGTCCGGTTTGGCGCGACACGCCTTCCATCACGTCACGGGCCGAGAGTGTCAGGCCCTCGAAGGGCATGTCGCAAAAGCGGGGCAGGCTGTCGCGGCGTTCGGCCAGCAGGACGCCCGCGCGGGCCATGTCGGGCAGGAAAGCGTGCGAACGACGGGCGTCCGGGTCGCCCATCGCGGTAATCACCCCTTTGGAAAGGTTGCGCAAATAGCCGATGTCCATGATCGAGGTGTCGCTGTCGGGGTCGATGAAGTCACCTGCGCGCAGCACGATCACCGGGAGATCCGAGGTCCGGTATGCCTCTTCAACCTGCGCGCGGATCGCGCCCTTGCGGGTATTGGGTCGGTGCGGCGTGGTCTGATCCCAGGGGCCGGGCTGATTGCCAAAGACATAGACATTGCCGGGAAACAGAACCGTCGCACCGCTGGCGCGGGCGGCGGCGATCACCTGCGCCGTGATGGCGGGCAGTTGGCGCGCCCAGTCGTGATAATTCGGCGGGTTCAGCCCGTTGACGATCACATCACAGCCCCGCGCGGCTGCCGTCATGTCGGTGCCTCGGGCATAGGCGCGGGTCTGCCAATCGGCTTGCTGGAAGGCCTTGGTGAAATGGTGGCCGATCTTGCCACGGGCGCCGAGGATCAGGGCTGTCTGGGTCATGGGGTTCTCCTTTGCCCTTGGATCGCCCATGCGCGAGCGGTTATCCATTGTGGAAAATTCGCCAATGGGTATTCATTATTGAATGATGCCAGATTGGTCCTTGCTGCAATCCTTCCTTGCCGTCGCGCAGACCGGCTCGCTTTCGGCTGCCGCCCGGGCCACGGGTGCCAGTCAGCCGACGCTGGGCCGCCATATCCGTGCGCTGGAAACCCAACTGGGTGTCAGTCTCTTTCACCGCACCGCCAGCGGGCTGGAACCTTCGGAGGCTGCGCTGCCCTTGATCGAGGCGGCGCGGGCGATGGCTGAGCAGGCAGCGCGATTGACGCGGCTGGCCGAGGGGCGGCAAGAGGGGCTGCGCGGCACCGTGCGGCTGACCGCTTCGCGCGTGGTATCGCACCATCTGCTGCCTGCGATGCTGGCGCGGTTTCGGCGTGCCGAACCGGAAATCCAGATCGAATTGGTGCCGTCAGACACCATCGAGAACCTGACGTTCCATCAGGCCGACATCGCCCTGCGCATGGTGCGTCCCGAGCAACTCGATCTGGTGGCGCAGCATGTCTGCGACCTGCCGCTGGGCCTCTATGCCGCGCCGACCTATCTGGATCGGGTGGGGCGTCCGGGCGATCACGCCGCGCTGATGGCGATGGAGTTTGTCGGCTATGACAGCGATCAGCGCATCATCCGGCTGATGCGCGCCATGGGGCAGAGCGTCTCGCGTGAGTTCTTTGCCCTGCGCTGCGACGATCAGACGGTGCATTGGCAACTGGTGCGCGCAGGGTGCGGCCTTGGCGGGATGCAGCGGGTCGTCGGCGACAGTGACCCGGCAGTCGAGCGCATTGCCCCGTGGCTGGATCTGCCCGCGCTGCCGGTCTGGCTGGCGTTGCCCGAGCCGTTGCGCACCAACCCACGCATCCGCCGGGTGCGCGATTTCCTCGCCGCCGAATTGAGCGCGCTGGGTTGAGGTTCAACCGCGGTTCAGCGCCAGCGAGCCGCCCCAGAACACCAGCATGTCCAGCACCATGCCCACCTGCGGGCCCATCGCGGCGCAAAAGCCGGGTTTTTCCAGCGCCGCCAGCATCGGCGCCTGCACCCGGCGCAGCCCGGACTCATCAAGGCCCATCTGCTGCACCAGAAGGTCCAGCGACCCGGCCAGCAAGAGCCGCGGCGCGGTGCCGTCCGCTACGTCGGCGCAGTTCCACGCCGCCACATTTGCCATCACCAGCACCTGCAGCAGATGCCCCGCCTCACCCGCAGGCAGGGGCGGGATCACTGGCAGGGTCACACTGGCCTCTTGCGCCCCGGCGGGCAGGGCGAGCAGCAGGATCACGGCAAGTCTGGGCAGCATCGCGGGCACCTCGTCGCCGCCAGACTAGCACGCAGCGGCCGGTGCGGTGCTCACGATCTGCGGCGCGGCTTGACCCTGCGGGCGAGGCACGCTAGGCCGCAATCGCATCTTGAAAAACAGGGAGTTTCCCGTGGCCAACCCTTCCCTCCTCATCCTCGCCGGCGACGGCATCGGTCCCGAAGTCATGGCCGAAGTGAAGAAGATCATCGCCTGGATGGGCGACAAGCGCGGCGTCCGCTTTGACGTGAGCGAGGATCTGGTCGGCGGCTGCGCCTATGACGCGCATGGCACTCCGCTGCACGACGCGACGATGGCCAAGGCACAAGAGGTGGACGCCGTGCTGCTGGGCGCCGTCGGCGGCCCGAAATACGACAGCCTGCCCTTTGCCGTGA
>CALESR010000359.1 GCA_937907485.1 uncultured Paracoccaceae bacterium | reverse complement strand
TCACCCCCCTGAGGATATTTGAAGAGCAAAGAGGGCGGCGGTCAGGGCGTCGAGAGATCGCCCACGGCCTCGCGCCAGTGGCGGCGGCAGAGCGAGACATAGGTTTCATTGCCGCCGATCTGCACCTGGGCGCCGTCGCGCAGCGCCTTGCCCTGCGAATCCTGACGGATGACCATCGTCGCCTTGCGGCCGCAGTGGCAGATGGTGCGGACCTCGCGCATCTCGTCCGCGAGGGCCAGCAGCGCCGCCGAACCGGGGAACAGCTGGCCGCGAAAATCGACGCGCAGCCCGTAGGCCATCACCGGGGCGCCGAGGTCATCGACGGCGCGGGCGAGTTGCCAGACCTGCTCGGGCGTCAGGAACTGCGCCTCGTCGATGAAGATGCAGGCACAGGGGCCGGCGGCGAGGCGGGCCTCGATCTTGGCGAAGAGATCCTCGCCGGGGCCGAAGGTATCGGCGGGCTCGCCGATGCCGATGCGCGAGGCGATGCGCCCCTCGCCCGCCCGGTTGTCGAATTGCGCGGTGATGAGATAGGTCTGCATCCCGCGTTCGCGGTAATTGTGCGACGCCTGCAGCAGGATCGTCGACTTGCCCGCGTTCATCGTCGAGTAGTGGAAATAGAGCTTGGCCATTGGCCTCGTTTAGCGCGGGTCGGGCAGCGGGAAAAGCCGGATTTGTGGCGCAACAGGCGCGCGGCTGCCTGTTGGGCAGGCAAAGTGCAGGCGCGGGGCCCGAGGATGTATTTTACCAGTTGATAAAATTTCTAACCGTGCCACTCTAGGCGCTGACAACCAGCCACCCTGGAGGAAGCCCGTGTCCCATTCCCCGCAGACCGACGGTGTGCGCGCCGGCCGTCTGGACGCCGCCACGCTGGAGGCGCATTTCGACGACCTCTATCCGATGTTGAACGACCACGAGGCGCGGGTGGCGGCGGATCGCTGCTATTTCTGCCATGATGCGCCCTGCGTGACCGCCTGCCCCACGGCGATCGACATTCCGCTGTTCATCCGGCAGATCCAGACCGGCACCGCCGAGGCCGCGGCGCGCACCATTCTGGCGCAGAACATTCTGGGCGGGATGTGCGCGCGGGTCTGCCCGACCGAGACGCTGTGCGAGGGGTCTTGCGTGCGCAACACCGCCGAGGGCAACCCGGTGGAGATCGGCCGCCTGCAGCGCTATGCGACGGACGGGCTGCTGATGGCGGGCGAGCATCCGTTTACCCGCGCCGCGCCGACCGGCAAGAGCGTCGCCGTGGTGGGCGCCGGGCCGGCCGCCCTCGCCTGTGCGCATCGGCTGGCGATGCTGGGGCATGACGTGGTGATGCACGAGGCGCGGGCGCTGCCCGGCGGCCTGAACGAATATGGCATCGCCGGTTATAAGGCGGCGAATGGCATCGCGCAGGCCGAGGTGGACTGGCTGCTGCAGATCGGCGGCATCAAGGTCATCACCGGCAGCGCGCTGGGCCGCGAGGTGACGCTGGAGGAGCTGCGGTCGGACCATTGCGCGGTGTTTCTGGGCATGGGGCTGGCCGGGGTCAACGGGCTGCGCATCGCGGGCGAGGATCTGCCGGGTGTGCGCGACGCCGTCGAGTTCATTGCCGAATTGCGCCAGTGCGAGGATCTGTCCAGCCTGCCCATCGGGCGGCGCGTGGTGGTGATCGGCGGCGGGATGACGGCGGTCGATGCTGCCGTGCAATCGCGGCTTCTGGGCGCCGAGCATGTGCATATGGTGTATCGCCGCGGGCGCGAGGCGATGTCGGCCTCGGACTATGAACTGGATCATGCCGCGACCGAAGGGGTCAGCATCGTCACCGAGGCGATGCCGGTGGCGATCCGCGCGGCGGGCAAGGCGCTGGAGGTCGAGTTTGCCTATACACGGCAAGGCGCCAAGGGGCTGGAACGCACCGGCGAAGGCTTTGTCCTGCCCGCCGATCAGGTCTTCAAGGCGATTGGCCAGACGCTGGCAGGGCAGCCCGAGGTACTGACGCTGGAGGGCGGCAAGATCGCCATCGACAGCGCCGGTCGGACCTCGCTGCCGATGGTCTGGGCGGGTGGCGATTGCGCGCTGGGGGGTGAGGATCTGACCGTCACCGCCGTCGCCCAGGGCCGCGACGCGGCGATGGACATTCACGCATCCTTGACGGGGGCGGCGGTTTGATCCGCCGGAGAACAGCATGGCAAACCTGACTTCGAATTTCGTCGGCATCAAGTCGCCCAACCCGTTCTGGCTGGCCTCGGCGCCGCCGACCGACAAGGAATACAACGTCGTGCGCGCCTTCAAGGCGGGCTGGGGCGGTGTGGTCTGGAAGACGCTGGGCCTCGACGGGCCGCCAGTGGTCAACGTCAACGGCCCGCGCTATGGCGCGATCTGGGGGGCGGACCGGCGGCTTTTGGGCCTGAACAACATCGAACTCATCACCGACCGGCCGCTGCAGGTGAACCTCGACGAGATCAAGAAGGTCAAGCGCGACTGGAAGGACCGTGCGCTGGTGGTCAGCCTGATGGTGCCCTGCGACGAGGATTCGTGGCAAGGCATCCTGAAGCGGGTCGAGGAAACCGAGGCCGACGGGGTCGAGCTGAACTTTGGCTGCCCGCATGGCATGGCCGAGCGGGGCATGGGCTCGGCTGTCGGTCAGGTGCCGGAATACATCGAGATGGTGACGCGCTGGGTCAAGAAACACTCGCGCATGCCCTGCATCGTCAAGCTGACGCCCAACATCACCGACATCCGCAAACCCGCCGAGGCGGCCAAGCGCGGCGGCGCCGATGCGGTCAGCCTGATCAATACGATCAACTCGATCACCTCGGTCGATCTGGATGACTTCTGCCCCGAGCCCAGCATCGACGGCAAGGGCACGCATGGCGGCTATTGCGGCCCGGCGGTCAAGCCGATCGCGCTGAACATGGTGGCGGAAATCGCCCGCTCGCGCGAGACGGCGGGGCTACCGATTTCCGGCATCGGCGGCATCACGACCTGGCGCGACGCGGCCGAGTTCCTGTCGCTGGGCGCAGGCAATGTGCAGGTCTGCACGGCGGCGATGACCTATGGGTTCGGCATCGTCAAGGAGATGGAATCCGGCCTGTCGCTGTGGATGGACAAGAAGGGGTTTACCTCGGTCGATCAAGTGGTTGGCCGTGCGGTGCCCAATGTGACGGACTGGCAGTTCCTCAACCTGAACCATGTCACCAAGGCGCGGATCGACGCCGAGGCCTGTATCGGCTGCGGGCGCTGCTATGCCGCCTGCGAGGACACGTCGCATCAGGCGATCTGGCAAAAACCGGACCGCGTGTACGAGGTGAACGAAGCCGAATGCGTCGCCTGCAACCTGTGCGTCAATGTCTGCCCGGTCGAGAACTGCATCACGATGGAGACTCTGCCCAAGGGCGCGACCGATCCGCGCACCGGCAAGGTGGTCGGCGATTATGCCAACTGGACGACCCATCCCAACAACCCGATGGCGCAACCGGCCGAGTGACCCCGGCGCAACGATCACTAAAACCGGCGCGTCCCCTCCCTGCGCGCCGGTCTTTTTTTGACGACCAAGGCCGGTGAAAACCGGGGCATTGCGGGCACGCACAAGCGGACCAAGGGCGCTGCCCGCGGTCGAGTAGTCGGCACTGACCGAGCAATCAGACCTTCTTGTCGAGGGCGTGCGTCTCTTCCGGGCCTTCCGGCACGCGGGCGAATTCGATGGGCGGCGCCTCGACTGCGGGGGCTGCGGGTTCGTCGGCCTCGGCCGGTTCGGCAGCGTCCTCAGGCGGTGGAGCATCCTTGAGCCGGGCGCGGATGTCTTGCAACACATTGACATCAAAGGTGGGCGGCGGGCCGACCGGGCGTTCGTGCGAGGCCGGGTTGCGCACCAATTCGGCGGCGGTATCCGGCTGGACGGGCCGCACCGCGCGCGCGGTTTCCACCGGCGTCACGGGGCGGGCGGCATGCGGGCCGACCGGCCCCTCGCGGGTGAGGGGCGTGACGGGGGCAAGGGGAGACAGGACGCTGGACATGGCGAACCTCATGGATGAACGATCCCCCCAGCCTAGGCCCGCGCCCTTAACACTCGCTTAACCCCTCAAATTGTCATGAAAAATGGGCGCAACCGGGGGGTCACCCGGCTGCGCCCGTCAGGAAATCTTCACCGCTTGCGGTCAACCGCGCAGAATCGAGCGCCCGGCGTATTCGGCCACTTCGCCCAGCATTTCCTCGATGCGGATCAACTGGTTATACTTGGCCAGCCGGTCCGAGCGCGCCAGCGAGCCGGTCTTGATCTGCCCGCAATTGGTGGCGACGGCGAGGTCGGCAATCGTCGCATCCTCGGTCTCGCCGGACCGGTGGCTCATGACGTTGGAATAGCGCGCCCGATGCGCCATTTCGACGGCCTGCAGGGTCTCGGTCAGGGTGCCGATCTGGTTGACCTTGACCAGCATCGAGTTGGCGACACCGGCCTTGATGCCGCGCGCCAGACGCGCCGGGTTGGTGACAAAGAGGTCGTCGCCGACCAGTTGCACCTTGCCGCCCAGCGTGTCGGTCAGCAGCTTCCAGCCATCCCAGTCATCCTCGGCCATGCCGTCTTCGATCGAGATGATCGGATAGTCGCGCACCAGCGCCGCCAGATAGTCGACGTTTTCCGCCGCGGTGAAGGATTTTCCTTCGCCTGCCATGACATACTGGCCGTTCCTGAAGTATTCGGTCGAGGCGCAGTCCAATGCCAGACAAATATCCTCGCCGGGGCGATAGCCAGCCTTTTCGATGGATTTCAGAATGAAATCAAGCGCATCGCGGGCAGAGCTGAGATTGGGGGCAAAACCGCCTTCATCGCCGATCCCGGTGTTCAGCCCGGCGGCGCTGAGTTCCTTTTTCAGCGTATGGAACACCTCGGACCCCATGCGCACCGCGTCGCGGATATTGTCCGCGCTGATCGGCATGATCATGAATTCCTGAATGTCGATGGGATTGTCGGCATGCTCGCCGCCGTTGATGATGTTCATCATCGGCACTGGCAGGATCCGCGCGGACGTGCCGCCGACATAGCGATACAGTGGCATCGCGCTGGCGTCGGCGGCGGCCTTGGCGACGGCCAGCGAGACGCCCAGAATGGCGTTGGCGCCCAGCCGCGACTTGTTCGGCGTGCCGTCCAGTTCGATCAGCGCGCGGTCGATGGCGACCTGCTCGGTGGCGTCGATGCCGTTCAGCGCCTCGGCGATCTCGCCGTTGACGGCGGCGACGGCGTGCAGCACGCCCTTGCCCAGATAGCGCGCCTTGTCGCCGTCGCGGCGCTCGACGGCCTCATGCGCGCCGGTCGAGGCGCCCGAGGGCACCGCGGCGCGGCCCATCGTGCCGTCCTCGAGGATCACATCCACCTCGACCGTCGGGTTGCCCCGGCTGTCGAGGATCTCGCGGCCGATGATGTCGAGAATAATAGTCATGGCGCCCCTCATATGGTTGTCGCGGCCTCTATAGCCGCGCCAAGGGGGCGTGGGAAGGGCCGCAGCGGGGGTTAGCGCAACCGGGCAAGCCGCATTTCGCGCAGCATGGTGTAAAGCCCGGCCGCCACCACCAGCGCCGAACCGGCCAGCGTCCAGCCGTCCGGGCGCTCGCCAAAGACGATGACCCCGATCAGCATGGCAAAGACGAGGCGCGAGTAGCGAAACGGCGTCGTCACGGCGAGGGTATCGGCGCGGGTCGCGCGCACCAAGGCGCCGTAAGCCGCGATGCCGATGATCGCCATGCCGACCAGCAGCAGGGCGTCGGTGGCGGCGGGCAGCACCGGCACCTCACCGCGCATCGCCAGCATCAACAAGCCGCCGGGCAGAGCCGCCAGAAACCCCCAGCCCGCCACCTGCAGGGACGAGACCGCGCCAGCCACCCGGCGCGTAGCGATGTCGCGCACGCTGAGAAAGACCACCGCCGCCAGTGGGATCAGCGCCAGCCGGTCAAAGCCCGCGAAGCCCGGCCGCACGATCATCAGCACGCCGACAAAGCCCACGAGGATCGCGCTCCAGCGGCGCCAGCCGACCTTTTCGCCAAGGACCAGCGCCGCGCCCATCGTGACCGCCAAGGGCATCGCCTGCAGGATCGAGGACACCACGCTCAGCGGCACCAGCGCGACGCCCAAGGTCATGGTGATGACCGCGCCGACCTCGGCCAGATTGCGCACCAGCGCCGCGCCGCGCAAGGCCTGCGGCACCAGGAGGCGCAGCCCGTGGCGGCGCAGCAAGAGGGCAAAGACCGTGCCGCCGATCAGCCCCAGCGCCAGCGCGATCTGGCCGGGCGGCATCCGGGCCGCCAGCGTCTTGATGACCGCGTCCTCGACGGCGAAGCCGACCATTGCCGCCACCATCAGGATTGGTCCTTGCAGGCTGGCCATGATGCTTCTCCTGTGAAGAACTGTCCCTTAACCCGTTCGAGGGGCAAGGGAAAGGCCCTGCCGGGGCTTGACCCGGCGGCGCGGGCGCGGTTCAGTCGCGGGGATGTTTCACAGGTGCAAAACCGCATGATCCCCACGACCCGTCGCCCGCTGGACCTGATCGGCTTTTGGCTGCTCTTTGGCCTCGCCATGCTGTTTGGCATGAACAATGTGTTGATAAAGCTTGGAAATAGCGGGTTGCAGCCGGTGTTTCTGGCCGGGCTGCGCAGTGTCATCGCGGTGGGCGCGCTGGCGGGCTGGATGCGCTGGCGGGGCATCGCCTTTCGCGCGGACCTCTGGCGCGGCGGGCTGGTGATGGGCCTGTGCTTTAGCGTCGAGTTCCTGCTGCTGTTCGTCGCGCTCGATCATACCGGGGTGGTGCGGGCCAGTTCGATCTTTTACGCCATGCCGATCTGGCTGGCGGTGGCGGCGCATTTCCTGTTTCCCGGCGAGCGGTTGACGCCGCTGCGGGCGCTGGGATTCCTGCTGGGCTTTGGTGGTGTGGTGCTGACGCTGGCCGGGCGCGGCGCCGGGTCCGAGGGCAGTCTGACCGGCGATCTGGCGGCGCTGGTGGCGGGGATGGCCTGGGCTGCGGTGGTGGTGGCGGCGCGGCGCACCCGGTTGGGCGGCACGGCGCCCGAGACGCAGATCTTCTGGCAGGTGGCAGTGTCGAGCGTGTTGCTGCTGGCCGCAGCACCGCTGTTCGGCGACCCTCTGGTGCGCGAGTTCACCGCATTTCAGGCGGTGATCCTGCTGGTGCAGGCGCTGGGTGTGGTGACGCTGGGGTTCGTTCTGTGGTTCTGGGCGCTGGCGCGTTATCCCAGTGGCACGGTGGCCAGTTTCAGCTTTCTGACGCCGATCCTGAGTGCGCTGCTGGGGTGGCTGCTGCTGGGTGAGGCGGTCGGCCCGCTGACCCCGGTGGCGCTGGCGCTGCTGGTGGCGGGGTTGGTGCTGATCAACCGGCGCTAGGGGCAAGGGGCGTCGGGACGACGCACCCTACGAGCCCATCGGCGTCCAGGGCCAGGGTTTGTCATCGCTGGCGGCGGATTGATAGCGCGCGGCCTTGGCAATCCAGGCGCCGACCATGGCGCCGAAATCGCCCAGTTCCTCGTTCGGGCGGCCCTTTTGCGCGATCAGGAACACCATCTGCAAGACGGCGACGGCAAACAGGATCGACTGCGCCACCGAGATCAGCATGGTCATCACCACGATCCACAGGATACGCGGCCAGACCTCGCGGTTGGCGGGTTCGAGGTCGGTGTCGTCAGGCGGCGGCATGGCGGGGCTCCCAGTCTTCTCGGGCAGTGTCCTCGGACCCTACCCTGCCGCAAGCGGGGGCTGGCCGCAAGCGGTCAGCCGTCCATGCGGTAATTCGGGCTCTCGCGGGTGATCTGCACGTCGTGGACGTGGCTTTCCTTGAGCCCGGCGCCGGTGATGCGGACGAAATCGCAGCCGGTGCGCATTTCGGGCAGCGTGCGGTTGCCGGTATACCCCATCGCCGCGCGCAGGCCGCCGACCATCTGGTGCAGCACGTTCGAGACCGGGCCCTTGTAAGGCACCTGCCCCTCAATCCCCTCGGGCACCAGCTTGTCCGAGGCGGCGTCCTTTTGGAAATAGCGGTCGGCCGAGCCGCGCGCCATCGCGCCCAGGCTGCCCATCCCGCGATAGGATTTATAGCTGCGGCCCTGATAGAGGATCACCTCGCCCGGCGCCTCGTCGGTGCCGGCGATGGCGCTGCCGACCATCGCGCAGGACGCCCCGGCGGCAATCGCCTTGGCGAAATCGCCGGAATACTTGATGCCGCCGTCGGCGATGATCGGCACATCACCCGCCGCCCCGGCCGCATCCATGATCGCCGTCAGTTGCGGCACGCCGACACCGGCGACGATCCGCGTGGTGCAGATGCTGCCGGGACCGATGCCCACCTTGACCGCGTCCGCCCCGGCGCCGATCAGCGCCCGCGTCGCCTCGGCCGTGGCGACGTTGCCGGCCACCACCTGCACGGTATTCGACAGGGTCTTGACCCGCTCGACCGCCTCGGCCACCGAGGCCGAATGGCCATGCGCGGTGTCGATCACCACCAGATCGACGCCCGCGTCGATCAGCATGGCCGAACGTTCATACCCCGCATCGCCCACCGTCGAGGCCGCCGCCACGCGCAGCCGCCCCTCGCTGTCCTTGCAGGCCATCGGGTGCAGCACCGCCTTTTCGGTGTCCTTCAGCGTCAACAGGCCGGTCAGCCGCCCTTCGGCATTGACCACCAGCAGCTTCTCGATCCGCCGCCCATGCATCAGGCTGCGCGCCTGCTCGCGGTCGGCGGGTTCGCGCAGGATGACCAGCGCCTCGGAGGTCATCATCGCGCGGACCGGCGTGCGCGGATCGGTGGCAAAGCGCATGTCGCGGTTGGTGATGATGCCGACGACCCGCCCCGCCGCATCGACCACCGGAAAGCCGGTGATGTTGAACCGCTCGGCCAGCGCGCGGGCGTCGGCGAGGGTCTGGTCGGGCGTCAAGGTAACCGGGTTGAAGACGATGCCGGATTCAAAGCGCTTGACCCGGCGCACCTCGTCGGCCTGCCGCTCGGGGTCGAGGTTGCGGTGGATCACGCCGATGCCTCCGGCCTGCGCCATGGCAATCGCCATCTTGGCCTCGGTCACCGTGTCCATCGCCGAGGACAAGAGCGGAATGTTCATCCGGATCGACCGCGTCACCTGCGTGCTGACATCCGCCATCGAGGGCAAGACCGTCGAGGCCGCCGGGACCAGCAGGACATCGTCAAAGGTGAGGGCTTCACGAATCGCCATGGGATGCTCCTGTCCGGGGGGTGCTTCACTTGGCAGGGGCCTATTGCACGGATGGGGGGGAAAGGAAAGGGCGCGAGGCCCTGCTTTCATCGCGCTTCAAGGACTCACGCCAGATCAAGGACCAAATGGCGGTGGCTGCCCGACGACAGTGCGCCAACGCTGCAAACCGCGCCGA
>CALESR010000358.1 GCA_937907485.1 uncultured Paracoccaceae bacterium | reverse complement strand
CCCGGCATCGGCGCCGGGGACACCCTGCGTGCGCTCGGCGCTGATCCGCCCGCCAAGGGCGGCGACAGCCTCGGCGCGGGCGTCCGGATCGACCAGATTGCTGCCACCCGGCGTCGGTGCTGGCAGCGCGTCAAAACTGGGCGGCGCCTGCAGTGGCCCGGTGGGCACGATGGAAAACTCGTCCGGGGTTTCTTGATTCGCGGCGATGTTCATCAGCTGCGGCACTTCGGAATTGCGCGAGCAACCGGCGATCGTCAGCAGGCAGAGCGTGGCGAGGGTTCCGAGGCGAAGGAGGCGCATGGTGTTCCGCTTGGTCAGGGGCTGGCCCCTTTTAGCCCAGGTCAGGCCCATCGTCACGCGGCCTTTTGCCCTGCGCGGTCAGGATGAGCCCGAAGGCGCCGACGAAGATGGCGATATCGGCGAGGTTGAAGGCCCAGGGGTTGACGATGCCGCAACAGGACATGTTGAGAAAGTCGGCCACCGCGCCCCAAACCACCCGGTCGATGGCATTGCCCAGCGCGCCGCCGATCAGCAGCCCCGCCGACAGTTGCAGCGCCCAGCCGCCGCGGATGCCGCGCACCCAATGCCAGACCCAGGCCGAAACGATCAGCGGCAACGCCACCAGCGCCGCGCGCAGCCAGAGCGAGTCATCGGCAAAGAGGCCAAAGTTGACGCCGCGATTCCACGCCATCGTCAGGGTCAGAAAAGGTGGCCAGACCTCGATCTGGCCGATTTCGCGCAGGTTCAGGCCCACGACCACGGCCCATTTCAGCGCCTGGTCAAAGGCGAGGGTCAGGGCTGCGGTCCAGATAAGCGCGCGCATCGTCAGTGCCGGAAATGGCGCATGCCGGTGAAGACCATCGCCAGCCCCGCCGCATCGGCCGCTGCGATCACCTCGTCGTCGCGCATCGAGCCGCCGGGCTGGATGACGCAGGTCGCGCCTGCGGCTGCGGCCTCCATCAGACCATCGGGGAAGGGAAAGAACGCATCCGAGGCCACCGCCGACCCGAGGGTCAGCGGCGCGGGCAGGCCCAGCACCTCGGCCATGCGTTCGGCCTTTTTCGCGGCGATCAGGGCGCTGTCGACGCGGCTCATCTGCCCGGCGCCGACGCCCACGGTGGCGCCGTCCTTCACATAGACAATCGCGTTCGATTTCACATGCTTGGCGATTTTCCACGCGAAGAGCAGATCGGCCAACTGCGCCTCGGTCGGGGCCTTTTTCGTCACCACGCGCAGGTCGTCCATGCCGACAAAGCCGTTGTCCTTGCCCTGCACCAGAAACCCGCCTGCGACCTGCCGGAAGGTCAGGCTGCCCGTGCGCGGATCGGGCAGGCCCTCGGTCGTCAGCAGGCGCAGGTTCTTCTTGGCGGCAAAGATCGCGCGGGCCTCGGCACTGGCGCCGGGGGCGATGACGACTTCGGTAAAGATGCCGGTGATTTCCTGCGCCGTCGCCGCGTCGAGCGGCTGGTTCAGCGCGACGATGCCGCCAAAGGCGCTGGTGCGGTCGCAGTCAAAGGCGGCCTTGTAGGCGTCGAGCAGCGTCGCCCCGCGCGCCACGCCGCAGGGGTTGGCGTGCTTGATGATCGCGCAGGCCGGGCCTTCGGTGAACTCGGCCACCAGCTCGAACGCGGCGTCGGTGTCGTTGATGTTGTTATAGGACAGCTCCTTGCCCTGATGCTGCACGGCGGTCGCCACGCCGGGCCGCCCGCTGCCATCGGTATAAAAGGCCGCCGACTGGTGCGGGTTCTCGCCATAGCGCAGGGTCTGCGCCAGCGTGCCGGCAAAGGCCCGGCGGCGCGGCGCGGGGTCGTTCAGCGTGGCGGCAAACCACGCCGAAACCGCCGCGTCATAGGCCGCCGTGCGGGCATAGGTGTTGGCGGCCATGCGCTGACGCAAGGCCAGATCGGTGCCGCCCTGATCCAGCGCCGCCAGCAGGGGGGCGTAATCCTCAGGGTCGGTGATGACGGTGACAAAGGCGTGGTTCTTGGCCGCCGCGCGCAGCATCGCCGGGCCGCCGATGTCGATGTTCTCGACACAGGCGTCATAATCGCCGCCTGCCGCGACGGTTTTCTCGAAGGGGTAGAGGTTGACCACCAGCAGGTCGATCGCCTCGATCCCATGCGCCGTCATCGAGGCCTGATGCCCGGCATCGTCGCGCAGCGCCAGCAAGCCGCCATGCACCATCGGGTGCAGGGTCTTGACCCGTCCGTCCATCATTTCCGGGAAACCCGTCAAATCCGCCACGTCACGCACCGCCAGACCGGCCTCGCGCAGCGCCTTGGCGGTGCCGCCGGTGGACACCAGATCGACCCCGCGCGCCGCCAGTGCGCGGCCCAGTTCGATCAGCCCGGTTTTGTCAGAGACCGACAAGAGGGCGCGTTTGACGGGGATGAGGTCGGTCATGGATGGTCCTTCGGGCTCAGGCGAACAGGTCGCGCGGCAGGGCCAGATCCTCGTCACGGCCGATGTCGCGGATGGCCAGCGGGGTATCCTGCGCCTTGGCCAGTGTCCAGTTGATCTGGGCGGTTTCATCGAGGATCGCCGCGCGGATGACGATCTGCTGGCAGGGCCGCGGCGCCAGCCGGCCCTTTTCCAGATAGACCGAGGGCTCCAGCGCCAGCCGCCCCGGCCCGTCAAAGCGGAACACCCAGATCTCGCCCGAGGGCAGCGCCACCGAGACCGCCGAGCCGTTCATGTCCAGCGAGGCATCGGCCTCGGGGTGCAGATGGAACCGCAAGGCATAGGAAATTCCCCGCAGCCGCCCCTGTGTCAGCAGCGCGTCGAACCGTTTGCGATGCGCGGGTTCCAGCACGGCCAGCGTATCCTCGCCCAGCAGCACGCGCCCGTCGCGCCCCAGATCCAGCGTGCGCACATGGGTCAGGCCATGCGTCGCCACATAGCCGTCATGGCTGAGCAGCAGCGACGATCCGTCGCGCTCGTCCGAGCGGTGCAGCGTCACGCTGAGCGGCCCGTCCACCAGTGGCGCGCCGCCTTCCTCGGGGCGCGAGGCCCGGCCAAAGCGCGCTGACGAGGTGCCGTCGATCGACAGCGTGGAATGCGAATTGGTGGCACGCCCGGCCTTTTCCCATTCCGGGCCAAAGGGTACGCCCGAGCCCGAGTTGACAATCAGCGGGCGGCGGTTCGAGGTCAGCTCGAACGCCAGCATCGAGGCATGCGCGCCGGTCGCCGCCGCGCCCGAGGGCGGCAGCGCCGCATCGACGATCAGCGTGGTGCGCCCGCCCTCCAGCCGGGCAAAGCCCATCGCGACCGGCTGGTTGGGCCGCAGGGGCACATGCGCCGAGGCCAGCGATTGCTCCAGCCGCCCCTCGACCCCGCGCCCGCCGCCGTGGAACCGCGCAAGGCCGCCATCGGCATGACGCAGGTTGCGCAGACAGGGCGCCATGCGACCCAGCGCCTGCACCAGCGGGCCGGGCAGATTGGCCTCGGTCTCGCGCAGGGCTTCGGCGGCCCATGTCAGCAGGGTAAAGACTTCGAGCACGTCCTCGGGGCTGCGGCTGGGCAACCCGCCGTCGGGCGAAATGTCGGTGTCACAGGCCCGTGCCAGCGCCGCGACCGCCGCGATGCGATAGGATTCCATGCCGATCAGCGCCAGCGAGGCGCAGAGCAGGCCGGTCAGCGCCTCGAACCGCGGCAGGCCGGGCGCCGCCCGGTCCCAGCGCCGTGCCAGATAGGCGGTCTGCCGTCCCAGCGCGGCGAAATAGGGCGCGGTCTCGGCCGCGGTGCGGCCCGAGGTCAGGAACACCGCGTGATGCAGCCAGCGCAGCACTCGCCGCCCGGTCAGGTCCGGCTGCCAGCCCGGCCCCTCGCCCATGCCGTGCCGGGCGATCCAGTCGGCCACCCAGCCCTGCGCCGCCAGTCGTGCCGTGCGGTCGCCATTCGCCGCCAGATGGTCCAGCCAGCCAAAGCCATGCAATTCGGCGGCAAATCCCAGCGAGGGGGGCTCGATATCCCAGGGCTGGTGGGTTTCGACCATGTGCCCGGCCAGCAGGAAATTCCCGGCCGCCAGTTGCCGCCCGCGGGCGAAATAGCCCAGGGTGCGCGGCTCCGGGATCGAGGTGAATCCGCCCGCCGCCGGGGCCGAGCGCACCGCCCGCGCCGCCCAGGCATCGCCGAGGCGCTTTTTCCACGCTGACCAGCCTTGCTCCATCGTGCATCCTTTGACCGCCCTGCCGGACATAGCGCCAAGGCGGCACGCTGTCATCCGTTCAGGCAGGGTCTTGGCGAAGAAGTGCCATGTAAAAGCCGTCGATCCCCCCCGGATGCCCGTCCGGCCGCGTGCGCCAGCCACCCTCGGGCGTGGCCTCGCCCAAGGGCTGCGCGGGCGTCGCTGCGCGCAGGCCGGGGTGCCGGGCCAGCGCGGCGGTGATCTGCGCCTCGCCCTCGTCGGGCAGCAGCGAGCAGGTGCAATAGACCAGCCGCCCGCCGGGTTTGACGAAGCCCAGCGCCCGGTCCAGCAACTGCGCCTGCAACGCGGTCAGGCTGGCGACATCGGCGGGCTTGCGCACCAGGGGCAGGTCCGGATGGCGGCGGATGGTGCCGGTGGCGGTGCAGGGCGCATCCAGCAGTACGGCGTCAAAGCGCTGCTCGGGCGCCCAGAGCAGCGCATCGGCGCAGAGGATCTCGGCGCGCAGCCCGGTGCGCGCCAGATTCTGCCGCAACCGCTCCAGCCGGGGTTCCGAGGCATCGAGCGCGGTGACAACCGCCCCCGCCGCCGCCAGTTGCATCGTCTTGCCGCCGGGTGCCGCGCACAGGTCCAGCACGCGCTCGCCCGGGTGCACGGCCAGCAGCCGCGCGGGCAGCGCGGCGGCGGCGTCCTGCACCCACCAGTCGCCCGCCTCAAAGCCGGGCAGGGCGCTGACCTGCACCCCCACCGGCATCCGCCACGAGGCACCGACCGCCTCGCCGCCTTCGGGCCCGGCGATGCCGGGCTTCAGCGTCAGGTCGATCGCCGCG
>CALESR010000357.1 GCA_937907485.1 uncultured Paracoccaceae bacterium | reverse complement strand
CCATCCAGATCTTCGTCTGCCCCTAGGCCTGGGGCGTCCACGGCCTCTGCGCCCCCAGCCTGCTCGCCGTGCTGACCTTCGGCCCCGGCCGCCTCGCCCTCGACCGCCTGCTGCGGCTCGAACGCTGACCCCGATCTTTGCTCCCTAAATATCCACGGGGTTTCCCAAGGGGGGCGTGCCCCCCTTGGGGCCGGTGCGGGTGGCAACCCGCGCGGCGCGACGGGGGCTCAATGCCCCCGAGCGCCGCCCTCACCCGCGCGGATCAATCGGCCCCATCTCCAGCCCCAAGGCCATCTCGATCCCCCGCGCGGCGGCCAGCAACAAAGCCTCGCCGCGTGGCGGCCCGATCAGTTGCAGCCCCACCGGCATGCCATCGGCCAGAAACCCCACCGGCATCGACAGCGCGGGCAGGCCCGCCACCACCGGCAGAAAGGAAAACCGCAGCCAGTCGATGTAATCCGTCACCGGCTCGCCATTGATTTCAGGCGGGAATTCCTGCTCGACCGGCCCGGCGGGCAGGCCCATCACCGCGCAGGCCAGCACATCGAACCCGCCCAGAAAGCCGCGCATCGCGTGATAGATCCGCGTGCGGTTGCGCTGGGCGTCATAGATCTGATCGGCACTCAGCGCCCGGCCCTGGGCGATGTTCTGCCGCAGCGTCGGCTTGTAATGCGCCTGCACTTCGGGGGCCGCGCGGCCGGGCAGGGCGGCCCAATGCATCGCCCGCAGGTCCTGATAGGTGCGGGCGAGGTCGGGCAGATCGGGGCAGGCGGCCTCGACGGTGCAACCTGCCCGCTCCAGCGCCGCCATCGCCGTATCCAGCGCCGCGCGCATCCTCGGGTCAACATAGGCAAAGCCACCCAGATCCGGCGCATAGCCGATGCGCACCCGCCCCGAGGCCCGCGCCACCGCGTCCTGAAACGGTGTCACCGGCGCCTCCAGAGACAGCGGCCAGACCGGATCGAACCCCGCCATCGCGTCGAGAAACAGCGCGAGGTCCCCGGCGTTGCGCGCCATCGGCCCGGCGACGCCCTCGGTCGAAAAGCCCAGCAGTTCCGGCCCGCCGCCGACCCGCCCCGGCGAGGGCCGCAGCCCCAGCACGCCGCAATAGGCCGCCGGGGTGCGCAACGACCCGGCCAGATCGGACCCATGGCTGAGCCAGACCTCGCCGGTCGCCAGCGACACCGCCGCCCCGCCCGACGACCCCCCGGCGTTCAGCGCCCGGTTCCACGGGTTGCGCGTCGGGCCAAAGACGGCGTTGGTCGTATTGCCGCCCGCGCCGAACTCCGGCGTGTTGGTCTTGCCGACCACGGTGGCGCCGCGCGCCTCCAGCTGGGCGATCAGCGGATCGGTGCGCTGGGGGATGAAATGCTCGAACGCCTTGCTGCCCCATGTCGTGCGCACGCCTTCGACCGGCGTCAGATCCTTGACCCCGATCGGCAGCCCCGCCAGCCAGCCCGGCTGCCCGCCGTGTCGCGCCTGCCGGTCCGGCAGGTCTGCCAGCGAGGCCCGCGCCCGGTCCTCGCAGCGCGTCACCACGGCGTTGACCGCGGGTTCCACCTGCGCCATCCGGGTGATCGAGGCCTCCAGCACCTCATGGGCCGCGACCTCGCCGCGCCGCAGCATCCCCACCACCGCCTGCGCCGTCATGGCGCACAGGTCTGGCCCGCTGAATCCCTGTCCCATTTCACCCTCCCGCTTTGCCCGGCAGGATAGGCGCCCCGGCGCCGCGCGCAATGCAAAGCTGTTGCTCCGCCCGCCCGCGCCGCCTAGCCTGCGCCCACCCAATGCCGAGGCCCAAGATGACCGACACCCAACTGTGGCAGCTTTCCGCCAGCGAACTCAGTGCCCTCACCCGCGCGGGTGAGGTTTCGGCGGTCGAGGCCGTCACATCCTCGCTCGCGCGCATGCACGCGGTCAACCCGGCGCTGAATGCCGTGGTGGTGGATCTGGGCGACCAGGCCCTGACCCGTGCCCGCGCGCTGGACGCGCAGAGCGGCCCGCGTGGCCCGCTGCATGGCGTGCCGGTGACGATCAAGATCAACGTCGATCAGGCGGGGCAGGCCACGTCGAACGGCATCCCGGCCCTGAAGGACTGGATCGCGCCCGCCGATGCGCCGCTGGTGAAACACCTGCAGGACGCGGGCGCCGTGGTCATCGGCCGCACCAACACGCCCGAGTTTTCCTACCGCGTCGATACCGACAACCCGCTGCATGGCCGCACCCACAACCCGTGGCACCCGGAGCTGTCAGCCGGGGGCTCGTCCGGGGGGGCCGGGTCGGCGGTGGCGGCGGGGATCGGCGCGCTGGCGCATGGCAATGACATCGGCGGCTCGCTGCGCTATCCGGCCTATGCCAATGGCGCGGTGACGGTGAAACCGGGGCTGGGCCGGGTGCCCGCCTTCAACCCCTCGCAGGCGGCCGAGCGTGGGCTGCTCAGCCAGTCGATGTCGGTGCAGGGGCTGATTACCCGCCACGCCCGCGATCTGGATCTGGCGATGCCGGTGATGATCCAGCCCGATGCGCGCGACCCCTTCCATGTGCCGCTGTCCTGGCGCGGCGCGCCGCTGGATGCGCCGCTCAAGGTCGGCTTCACCCCCGAAACCCTGGACTTTCCGCTGCACCCTGAGGTCGCCGCCGCCCTGCAGACCGCGCGCGAGGCGCTGACCGACGCCGGCTATCACGTCGAGGAGATCACCCCGCCCTGCCTGCAGGAGCTTGCCGATACCAGCCTGCGCGCCCTGCTGACCGAGGCGCATCTGATGGCCGGGGCCGACATGCAGCGCCTTGGCTCGCCCACCTTCAACGCGATCATGGCCGAATGCCTGCATCATTACCCGGTCTATGACACCGGCGCCTATCTCGCCGCCATCGCGCGGCGCAGCCATTTCGCCCGCC
The DNA here is from genome assembly GCA_937907485.1 of uncultured Paracoccaceae bacterium. Classification (GTDB taxonomy): domain Bacteria; phylum Pseudomonadota; class Alphaproteobacteria; order Rhodobacterales; family Rhodobacteraceae; genus Pararhodobacter. Next base: position 384 of record CALESR010000357.1, on the reverse strand, counting down.
AATGGTCGCTGCTGCTGGCCGATTACCCGCTGGTGCTGACGCCCTTCCTGCCGATCCCGCCCTTCACCGCCGGGCGCGATGCCGAAGGCCCCGAAGGCGCGCGCGAGGTGATCCTCTCGGGCTTCTGGTCGACGGCGATGAACTTCATGGGCCTGCCTGCGGGCAATATCCCCACGCGGCTGACGCAGGTTCAGGGCCGCACCTGCCCGATCGGCGTGCAACTCGTCGGGCGGCGCTGGCGCGAGGATCTGATCGTGCAGGCGATGATCGCCATCGAAGAGCGTATCGGCCCGATGGCGCCCCGGCTCTGGCCCCGCATGAGCTGACTTCATCTTTGCTCTGAAAATATCCACGGGGTTTCCAAAGGGGGGCGTGCCCCCCTTT
>CALESR010000356.1 GCA_937907485.1 uncultured Paracoccaceae bacterium | reverse complement strand
TCGGCCATTGGGACGGCGAGGACGAGGCGCGCTGGATCGGCGACGAGATCGAGGCACTGCAACGCGGCGCGCGGGGCATGGACCGTATCAGCCCCGACGGCATGGCTATTCTGGTGCGCGCCAGCCACCAGATGCGCGCCTTCGAGGACCGGTTCCTGTCGATCGGCCTGCCTTACCGGGTGATCGGCGGACCGCGGTTCTATGAGCGGTTGGAAATCCGCGACGCGATGGCCTATTTCCGCCTCGCCGTCAGCCCCGCCGACGATCTCGCCTTTGAACGCATCGTCAACACCCCCAAACGCGGCCTTGGCGACAAGGCGATGCAGACGATCCAGCGGGTCTCGCGCGAGGCCGAGGTGCCGCTGCTGGTCGGCGCGGCGCTGGTGCTGCGCGACGGCTTACTGACCGGGCGCGCGGCGGGGTCGCTGCGCGGCTTTGTCGATGCTATGGATCGATGGCACTTCTTTATCGCCAATTGTGGCATCGAAGCAGCGATGCAGCCATATCAGGCTGAGATTGCTCGGTTAGAAGTAGTAAAACTAGAACTCCAACACGCGCTGGAAGAAATAGTCGCAAGAGAAGAACTGAGCAAAGATGACGAATTGGAAAGAGAGCAAGCCAAGCAAAATCTCAAAGTCTGCTTGAGTAGGCAATCGATTTGTCAGCGACAACTTTCGATTCTTCAAGGAAATCATGTCTTTTTGGCTGAGGATATGCTGGACGAGAGCGGCTATACCGCGATGTGGCAAGCGGAAAAGACCCCCGATGCCGAAGGGCGGTTGGAGAACCTGAAGGAACTGGTCAAGGCACTGGAGGGCTATGGCACTCTGCAGGACTTCCTCGAACATGTCGCGCTGATCCTCGACAACGAGACCGAGGAAGCCAGTGAAAAAGTCACCATCATGACCCTGCATGCCGCCAAGGGCCTTGAATTCCCCGTGGTTTTCCTGCCGGGATGGGAGGACGGCCTGTTCCCCAGCCAGCGCAGCATGGATGAAAGCGGGCAAAAGGGGCTCGAGGAGGAACGCCGACTGGCCTATGTTGGCATCACCCGGGCCGAGGAGTTATGCATCATCAGCTTTGCCGCCAATCGCCGGGTGTTTGGCCAATGGCAAAGCCAGTTGCCCAGCCGCTTCATTGACGAATTGCCCAGACCGCATGTCGAGGTGCTGTCGTCACCGGCGCTGCAGGGCGGCTTTGGCGCGATGCGCCGCGCCCCGGCACCCAGTGTCGATGACAGTCTGGAGGCGCGGGCGACACAGGCCGATGTCTATAACGCGCCGGGCTGGAAACGCATGCAGGCGCAGGCGAGGGTCGCCCCGCCGCCGGTGGCCAAGGCCGCCGCCGATGTGCATTTTTCTGCAGGCGAGCGGGTGTTTCACCCGAAGTTCGGCACCGGATCCGTTCTGGTGGTCGATGGCGACAAGGTGGCGGTGGCGTTTGACCGCGCGGGCGAAAAGCACATCGTCGCGCGGTTTCTGTTGCCCGCCGACGGGATGGATGACGTGCCGTTCTGACGGGGGTTGCGGGGGTCGGGGGGGGGGCCCCCCCCCCCGGCCCCCCCCCCAAAGGGGGGAGGCCCCCCCTTT
>CALESR010000355.1 GCA_937907485.1 uncultured Paracoccaceae bacterium | reverse complement strand
CCAATACCGGGCCGAGAGCCGCCCGCAGGGTCGCGTCGCCGGAAAACGGGTCGCGCAGCGGCGGCGCCGGCTGGTTGAACACCTCATGGGTGGACAGGGTCGAGCGGGGTTCGGAACGGGTCATCGGCGCCTCCATCCCGGCCAGCCTGCGCGCGAGGGATGAGTCGGGCAAGCGTGACCCCGCGTCCGGGCGGTTCGGGGATTTGCAAAGCGGGCGCGCTGTGGCACACTGGGCCAAAGGCCCGAGCAGAGGCCGCAACCGCAGGTCAGTGAGCAGCGCATGACCAAGAAACGCCCCGGCTTCGGGCCCGTCCTGTATTATGCCCTTGCCGGCACCTTTGGCGTCTATCTGACCTTCGCCGCGGTGCAGGGCGAATACGGCATGTTCCGCCGCATCCAGATCGAGGCCGATGTCGCCGCGCTGCGGGTCGAACGGGATCGGCTGGCGCTGGAGCTGGCCGAGATCGAGAACAACACCCGGCGGCTGTCGGACCAGTTTCTCGACCTCGACCTGTTAGACCAGCAGGCGCGCGACGTGCTGGGCTATGTGCGCGCCGACGACATCGTCCTGCGCTGAACCGCGACAATCCGCTGCATTCCGCCCTCCCTCGCCCCACCGGCGGGCGAAAAACTGTCTCGCTTTTTGACGCTTCTTGGTGTAGAGAATTGTTTAATACTAAACCATTTTCGTCGCAACCAGGGGGAGGCGCCGATGGCAGCCCGGAAAACGCCAGAGAAATCAAACATCTCTGCTGACGAACTGCTGAAATACTACCGCGACATGCTGCTGATCCGTCGATTCGAGGAAAAGGCCGGTCAGCTTTACGGCATGGGTCTGATCGGCGGCTTCTGCCACCTCTATATCGGCCAGGAGGCCGTGGTGGTGGGCATCGAAGCGGCCGCCAAGGATGGCGACAAGCGCATCACCAGCTATCGCGACCACGGGCACATGCTGGTGTGCGGCATGGACCCCAAGGGCGTGATGGCGGAACTGACCGGGCGCGCGGGCGGCTATTCGCGCGGCAAGGGCGGCTCGATGCACATGTTCAGCCGGGAAAAGCACTTTTACGGCGGGCACGGCATCGTCGGCGCGCAGGTGCCGCTGGGCACCGGGCTGGCGTTCTCGGACAAGTACAAGGGCAATGACAACGTCACCTTCGCCTATTTCGGCGACGGCGCGGCGAACCAGGGCCAAGTTTACGAGAGCTATAACATGGCCGAACTCTGGAACCTGCCGGTTGTCTATGTGATTGAAAACAATCAGTATGCCATGGGCACCAGCACCAAGCGCGCCACCAAGTCGCCCAACCTGTGGGAACGCGGCGCAGCTTACGGCATCAAGGGCGAGATGGTTGACGGCATGGACGTGCTGGCCGTCAAGGCCGCCGCCGAAAAGGCCATCGCCGCCTGCCGCGCGGGCGACGGGCCCTATATCCTGGAAATGATGACCTATCGCTATCGCGGTCATTCGATGTCGGACCCGGCCAAGTATCGCACCCGCGAAGAGGTCGAGAAGATGCGCAGCGAGCGTGACGCCATCGAGCGCGTGCGCGAGATGCTGCTGACCGGGGGCCTTGCCAGTGACGAGGACCTCAAGGCCATCGACAAGGACATCAAGTCGATCGTCAACGAGGCCGCCGAATTCTCCAAAGACAGCCCCGAGCCCGCCTTGAGCGAGCTCTGGACCGATATTTACGCCTGAGGGAGGAACCAGATGGCAACGCAGATCCTGATGCCCGCGCTCTCCCCCACGATGGAGGAAGGCACGCTGGCCAAGTGGCTGGTCAAAGAGGGCGATGTGGTGAAATCCGGCCAGATCCTGGCCGAGATCGAAACCGACAAGGCGACGATGGAGTTCGAGGCGGTTGACGAAGGTATCGTCGGCAAGCTGCTGGTCGCCGCCGGCACCGAAGGCGTGAAGGTCAACACCCCCATCGCCGTGATGGTGGAAGAGGGCGAAAGCGCCGAGGCCGCCCCGGCGCCAAAGGCGGCGGCTGCGCCGGTGGCCGCCGCCCCCGTGGCTGCGGCTGCGCCGGTTGCGCCGGTGGTTTCGACGACTCCGGACTGGCCCGAAGGCACGCCGATGAAGTCGATGACCGTGCGCGAGGCGCTGCGCGAGGCGATGGCCGAAGAAATGCGCGGCAATCCCAATGTCTTCCTGATGGGCGAGGAAGTCGGCGAATACCAGGGCGCCTACAAGATCAGTCAAGGGCTGCTGGACGAATTCGGCGCCCGCCGGGTGATCGACACGCCGATCACCGAGATCGGCTTTGCCGGTCTGGCCGTTGGCGCCGCCTGGGGCGGTCTGAACCCGATTGTCGAGTTCATGACCTTCAACTTTGCCATGCAGGCCATCGACCACATCATCAACTCGGCCGCCAAGACGAACTATATGTCTGGCGGGCAGTTGCCCTGCCCCATCGTGTTCCGCGGCCCGAACGGGGCGGCGGCGCGGGTGGGCGCCCAGCACAGCCAGTGCTATGCCGCGTGGTATGCGCATATCCCGGGGCTGAAGGTGGTGATGCCCTACAGCGCCGCCGATGCGAAGGGCCTGCTGAAAGCCGCGATCCGCGATCAGAACCCGGTGGTGTTCTTGGAAAACGAGATCCTCTATGGCCGCACCTTCGAGGTGCCGGATGTGGCGGATTTCACCATTCCGATCGGCAAGGCCCGCGTGGCGCGCGCCGGGCGGGACGTGACGATTGTCAGCTTTGGCATCGGCATGACCTATGCCCTGGCCGCCGCCGAGGCGCTGGCCAAGGACGGGATCGAGGCCGAGGTGATCGACCTGCGCACCATCCGCCCGATGGACACCGCGGCGATCCTCGCCTCGGTGCGGAAAACCAACCGGCTGGTCACGGTCGAGGAAGGCTTCCCGCAATCCTCGGTCGGCAACTACATCACCTCGGTGGTGATGGAGCAGGCGTTTGATGATCTGGACGCCCCGGTCATCAACCTGACCGGCAAGGACGTGCCGATGCCCTATGCGGCGAATTTGGAAAAACTGGCGCTGGTGACCACCGATGAGGTGATCGCCGCCGTGAAAAAAGTCACCTACCGTTAAGGAGGCCGTGATGCCCGTGGAAATCCTGATGCCCGCGCTCTCGCCCACGATGGAAGAGGGGACGCTGGCCAAATGGCTGGTCAAGGAGGGAGATGTGGTCAAATCGGGCCAGATCCTCGCCGAGATCGAAACCGACAAGGCGACGATGGAGTTCGAAGCCACCGACGAAGGCGTGATGGGCAAGATCCTGATCGCCGCCGGAACGGAAGGGGTGAAGGTCAACACCGCCATCGCCGTGCTGCTGGAAGAGGGCGACGCGGCGGATGCCGTGGTCGCGCCGAAGAAGGCAGCGGCGCCGGTGGCTGCGGCGGTCGCGCCGGTGGCGGTCGCTGTGGCGGCAGCCCCTGCCCCGGTCGCCACGGGCGCCCGCGTGCTGGCCTCGCCGCTGGCGCGGCGGATCGCCAAGGACAAGGGGCTGGACCTGAGCACCGTCGCGGGTTCAGGCCCGCATGGCCGCATCGTCAAGGCCGATGTGGAAGGCGCCAGCGCGGCGCCGAAAGCTGCGCCCGCCCCCGTCGCCGCGCCGGCCCCGGCCCCCGTGGCCGCCGCTGCGGCTGCGCCCAAGCCGGTCGACGCCAATGCCGTGATGAAACTCTATGAAGGCCGCGCCTTTGAAGAGGTCAAGCTGGACGGCATGCGCAAGACCGTCGCCGCCCGCCTGACCGAGGCCAAGCAGACCATCCCGCATTTCTATCTGCGCCGCTCGGTGCAACTGGATACGCTGATGGCCTTCCGCGAGCAGCTCAACGGGCAGCTCTCGGCGCGCGGCATCAAGCTGAGCGTCAACGACTTCATCATCAAGGCCTGCGCTTTGGCGCTGCAAAAGGTCCCGGCGGCGAATAGCGTCTGGGCCGGCGACCGGATGCTGCGGCTGAAGCCCTCGGATGTAGCGGTGGCGGTGGCGATTGATGGCGGGCTGTTCACCCCGGTGCTGAAGGATGCGCATCTGAAATCCCTCAGCGCCCTGTCGGCGGAAATGAAGGATCTGGCAACCCGTGCCCGCGCCCGCAAACTGGCGCCGCAGGAATATCAGGGCGGCAGTTTTGCGATTTCCAACCTCGGCATGTTCGGCATCGAGAATTTCGACGCCGTCATCAACCCGCCGCATGGGTCAATTCTGGCGGTTGGCGCGGGGATCAAGCAGCCGGTGGTCAAGGCTGACGGCTCGCTGGGTGTGGCGACGGTGATGTCGATGACCCTGTCGGTCGATCACCGCGTCATTGACGGCGCGCTGGGGGCCGAGTTCCTGTCGGCGATCATCGAGAATCTGGAAAATCCGCTGGCGATGCTGGCCTGAGGCCATCCGCTTGATACACAGCAAGGCCCGCCTCTCTGGCGGGCCTTATACTATGGCATGGCTTTGCAAGAGGAGAGAACGCCATGCGAATTCTGCCACTGTCCGTGATTCTGCTGGCCGTGGGGATCAGCGGATGCCGGGCGGATGATACACAGGTCATCGCCGACGGGCCGACCGAACCGAGGCAGTTTCTGTGCGAGGACGGGCGCGAGGTCAGCTATGTCGCCATGATGGGCGGGACTGTGCTTGTCACCCTCGGCGAGCAGGAGATCGAAATGCAGCAAATCTATGAGACGACGCTCGACGGTCATGTGCATGTCGGCGGCGGTCTGGTCTGGATCACCCATTTGCACGGCAAGGCCGAAATCGCCGACCTGGCGCCAGGTCAAGCGGTCGACGACGTTCAGCGCATCCCCTGCACCGAGGTGGTCGAGTAGCTACTCGACCAGCCGGTGATCCATCGACAGCGCCGGTTGCGCACAGCCCGCCTCGCCAACGATGCGGGCTGGCACCCCGGCGACCGTCTTGCAGCAGGGCACGTCGTTCAGCACCACTGAGCCCGCCGCGATGCGGCTGTTGGCGCCCACGGTGATATTGCCCAGCACCTTGGCGCCCGCGCCGATCAGCACGCCGTCGCCGATCTTTGGATGGCGGTCGCCGTCTTCCTTGCCGGTGCCGCCCAGTGTCACCGAATGCAGCATCGACACATTGTCGCCCACCACCGCGGTTTCGCCGATGACGATGGAATGGGCGTGGTCGATCATGATGCCCTTGCCGATGCGGGCGGCGGGGTGGATATCGACGCCGAACATCTCGGAAATCCGCATCTGCACGAACAGCGCCATGTCGCGCCGACCGGTCTGCCACAGCCAGTGGCCGACGCGGTAGGCCTGCACTGCCTGATAGCCCTTGAAATACATCAGCGGCTGCAGGAACCGATGGCAGGCCGGGTCGCGGTCTTGCACGGCGACGATATCGGCCCGCGCCGCCTCGCCCAGAAGCGGCTCGCTGGCATAGGCGGTGTCGGCGATCTCGCGCAGGATCTGCTCGCTGATCTCGCCCGAGGCGAGTTTCAGCGCGAAACGGAACGCCAGCGCGCGTTCCATCGTCGGGTGGTGCAAGAGGTTGTTGTGCATGACGCCGCCCAGAAGGGGTTCGTCCCGCACGACCTGATTGGCCTCATCGCAGATACGCTGCCAGACCGGATCAAAGGCTGTCAGTTTGGCTCGGGCTTCGGGCATGGCGCACCTCGTCACAGGATCTGCGCCCAAAGATAGACCTTTCAGCCGGATTTTCCAGCCCCGTGGCGAAACAGCGCCTCGGCAGCCAGCGCAAGGCAGGCGAGGTAGTCAGGCGTCCCCGGCGGCGCCTCGGCAACCCGATGCGCCAGTGCCGCCGCCATCAGGGTGCCATTGCCATAGAGCGGATGGTGCCTGCCCTCGGCCCGCCGCAGATGGTCGGCGGCTTCGGTGCGGGCAATCAGCGCCGCCATCGCCGCCGGGCGCAGGGCTTCGGGCTGGGCCAGAAGCACCCGCGCAGCGGCGGCGAGGTCGCCCAGCGTCACCGGGCGCATCAGCCCGCGACCGACGCCACCGCGAACAGCCCCGGCCCGTAACTGGCCGAAACCTGCGCGACCTCGACGCTGAAGGCGCCGATGACGCCGTCGGTGGCCTGCATTGCGGGGGTATAGACAAAGCCCGCGCTGGCCTGTGTCACCTCGCGCACCACGCTGCCGCCGGCGCGAATGCGGATCAGCCAGCTTTCGACCTCTTCCGATAGTGGGACCTCGGCACCGTCCCAGGAATCGCCGCCGAGGCGGGTGCGACGACGCCAGTCGACCGCCAGATCGGCACCCGGCGCGGCGCGCTCTGCCCGCAGAAACACCGGCGCATACGGACGCAAGCCATTGCCGCGAAAGGCTTCGGTGCTTTCGACATAGACCGGATCGTCATAGGCCAGCGCCGCCGGGCCGATGCGCCAGCGCCGCGCCACGCCGCGCGCGGCGGCGGGCAGGTCCAGTTGCGTGGGTGCGCCGTCGAGCACCACCACCAGCGCGCCAGGCGGCCAGGCGTCGGCAATCAGCGGCTCGGTGCCGAACTGGCCGCGCAGCAGGCCAGACAGCCGCCAGACACCCGGCTCGATCAGCGTGGCGCTGGCGAACTGGAACAGCTCCCACTCGCTGCCGGTGCTGATCGCCGCCAGATTGGCGCCGCCTTGCAATTCCCCCACATCGACCGAGGCCAGGACGGTGCCGGGGGTAAAGACCACCTCGACCCCCTCGCCACGTTGCAGCAGCGACGGCGCGGCGCGAAACAGTGGCGTGCGGGTCTGGCCGATGCTGGACCGCAGGCCCAGCGTTGCGTTCAGTGCAAAGCTGCCCCCCGCTGCAGGCGCGTCATAGACCGCCACGGAGCCCGGCCAAGGCGTGCCCGTGACCGCCAGATGCGGCGCATGTGGCACCTCATCGCCGCGCATCAGCGGCAAGTCGAGGAACAGCGGCAACACCGGCAACACGGCCTCGATACGCCCCGACACCGGCAGATCGTCCGACGACTCGTGGTGGCGATAGAGGGCGGGCTCGATGCGAACCGCCTCGCAGTCGCGGGCGCCGGTCAGTTCCATCCGGTCGATCCGCCAGTGCCGCTGGTGCAGCGTGACGACGTCGCCAACGCCAATATCCGACGACATCGGCACGCCAAAGCGCGCAACATCGCGGGCAATCCGCGCCTCGGCCAACCAGCGCTTGACGGCGCTTCGGGCCTCGCCACGGGTCAGCGCCATCGGCAGCTCGCTTTCGGCGGTGTCGCCGGCGGCGTCCTCGGGGTGGACGGCCTCGGCAGCGCGGGTCTCGAACGCGCCCTCGGCCTCGACATAGGTCAGCCGCAGCCGCCCGGCGGTCTCGGGATCCGGCGCGCGGCTGGTTTCCAGCGCGCCCTTGTCGCGGGCGACCAGCGTGCCCTCATCCAGCGCCCGCGCATCGCGACCGTCGCGCATGCGAAAGACCAGTGTTCCGTCGCGCTCCAACGCCTCGAAGCCATGCGCCAGCATCAAGGGTTGCAACGCGGCGCGGCCCGTGGCGGTCGAGGCCACCGAGTAGCCGCGCACCAGGCCATAAAGCCCGCTGACGTCATAGGCGGTGATGCCGACCGACTGGCAGACCTCGGCCACGACAGCAGCGAGCGGCTGCGCCGCCGCCCGCCCGGTCAGCCAATGCCCGGTCAGCCAGTTCGCCCCGTCCGACCACAGATCGTCCCGCGCCGGGAAATTCGGCCAGGGCCGCGCGTCCCAGGCCCAGGCATGGCTGCGCGACCAGTCCAGCATCGGCCCGCCATAGAGCGGCGAGACCGGATTATTCGCCGGATCAGTCCAGAAATCATGCATCGCGCGCAGGTATTGCATCTGCATCAGATCGTCGCGCGCACCGGTGGAATAGTAGGGCGCCACCGATTCCGAGGATTTCGGGTCGAGGAAGACATTGGGCTGGTTCGCGCCCTTGTCGATGGCGCCGCAGCCGTATTCGGTGAACCAAACGGGTTTCGAGCGCGGCAGCCAGTCGGTCGGCGCCGGGGCCTGCAGGCCGTTCAGCCGCTCGGTGTGCAGGTTCTCCCACCAAGAGCGCAGGTCCTTGTTGCGCCAGATCCAGTCCTCGCCCTGATCGTCGCTGATCGGCGTGCGGCGTTGGGCGTCCCGGGCCTGAGCGTCGGGGTAATACCACTCGAACCCCTCGCCGCCGGCGATATTGGCCGCCAGATAGGCCGGGTCATAGGTCGAGCGCCACCCGGCGAGGTGGTCGAGGTGATCCTCGCCCTCGCGCCAATCGGCCAGCGGCATGTAATTGTCGATGCCGATGACGTCGAGGTCGGGGTCTGACCACAGCGGGTCGAGGTGGAAATAGCGGTTCCCCTCGCCCGCGTCATGGCCCCAGTATTCGCTCCAGTCGGCGGCATAGGTCAGCTTGACCCCGCCACCCAGAATGGCGCGGACCTCGTGCAGCAGGGCGACCATCTGCGCCACGGCGGGAAAACTGTCGCCGTCGCCGCGAATTTGCAGCAGGCCGCGCATTTCCGAGCCGATGCAAAAGGCCTCGACCCCGTCCGAGGCCGCACAGAGGGCAGCGTTGTGCAGGATGAAACGGCGATAGGACCATTCGTCCGGGCCGGAATAGGCGACATTGCCGGGCGTGACGGCGAAATCGGCGGCACTCGCGGTGCCGAAGAACGCTGCGACCTCGGCCTCGGCAGCGAGGGTGCGGTCGGGCGTACCGGGCTGGTCAGGGGCCACCGACAGCGTGATGCGGCCACGCCACGGCAGGATGGGCTGGTCGGCCGCGCCGGTCCAGGGGTCGGGCAGGCCATTGTCGGCCAGTTGCTCCATCAGCAGGAAGGGATAAAAGACCACGGCCTGCCCTGCCGCGTTCATCGCCGCGATGGCCTGCAGGATCGAGGCGTCGGCGGGCGTGCCGCCATAGACCGGAGCACCGGCGATCCGGGCGACAGTCTGGGCGCTGCTGCGGGTAAGCCCCGCCACCCGCCACGGCATCGGCTGGCCGTCGCGTTCGGCGAATTCGACCTTGGGCCGAATCGTACACGCGCTGCAGCGCAGGTCATCGCCGAACCACGAGGCGATCAGCAGGCCCGAGCCGACATTCGGCAACTCGGCCTGCAAGTCATTGAGCGAAGCCACGAAATCCGTCTCGCCCGAGGCCGAATGCTGGTTGGCGAGGGTGCGGTTGGCCTGCGCGTCAAGGTCAAAGCCGATGCCGAACGGCTCTGACGGCCCAAACGCGGCCAGCGTCACCGACTGGGTCGCCAGCGCGTATTCGCCCGACCCCGGCAGCCAGGCCACGCCCTGCACCGCCTGCTGCAGGGTGGTCACGCCCTCGGCTTGCGCCGCACGGATCACCTCGAACGAGAGGTTGGGCATCCGGTTGCCCCAAGCCGCAAGGTCAAGGTCTTCGAGCACGACATAGGCGGTGCCACGATAGGCCGGGGCATTGCCCGCCCCCTCGATGGCCTCGATCACCGGGTCGGGCAACTGGTCCATGCGACCGGTATAGATCCGCAGGTTCAGATCCTTGCGCGCGACCTCGTCACCGTAAGCCCAGATCCGGCCGATGCCAGAAATCTCGCCCTCGCACAGGGCGATGGCGACCGAGACGACAAAGCGCGACTCTTCAGTGACCTTGGGCCCCAGTCCGCCCTTGGTGCGGCGCGAGCGGCCCGGAATCTCATTGAACCGCGAGGCCCAGATCACATGCCCGGAGACCCGCATCCGCCCCCAAAGTCGCGCCAGCGGCACACCCTCGCCCGCGCCGGTAACCTGCAGGCGCTGGATGCGTCCGGTCTCGACCCGGCCCGAACCCAGGCCCAGCAGGCGCTGATCGATCAACCGGCCCAGCGTGGCCCCGATCGCGCGACCGATCACCATGCCCGACAGGCCGACGATCGCTCCGCCAAAGTTGGCGCCGATCGCGGCCCCGGCCGCCGACAAAAGCAGAGTCGCCATCGGATGGCTCCTTTCAGGTCAGATCAAAGCGCGCCACGATCCGGCGCGCCCAAGGGGTGCTGAGGGGGCTCTCGACCACGCCATGCCCGCTGTAGGCATGGATGAACCGGGCATCTGGCCCGGTCGCGGTCAAAACCCCCAGATGTTTCGCCACCGATGCCGCGCGCATTCGGAACAGCAGGATGTCGCCGGGCTCGGGTGTCGGCCCGGCGGGGCGCAGATGGTGCGACAGCGCCTGCCAGAGTGCTTCGTCGCGCCCGGTTTCGGCCCAGTCCGGCCCATAGGGTGGAATCCCGGCCGGGTCGGTGCCGTGCAAGGCCCGCCAGAGTCCGCGCACCAGACCCAGGCAATCGGCGCCCGCGCCACGCAGGCTGGCCTGATGGCAATAGGGCGTGCCCAGCCAAAGCCGGGCCTCGGCCAGCACACGGGCGCGGCGGTCAGCCAATGGTCAGGCTCCCGCCGGTGGCGCTGCCATCGCTGCGCGGTGTGGCCAGCAGCCAGTCATCGCCGGGAACATGCGGAAACCCTTGGAAATTCGCCTGATTGACGAACTTCAGACGACAGGTCGAAAACCGCTTGTCGCAGCCTGCGATCACCGCCACCGTATCCCCCGCCAGCGGCGCCAAGCCCGGCGATGCCCAAAGGTGCAGCCGCAGCCCGCTCGCACGGTGCTCCTCGCGGCGGATCGAAGCGCTTGCCCCCGCCGCCGTGCCGTCTAGCACCTGCACCCGGCCGTCGACGAACCACCCCTCGGCAAAGGCCGGCAGCGCGGGCAGGTCGAGTACGGCACCGCGCTCGGTCACTGCGACCAAAATCGCCTCGGCCCGAAAAGCCGGCTGGTCCAGATCGACGCCGCAGCGCACATCGCCCAGAACCGCCGGGCAAAGCGGGCCAAAGACCCGTCCGCCGACCCGCGACAAGGGCTCGGTCAGCCCGCGCATCTCGGCCTTGAAGGCACCCCCGGCCCGGGTGATTTCGCCCAGCGTGCCGCGAAACAGCACGCGGCGCCAGATCGTGGCTTGCCAGTCGACCTCCCAGATCACCAGTTTGGCCCCGTCATAGAGGCCCGCAAGAATTTCCTCCTCGCGCAGGCCGGAATCGCTGAGCGCCCCCGCAGCCTCGGTGTTGTCCACCGACAGGCCGGTGCCCTGCATGATCGCCGCCGCGGTCATCCCGGTGGCAGCGCGAAAGCTGATGCCGCCAAAGTCCAGATCGCGGTCATGATCGGTAAAGCCCATGACGACGCCATCGGCACGGGTCAGCGCCCAGGCACGGGCGCGGGTGGTGGTGACCTCGGTCATTGGCGCACCTCAATCACCGGCACTTTGGGCACATCGCCCGCCTGAAAATTCGCAACCGAGACCTGAATGACATCGGTGTCAAACCGCACCGGCACGTCGAATTCGCAGCCCATGGTGATGTCGGCCCCGACACCGGGAGGTGTAGCGAAGGTAATCCGCCCGCTGGTGATATCGATGCTCCATCCCAGCCCCTCGGGCAGTTCGGTGCCACCCAGTGCGACACGGACAGTGCCCGCCACCGGCCGCGTCAGCAGCCGAGACACCGACCAATCGCCCGAGCGATAGGTCTTTGCCAGTTGGAACACCGTCGAGGCGCCGTCGCCAAAGCCGAGCGACTGGTCCAGCGCCGTCACCTCGCGCGAGGCGCGGCAGGTCTTGTAATCGGCCCAATCCTTCCAGCGAAAGCCGTGCAGCATGCCCTGCCGGGCCTCGAAAAAGGCGATCAGCACCTCGACATCGTCGAGCGAGCGCAGCCCCAGCCCGGCGTCATAGCGTCGCCGCGCCTGCGCCCAGGGCGTGTTTCGCTCCTCGTGGCCATTGGCCAGCGCGACGATCTCGGTGCGGCGCTCAGGCCCGCCGAGCGAGCCAAACGACAGGTTCGCCGGAAAGCGGATATCGTGGAATGCCATGTCAGTGGTTCCTTTGCCCCTGCGCCAACAGGCGCTGCATCTGCGCGGCGATCTGGCTCTGGCTGCGCTGGAATCCGGCAACGTCGGGGGTGGTGACATTGATCACCACATTCATCGCGCGCCCACCGCCCGCGGTGCGCACCCCCAACCGCCCATCTGCGCCGCGCGACAGCGGCAGGATCGCCTCGGGGCCGGCCTCGCCCATCAATCCGCTGCCGCCGCGCATCGGAAAGCTGACGGGCGAGGACACCACACCACCCTGCGCAAAAGGCGTCACCCGCCCCTGGCTGAAGGCCGCGCCATTGGCAAAGGGCAGCACGCTGCCCATCAACCCGCTGATCGCCGAGGACAGCGCCCCGCCGACCGCCGATTGCACCGGCCGCATCGCCGCCGAATAGATCGCATCGCTGATCGAGCGGCCCAGACCGCGCATCGCGTCCGACAGCCGCATGCCGTCAAAGACCACGCCGTCAAACGCTCGCCGCAGCCCCGTCCCCATCGCCCGAGACAGGCCCGACATCTCGCGGTTGGTGTCGATCAGGCTGCGGCCCATGTCGGCGAGACCGGAATCGAAGCTCGCCACCATGTCCGTGGTCGCCCCCATCCGCGCCTCCAACTCGGCCAGTTGCGCGTTCAGTTCGTCCAGCGTTGCCATTGCCCGCTCCCAAAGTTTGGCCCTTCGCATCGGGAAAACGACGCAACAGGGCATCCAGACGCGAGCGTGTGAACGCCCCCGCCGCCGCCTGATCGCGGCCCAGCATCACCATCAATTCGGCTGGGGTCAGCGCCCAGAATTCGGCAGGGCGCAGGCCCAGCCCGTGCATCCCGGCGCGCATCAACCCCGGCCAATCGAGCCCGCTCATCCGCTCTGGCCCGGCACCGCAAAGGCCCGCGCCAACAGCAGACCGGCTGCTCGCGCCGACTCCAGCGCGCCGCCCTCGATCTCGGCGCCCAAGAGCGCCGCCGCGGTCATTGGCTGACCCCCGCCATGCAGGCCCGCCAGGATCAGCGCCATCACGTCGCGCGCCGAGAACCGCCCGCCTTCGAACCGTTCGACCAGCGCCATCAGGCTGTCGGCCGCCAGGGCGGTTTCCAACTCGGCCAGCGCGCCGAGGGTCAACTTCAACCGGCGAGGCACGCCGTCGATGACCAGCACCACCTCGCCCGCATGGGGATTGGCCATGGCTTACTCCTCGATCGGTGGGGGCTGGTCGCCGCCGTCACCCACATAGTCCTCGGGTGCCCCGAACAGCCCGCTGGCCGCGACAAAGGTCAGCGCGCCCGCCGAGGCCATCGACATCTCGAAAGTCGCCTCGCCGTTATAGCTGCCGGCGTATTCGATCGAGGTGATCTGGAACGGCCCCTCGACGGTGCCGAAATCAGGGATCACCACCTGGAAATCCGGGATTTCGCCGTTGAAGAACACCGCCCGCGCCCGCTCGTCGGTCGCCGCATCGCGAAACACGCCCGAGCCCGACAGCGACGCCGCCTTGACCCCCGCCCCGGCCAGCAGTTCACGCCAGCCGCCTGCGCTGTCCAGAGAGGTCACATCGACCGTCTCGGCGTTGAAGCTGATGCGCTGGGCCCGGAGGCCCGCGATGGTTTCGAACTGACCCGCTCCGGTCATGTCCATCTTGATCAACAGATCCTTGCCGCTTTGCACAGCCATGCCGGCCACTCCTTTGCCAGAAACCTTCAGCCTTCGACGCGCACGCGGAACCGCAGGTCGATGCGCCGTGTGGCGCCCCCCTCGGCCCGACGCGCCTGCGCCTGGTGAAACCAGATCGCCACCACACGACCTACGCCCAGCGCGGGTTGCGCGCCGGTCAGCAGCACCGAGATCCGTGCCGCCGCCGACTTGGCGGTCAGAAACCCCGCCGCATCACTGACCACCTGCACAGTGATCCGGTGCTCGGCCCCGGCGCCCGAAATATCCGAGCGGTCGATGACCTCTTCCTCGCCGAGCACCACATAGGTGCCCTGCGGCGTGGCCGGCGGTGGGGCGTCAAACACCCCACCCGGCACCAGGCCCGCCAGAGTTGCATCGCCCGAAAGCAGCGTGAAAACAGCCACCTGCACGGCGGCAGCGTTGAGGTAGCTCATGCCGGAACCTCCTCGCGCGCGTGGCAGACCAGATAGGCCCCCGCCGCGTCAACCTCGGACACCGCGAGGATGGTGAACACCCGCCCCCCCTCGCGCAGCCGTTGATCCGGGCGCGGGCGCTGCGGGCTGCCCTGCGGGGCGGCGCGCAGAAAGATGCGAAACAGCATCCGCCCCTCGGGCGCGATCAGCCCGCGCCGCTCGCTGCCGGTCCCCGCGCGCAATTCGCACCACAGGGTGCCTAGCGCGGCCCAGCTTGTCGCATATCCGCCCGCGCCATCCGGGGTGACGGCGGCCTCCTCCAGCACCATCGGCCGGGTCAGCGCATAGGCCATCACAGATGCCCCCCCGCCGTCACCCGCAGCGGCACCCAACGCGCCAACAACGCACTGACCGTACCCGGCAACGCCGCGCCGCCGGTGCGCCCCTCATAATACTGCGCCGCCAGCAGCAGGACCGCCTGGCGAAGGTCATCTGGCAGATCGGCCCAGTCCCCGAAACCGGCGGTGAAATCGACCTCGATGCGCCCGCCAGTCGGCGCCATCGGCAGAACGGCCCCAGCGGCAACGATCTGCGGGCGGTGTCGGTCGACCACCAGCCGCCAACGGTCAGCATCGACCACCTCCGGCACGCCCGCCGCATCGACCAGCGTGACCGAGGCCACCGCGCTGACCGGCGCCACCGGCAGCGCCTGCGCATCCGGCCAGCGCCAGCACGGCAGGGTCAGCCGGAAATCGCGCTGCATCAAGGCCTTGCCGGTGCGCGCCTCGATCGCCGCCAGGGCGCCGCGCAGATACTGCACCAGCAGGGCATCGCCCGTCGCCTCATCGGCAAAGCCGGTGCCCAGCCGCAAATGCGCCCGGAACGCCGCGACCGGCAGGTCGCCATCGTTCACGGCGCTGGTTTCGATCAGGTCCATCCTTGCCTCCATGATCCAATTCCGGCCCCCAGACCGGCGCAGACGCGCCCCCGCACCGCTCGCACGGAGGGGAGCAGCCGGACGATGCGGGGCGAATGACCCCAAAGGGCCCGCCGCGCGCGCCTGCGCCGCCATCGGGCCGGCCCCCGTCAGGGGACCGGCCCAATTCCTCAGGCTGCCGAGAACTTCAGCAGCTTGATCGCGCTGAAATCGGTGACATCGCCGCCGACGCGCTTGGTCGCATAGAACAGCACGTGCGGCTTGGCGCTGAAGGGGTCGCGCAGAACGCGCAGGTCCGGGCGTTCAGCGACGGTGTAACCGGCACGGAAGTCGCCAAAGGCCACGGCATGGGCATTCGCCGCGATGTCGGGCATGTCTTCGGCGATCAGGACCGGATAGCCCATCAGTCGCGCGGGTTCACCCGCCGCCAGACCGTCGGACCACAGGAAGCGGCCGTCTGCGTCCTTCATCTTGCGCACCGCACCGGCGGTTTTCGAGTTCATCACAAAGGTCGCATTGGCGCGGTAGCCCGCCTCCAGCGCATAGACCAGATCGACGATCGCGTCGGCCGGATTGGTGCCGTTGAAGTCACCCGCAGCACCCGTGGCGACATAGCCCAACTCGCCCCAGCCCTCGGTGCCATTGGCCACGATGTCATGGTCGAGGAAGCCACGCGGCTTGTCGGCGCCATCCCCCGCGATAAACGCCGAGGCCTCGGCGCGGGCGAATTTCAGCGCGATGCGTTCGGCCAGCCAGCCCTCGACGTCAAAGGCGCTGTCTTCCAGCAGCCGCTGCGACGCCTTCGGCATCGCGCTCAGCTCGTGCAGCTTGATCGAGATGCGGTCGATGGCCGCCGTCCCGGTCTCGGTCACCGACGAGGCTTCGGTCGCCCAGCCCGAACCGACATCGCCATGATCGACCAGCACGTCGAACGAGCCCGCCTCGACGCGCACCACATTGGCGATGGCGCGAATCGACGAGGCGTTGTTCAGCACGCCCTGAATGCGGTCCGAGGTCTGCGGGTCGACCAGATAGCCGCCTTCGCTGTTGACGGCGGTGTTCAGCCCCTTGCCTTCCAGCACAAGGCCGCGCAGCCCATCGTCGTCACCGACGCGCAGATAGGCGTCGAACGCCTTGAGGTGCAGGCCTTCGCCCGCGTCAGCCTGAGCCAGCACAGGGCGGGCGGGTTTGGTGGTCATTTTGCGGTCCAGCATGGTCAGTCGCTCGTCCTGTTCTTTCAGATTGCCCATCACATCAGCACGGAAGGTCTTGATCTCACTCACAAACCCATCCAGTGCCGCCTTCAGTTGCGACGCCTCGGCCAAGGGCTCCCGCGTCGCGCTCTTCTCCTGGCCCGAAGCATTCAGGCGGCCGGGAAACTCGCTCGTCATCGCATCCATCCTTTCATGGTTGCCACTTCGCGGGTTCCCACCGGGCACCCGCCCTCACCGCGGGGCCAAAGGGCCGCGCGCCGTTTCTTGAACCTCATGCGCATCAGCCGCGCAGAGCCACCGTCGCCGCGGCGATGCCGCGGGCGAAATCGGCCAACAGCCCTTCGCCCTGCGATTTCGCCGCCACGCGCGCCACCGGCAGCATCGGAAAGGTCACCAGCGACACTTCCCACAGCTCCAGTTCGATCAGCTTGCGCCCGCCTTCTGCCAGCTTTTCCGCCCGGATCGTGCGGTAGCCGATGCTCAGCCCGTCCACCGCACCCGCCGCCATCAGCGCCGCCGCCTCACGGCCACGCGCCACCTCGGTCAACAGCCGGCCCTTGACGCGCAAGCCATGCGCGTCCTCAACCACCTCATCCCAGACGCCGATCGGCTGGCCCTGATCGTGTTGCCACAGCATGCGCACCTTGCCGCCCGCCGCCGCCAGCCGTTTCAGCGAAGCGGCATAGGCCCCTGGCAGCACCACATCGCCGCCCTGGTCGCGCACCCCAAAGACCGAGGCATAGCCGCTGATCACCGATCCCTCGGCCAGCGCCACCCCCGGCGCCGCGCCATCCGGCCGGTTGAATTTCATCTCAAGCGCCTGCATCCCGCCGCCTCCTCAGAACTGTGCCGCCACAAAGGCCAGCGCGCCATGCACCAACACCCCCGACGCCACCCCGTAAACCGCCAGCCAGAGCCGCTTTTCCAGCCGCTCCAGCTCTTCCTCGATCTTCGTCAACCGGTATTCGAGGCCCGCCCGCCGCTCTTCTTCGACGCGCTCCTGCGCATCGATCCGCGCCTGGGCGAGGTCAAAGCTGTCGTAGAGGAACCTTGACCCACCGACCGCCTTGCGCTGCGTGCTCATTCTGCCTCCGGCACCCGCGGCAGACCCAGCAGTACCCGCTTCTCGGCTTCCGTCAGGAAACTCGCGTCCATCACCCGGCGCCACTGCTGATCGCGCTCGGCTTGCAGGGCGGGAACCTGATCGAGATCGGGCCGCAATTCCAACGCCTCGCCGACGTGCGCTGACAACCAATGCGCCAGCGAATCCGCCACCTTGGCCGCCATCGGCAGCACCGTCAGACGGAAAAACGCCCGGTTGGCCTCCTGGTAATTCGCATAGGTCGCATCGCCGGGGATCCCCAGCAGCATCGGCGGCACGCCAAAGGCCAAGGCGATCTCGCGCGCTGCTGCCTCCTTGGTCTTGTGGAATTCCATATCCGAGGGGCTGAACCCCATCGGCTTCCAGTCCAGCCCGCCCTCCAGCAGCATCGGCCGCCCGGCAT
>CALESR010000354.1 GCA_937907485.1 uncultured Paracoccaceae bacterium | reverse complement strand
CCAGCATGGTGTCCGAGCCGATGAAGGCCCGCTTGCCGATCACCGTGCGGTGCTTGAACACGCCGTCATAATTGCAGGTGATGGTGCCCGCGCCGATGTTGGTCTTCTCGCCGATGTCGGCATCGCCGATATAGGACAGGTGGTTGACCTTGGCACCCTCGTCGAGGATCGCGTTCTTGATCTCGACGAAATTGCCGACATGCACATCCTCGGCCAGTTCCGCGCCGGGCCGCAGCCGGGCAAAGGGGCCGACCACGGCGCCCCGGCTGACATGGCAGCCTTCCAGATGGCAAAAGGCGCGGATTTCGGCCTCGGATTCAATGGTCACGCCGGGGCCAAAGACCACATTCGGCCCGACCACCGCATCACGGCCGATCACCGTGTCGAGGGCAAAGCGGATCGTCTCCGGCGCGATCAGCGTCACGCCATTCTCCAGCGCCTCGGCCCGCATCCGCGTCTGGAACGCCGCCTCGGCAGCGGCCAGTTCGGCGCGGGTGTTGATGCCCAGCGTCTCGGCCTCGTCGCAGCGCACCACGCCCGCGCTCAGACCCTTTTGTCTGGCAATTGCGACAATGTCGGTTAAGTAGAATTCCCCAGCGGCATTCTCGGCGGTCACCCCGTCGATAAGTTGAAAAAGTGTCAGTGCATCCGCACAGACCACCCCCGAATTGCACAGGGTGATCGCCCGTTCCGCCGCGCTGGCATCCTTGAATTCGACGATCCGCTCCAGCGTCTCGCCCGCCATCACCAGCCGGCCATACCGCCCCGGATCGGCCGCCTCAAAGCCCAGCACCACCAGCGCCTTGTCCTCGCGCGCCGCCAGCATCGCCTCCAGCGTCTCGCCGCGCACGAACGGCGTGTCGCCAAACAACACCACCACATCGCCGGAGAACCCCTCCAGCGCCGCCCGCGCCTGCGCCACCGCATGCGCGGTGCCGCGCTGCTCGGCCTGATGGGCGATCAACGCCTCGGGGTTCTCGCCGCGCGCGGCCTTGGCCACCGCCTCGGCGCCGTGACCGGTCACCACCACCACACGCTCGGGCGACAGACTGGCCCCCGCCCGCATGGCATGGGCCAAAAGCGGCGCGCCGCCCAGAGGATGCAGGACTTTGGGACGCTCAGAGTTCATCCGGCTGCCAAGCCCGGCAGCAAGGATGACAAGGGAAACGGACATGAAATGATCCCGGTTGAATTGGCGCCTGTTTTACCCTTTGCCCCTGCCTTTGCAAGGCTGCCCACGATCACAGCGCATGTCAGGCTGAAACACTGGCAAAACCACGCCGAATGCGATTGGACCTTTGCCCCGCGCCTGTTAGCTGAACCCAAAACCCAGGGGGCAAGGATGCGACAGACACTGCTGATGTCACTCGGACTGCTGGCGCTGCTGCTGGCGGCGGCGCTGCTCTGGGTGCGCCTCGCGCCCAGCGACCCGGCGCGCTGGCACGCCGACCCGGCCACCACGCCCGACCCCTCCACCCCCAATTTCGCCCGCGCCGACCGCCTCGTCGCCCTGCCCCTGCCCCAGGTCGCGGCGCATATCGCCGCCGCAGCCCGGCGTGAGGGCGCACAAATCCTGGCCGAGGGCGAGGGCCTCACCACCTGGATCGCCCGCACGCGACGCCTGCGCTTTCCCGACTACGTCAGCATCCACCTGCGGCCCGAGGGCGACGGCACCCGCATCCTCGCCCTCTCACGCTCGCGCTTTGGCCATGGCGACCGAGGCGTCAACGCCGCCCGCCTGCGCCGCTGGCTGCCCGACTGACCGCATCTTTGCTCTGAAAATATCCACGGGGTTTCCAAAGGGGGGCGTGCCCCCCTTT
>CALESR010000353.1 GCA_937907485.1 uncultured Paracoccaceae bacterium | reverse complement strand
CCTCGACCGAGGCATGTTTGGCCGCCAGCCGCGCCGCCAGCCCTTCGAGCTGGGCGCGCACGACGTAAAGCTCGGCCAACTGGTTGTGGTCGAGCGAGGCGACCATCAGCGAGCGGCCGTCGCGGGTCAGCAGGGATTGGGTTTCCAGCCGTTGCAGCGCCTCGCGGATCGGGGTGCGCGACACACCGAACCGCTCGGCCAGTTCCGATTCGACCAGCCGGTCACCGGGGCGATAGACCCCGTCGTCGATCGCCTGCAGGATCAGGGTATAGGCGTCGGGCAGGCTGGCACGTTGATCGGTCATCGAAATCCTCCGCAGGGGGCGCAGACTAGTGCGGGCGGCGCGCTGTGAAAAGAGCCGATTCGCCGCAGGCCCCTTGCAGCGCGGCGCCGGGTTGGATAGCGCAGGGTCATGCCCGCAGATGCCTTTCGCCACGTCGACGCCTGGGTCTTTGACCTCGACAACACGCTGTATCCCCCCAGCGTGCGGCTGTTCGACCAGATCGACCGCAAGATGACCGCCTATGTCATGCGCGAGACCGGCAGCGATCCGGCCCGCGCCGACCAGTTGCGGCACCAGTACTGGCAGGCCTATGGCACCACGCTGGCCGGGCTGATGGCGCATCACGGCACCGACCCCGAGCCCTATCTGGTCGAGGTGCATGACATCGACTTTTCCGTGCTGGCGCCGGATCCGGCCCTGCGCGCCGCCATCGCCCGGCTGCGCGGGCGGCGCATCGTCTATACCAATGGCTCGGCGCCCTATGCGCAGCGGGTGATCGCGGCGCGCGGGCTCGACGGGCTGTTCGATGCCGTTTACGGCGTCGAACACGCCGCCTATGTGCCAAAGCCGCAGCCCCAGGCCTTTGCCCGGGTCTTTGCCGCCGACGGGCTGGACCCCGGCCGCGCCGCGATGTTCGAGGATGACCCGCGCAATCTGAAGGTGCCGCATGATCTGGGGATGCGCACGGTCCTCGTCGGCCCGCAGCCGCAGGTGCAGCCGCATATCCAGCATCACACCGACGATCTGGCGGCCTTCCTGAACCGTCTGTGACCGATCGCCGCGGCGCGGCAATCTGCACCATCGCCGGGCGGCGCGCAAAAAGGCATATCCGGGGAAAACCATAACCTTGGAGTCACCAATGGCCTATGCCGACGCCTCGATGCTGCCCCGCCACATGAGCGCCCTGCAACTGCTGCGCCGCTCGCTGGCCGACAATCGCGCCAACCTGCCGCTCTATGCGGCGCTGGTGCTCCTCGGCCTCTGGGCCGTGGCGGTGGTCACCTGGGGCCTGCCCGCGCTCTATCTGCCCGCTGTCGTCGCCTCGCCGCTGATGGTTCTGCTGCTGGTGGCGATCAGCCGCGGCTGACGCGGCGCGCTGCCGCCTCGCGCCCGGCGCGGTTATCCGTTAGAACCGGGGCAAAGTCAGGGGGCGGCAATGCGGCAAAGTGTCGATGTTGTGGTATCGGGCGGCGGCGTGGCGGGCCTCGCCGCGGCGGCAGGGTTCGGCGCGGCGGGCTATTCGGTGCTCTGCACCGATCCGGCGCCGCCGATCACCACCGGCGATGCGCCCGGCGCCGACCTGCGCACCACCGCCTTCCTGCAACCCTCGATCCCGGTGCTGACGGCGGCGGGGCTCTGGCAACGGCTGGCGCCCCACGCCATGCCCTTGCAGGTGATGCGCATCGTCGATGCCGGCGGGCCCGAGCCCGTCGCCCGCATCACCCATGACTTCGACGCCGCCGATGTCTCGGCCCAGCCCTTTGGCTGGAACCTGCCGAACTGGCTGCTCCGGCGCGAATTCGTCGCCCGGCTGGCCGAGTTGCCCAACGTCGATTTTCGCCCCGGCGTGGCGACCGCGCGCCTCTTTACCCGCGACAGCGAGGCGCTGGTCACCCTCTCCGACGGCACCCGCGTCTCGGCCCGGCTGGTGATCGGCGCCGATGGCCGCCACTCGCCGGTGCGCCGCGCGCTGGGCATCGGCGTCAGCACCACGCGCTATGGCCAAAAGGCGCTCGCCTTCGCCGTCACCCATCCCGAACCGCACGCCAATGTCTCGACGGAAATCCACCGCTCGGGCGGTCCGTTCACGCTGGTGCCGCTGCCCGATCATCAGGGCCGGCCCTGTTCGGCGGTGGTCTGGATGGACACCGGGCCGCAGATCGAACGCCTGCGCGCCCTGCCCCACGACGCCTTCGAGGCCGAGATGAACACCCGCTCCTGCGGCCTCTTCGGCTGGCTCGACCTCGCCTCGCCGCTGACCGTCTGGCCGATCATCACCCAGATCGCCGAGCGTTTCGACGGCCAGCGCAGCGCCCTGATGGCCGAGGCGGCGCATGTCGTGCCGCCGATCGGCGCGCAGGGCCTGAACATGAGCCTCGCCGACCTCGCCGTCCTGCTCGACCTCGCCCGACCGGAAACACTGGGCGACCCCGCGCCGCTCGCCGCCTATCACCGCCGCCGCTGGCCCGAGGTCCGCCTGCGCCTCGCCGGGGTCGATGCCCTCAACCGCGCCTCGATGCTCGCCCCCCGCCCGCTGCGCGACGCCCGCGCCGGGGCGCTGAACGCCCTCTACTCCCTCGCCCCGGTGCGCCGCAGCCTGATGCACCTGGGCATCGGCATGCGCTGACCGCCTCTCTTTGCTCGAAAAAAAGTCCTCCGGGGGTTTCCAAGGGGGTGGAAAACCCCCTTGGCGGGGGCGTGGGGGCTGGCCCCCGCCGGCGCCGGCCCCCGACACGCTTATCGAGTGAACATTCGCCCTCACCTTCGTCTACCC
>CALESR010000352.1 GCA_937907485.1 uncultured Paracoccaceae bacterium | reverse complement strand
CGCAACTCGGTCGGTGCGGCGCTGAAGACCAGCCGGATGTTGCCGTATTCCGGATGCTCGGGGTCCTGGGCGACGACATGGGTGGTCGGCCCGTCTTCGCCATGGGCGACCACCATGCGGGTCCGCTGCAGATTGACGGTGTCGTCAAGGATCAATGCCAGCGGCGTGCGGCTCAGCGGATAGGTCGCCGGGCCTGCGTTCGAGCGCGCGTCAAAGATGTTGACCGCCCCGGCCGCCGCCAGAACCAGCGTGGCATCGGGGGCGTCGTATTCAAAGCGCACCCGGCCTGGCCGGTGGATCATCAGCCGACCGGTTGACAGCGAGCCATCCGGGTTCACCTGGGTGAAATCCGCCTGGGCTGTGCGGAAGCTGTTGAAATAACGGGACAGTTCATCCAGCGGGATGGGATCGGCCAAGGCCGGGAGGGCGGGGGCTGCGGCCAGAAGGCCCAACATGGCAATGACAAAGCGGCGTTTCATGCGACAGAGATAGCGCAGCGCGCGCCGCGCCGCATCTGCGAAGTTGATCACGCGGCTACACAGGCTTGCGAGCGAGGATAGGCAACGTGCAGCTCCGGGCGCGCCGTGGGGCGGGTGGTGGCACCCGCAGCGCGGAGGCGGGCTGCGCATCAACCGGTCCGCCATACAAAACCCCGCCCGGAGGAACCGGGCGGGGGCGGTCTGCCGCTCGCGTCTGGCGCGGCGACGAAACGGTCGGGCCGGTCAGGCCGGCAGTTTGGTGGTGCGCAGATAGGGCAGCGGCACCTCGATCTGGCCAAAGCGGGCGCGCGCATCCTCGGTCGAGACGGCCAGCGAGACGATGACGTCATCGCCGGGGCGCCAGTTGGCCGGGGTGGCGAAGGGTGCGCCATCGGTGGCACGGATCGCGTCCAGCGCGCGCAGGATCTCATCAAAGTTGCGGCCGACCGACATCGGATAGATCAGCATCAGGCGGATTTTCTTGTCCGGCCCGATGATGAAGGTGGTGCGCACGGTGGCGGTGTCGGCAGCGGTGCGGCCATCGGGCAGATAGGCCTCGGCGGGCAGCATGTCATAGAGTTTGGCGACGGTCAGATCCTTGTCGGCGATGATCGGAAAGCTCATCGCGGTGCCGCCATAGGTTTTGACGTCGGCCATCCACTGCTTGTGCTCGGCTACGCCGTCGATCGAGATGCCCGCCAGCTTGCAGTTGCGCTTGGCGAATTCGCCGGCCAATTGCGCCGCGGCCGAGAATTCGGTGGTGCAGACCGGGGTGAAATCCTTGGGGTGGCTGAACAGCACGGTATAGCCACCGGCGATGTAGTCGTGCCAAGTCAGCGGGCCATCGGTGCTGTCGGCGGTGAAGTTCGGGGCGATGTCGTTGATGCGCAGGCTCATGGGATCCTCATATTCTGTGCGTGGAATATCTGTTTCATCCATCTAGGACGCAGCGCGGCAGAAGTTAACCCCTCCCCTTGCCCTTGTCTTGGTGGAGTGACAGTCTGTCGCAAATTCTTGCGGAGAGAGCCATGCTGGAAAAGCGCGACTTCTACATCAACGGCGCCTGGGTGGCCCCGCTCGCGGGCCGGGATCTGGAGGTCATCGACCCCTCGACCGAAGAACCCTGCGCGGTGATTTCGCTCGGTGGCGCTGCTGATGCGGATGCCGCCGTCGCCGCTGCCCGCGCGGCGCTTCCCGGTTTCATGGCCACGCCGCCCGCCGAGCGTCTGGCCTTGGTCAAGCGCATCCTTGAGGTTTACAACCGCCGCAACGACGAGATGGGCGCGATGATTTCGCTGGAAATGGGTGCGCCGATCGACATGGCGAAAACCAGCCAGTCGGGCAGCGGCACCTGGCATATCGAGAATTTCATCACCGCCTTTGAGCAAATCGAATGGGAGGCCCCCTTGGGCCCCCATGCGCCCGAGGACCGGATCATCAAGGAGGCCGTCGGCGTTTGCGCGCTGATAACCCCTTGGAACTGGCCGATGAACCAGATCACGCTCAAAGTGATCCCGGCGCTGTTGGCCGGTTGCACGATGGTGCTGAAACCTTCGGAACTGTCGCCGCTGAACGCCATGCTGTTCGCTGACATCCTGCACGAGGCCGGGGTTCCCGCCGGTGTGTTCAATCTGGTCAACGGCGACGGGCCGGGGGTGGGCACGCAACTGTCCGGCCATCCGGATGTGGATATGGTCAGCTTTACCGGCTCCACCCGCGCCGGGATTGCCATCAGCAAGAACGCAGCCGAGACGCTGAAGCACATCCATCTGGAGCTGGGCGGCAAGGGGGCGAACATCATCTTTGCCGATGCTGACGACAAGGCGGTGATGCGCGGCGCGCGGCATTGCTTCAACAACTCGGGCCAGTCGTGCAACGCGCCGACCCGTATGCTGGTGGAGCGCTCGATCTATGACCGTGCGGTGGACATCGCTGCCGAGACGGCCTCGCGGCTCAAGGTTGCCAGCGCGCATGAGCCCGGCAGCCACATCGGCCCGGTGGTCAGCCAGATGCAATATGACAAGATTCAGGGCCTGATCCAGAAGGGCATCGACGAGGGCGCGCGGCTGGTTGCCGGGGGTCTGGGGCGGCCGGACGGGCTGAACCGGGGGTATTTCGTCAAACCGACGGTCTTTGCCGATGTGAACAACGACATGACGATTGCGCGCGAGGAGATCTTTGGTCCGGTGCTGTCGATCATCCCCTTTGACGACGAGGCGGACGCCCTGCGCATCGCCAACGACACGCCCTATGGCCTGACCGATTATGTCCAGACGCAGGACGGCGCCCGTCGCAACCGGCTGGCGCGGCAATTGCGCGCCGGGATGGTCGAGATGAACGGCAAGTCGCGCGGTCGGGGCTCGCCCTTTGGCGGGATGAAGGCCTCGGGCCGCGGGCGTGAGGGCGGCGTCTGGGGCATCGAGGACTTCCTCGAGGTCAAGGCGGTTTCGGGGTGGTCGAACGATGCGTAACCTGCTGCTGGCGCTGCTCGTGGCCCTGCCGCTGCCGGCGCTGGCATGGCAGGAACCGGCGCGCGGCACGCCACTGCGCGCTGATCTGATGAACGCGGTGCGCCCGGTGTTCGAGCACGAGTTGGGCGCGCCGATCGAGATCGTCGTGCACAGCCTGCGCGTGCAGGATGGTCAGGCGTTTTTTTCGGGCTATGCCCAGCGGCCGGGTGGCGTGCCCATCGACATGACGCGCACGCCGTTGGCTGCGCGGGGTGAATATTACCCCGACATCTCGGACGGCACGACCATGCAGGCGCTGATTTTTCTGAGCGAATCCGAATGGTCGGTGGTGCACTGGGCCATCGGCGCGACCGATGTGTGGTACATGTCCGACGAGTTCTGCGCGGGCTGGCGAGCCGTACTGACCGATGTTTGCAACTGACGGATGCCCTGATGGCCTATTCCTATGACCCCCAGAACATCTTTGCCCGCATCCTGCGAGGCGAGATTCCCTGTAACAAGTTGCTGGAGACCGCGCATTCGCTGGCTTTCCACGACATCCGCCCGCAGGCGCCGGTGCATGTGCTGGTGATCCCCAAGGGGCCCTATGTGACACTGGATCATTTCGCACTGGCAGCCAGCCCGGCCGAGCACGCCGATTACATGGCGGCCATCGGGCAGGCCTGTCAGATGCTGGGCATTCAGCCGGGTGAGGGGGGCTCGGGCTTTCGCGCCATCTCGAATGCGGGCGAGGACGGGGTGCAGGAAGTGCCGCATCTGCATGTCCACATCATGTCGGGCCGCAATCTGGGCCATATGGTCAGCGGGGGCTGATCCGGGCGGCAGACCGCGCAAACGGACGCTGGGCCATTGCCCCGCGCCCTCCCTGCGCTTAGACATGCGGCAATCCCGGAGGTCCGCATGAATGCCAAGAAACCCGTCGTCCTGTGCATCCTCGATGGCTGGGGCATCAACCCCGACAGCCGTGGCAATGCCGTGGCGCTGGCGGACACGCCAAATTTCGACCGGGTGATGGCGACCTGCCCGAATGCGACGCTGACCACCTTTGGCCCTGATGTCGGGCTGCCGACCGGCCAGATGGGCAATTCCGAGGTCGGGCATACCAACATCGGCGCGGGCCGGGTGGTGGCGATGGATCTGGGGCAGATCGATCTGGCGGTCGAGGACGGCAGTTTCGCGCAAAACCCTGCCTTGCTGGAATTCATCGCCCGGCTGCAAACCAGCCGGGGCACCGCGCATCTTATGGGCGTGGTCTCGGATGGGGGTGTGCATGGCCACATCACGCATCTGAAGGCGGCAATCCGGGCAATTGCCGGGGCGGGTGTGCCGGTGGCGGTGCATGCGATCACTGACGGGCGCGACGTGGCGCCCAGTTCCGCGCAAGGCTTCGTCGCCAGCCTGATGGGCGATTTGCCCGCAGGCGCCCGTATCGCCACGGTGATCGGTCGCTATTGGGCGATGGACCGCGATTCGCGCTGGGACCGGGTCGAGCGGGCTTATGACGCCATGGTCCTCGGGCGCGGGCGGCAAGCCCCCGACACCGCGACAGCCGTGGCCGAGGCCTATGCACTGGGCGAAACGGACGAGTTCATTTCCCCTACGGTGATCGCCGGTTACGCCGGGGCGCGCGGCGGCGACGGGCTGTTCTGCCTGAACTTCCGCGCCGACCGGGCACGCGAGATCCTCGCTGCCATCGGCGCGCCGTCGTTCAACGGATTTGCCCGGCCGCAGCGGCTGGACTGGGCGATGCTGCTGGGGATGGTGGAGTATTCCGACGCCCACAACGCCTTTGTCCATACGGCCTATCCCAAGCGGGTGCTGAAGAACACGCTGGGTGAGTGGATTGCGGCGCAGGGCCTGCGGCAGTTCCGCATCGCCGAGACCGAAAAATACCCGCATGTGACGTTTTTCCTGAACGGCGGCAAGGAAACCGCCGAGGTCGGCGAAGACCGGTTCATGCCGTCGTCGCCCAAGGTGGCGACCTATGATCTGGCGCCCGAGATGTCCTCGGTCGAGGTGACGGACCGGCTGGTTGCGGCGATTGGTGCGGGGTATGACCTGATCGTGGTGAACTATGCCAACCCCGACATGGTGGGCCATACCGGCATCGTCGAGGCCGGGATCAAGGCCGTCGAGGCCGTGGATACAGGGCTGGGCCGCGTGCTGGCGGCGCTAGATGCGGCGGGCGGAGCGATGCTGCTGACCGCGGACCATGGCAATTGCGAGATGATGATCGACCCGGTGACTGGCGGGCCGCATACGGCGCACACGCTCAACCCGGTGCCGGTGGCGCTGATCGGCTGGACCGGGGGCGTGACCTTGGCCGAGGGGCGGCTGGCCGATGTGGCGCCGACCTTGTTGCAGATGATGGGCCTGCCGCAGCCGCCCGAGATGACCGGCCACAGCCTGATCCGGCGCGGCTGAGATGCGGCTGGCCCTTGCCCTGATGTTGGCGCTGAGCGGCGCGCCAGCGCTCGCCGACACCGCGCAGAACGCGCGGGCGGCAGCGACGGCGCTGTTTGCCGCCATTGACGGTTTGGGCGCGGCGCGGCAAGCGCCTGACCAGATCGCCGCCCTGACCCGCGCGATTCAGGCGCATGAGGCCGGTCTGTCAGCGCTGCGCGAGGGGCTGCGCGAGGTGGCACTGCGCGAAGCGGCGATCAACCGGGTACTGGAGCAGCAACAGGCGCAGGTGGCGCGCATCCTTGGCGCGATGATGGCGGTCGAGCGCATCGAAGGGCCGGTGATGCTGGTGCATCCGCAGGGCCCCTTGGCGACCGCGCGCACTGGCATGATGATCGCCGATCTGGCCGCCGGGATGCAGGCCGAGGCCATGCGCATCGGCGCGCTGGCCCGCGAGGTGACGGCGCTGCGCGAATTGCGCGAGGGTGCCGTCGGCACGCTGGCCACCGGACTGCAAAGTCTGCAGGAAGCGCGCGCCGAGTTGAGCCAGGCCGTCGCTGACCGTCGCGATCTGCCGCCCCGGCTGGGCGACGACGAAGCGCGGATGCTGGCCATGCTTGAATCGGTGCGCACGTTGGGCGATCTGGCCGAGGGGCTGGCCGCCGCGCCTTCGGATGCCTCGACCGCGCTGCCTTTGTTTGAAGCGGCGCGCGGGCGGCTGTCGCTGCCGGTGGTGGGCAGCGTGCTGCGCCGGGCGGGCGAGGCCGATGCGGCAGGCGTCGTGCGCCCCGGTCTGGTGCTGGCCGCAGACTCCGGCGCGCTGGTGGTGGCGCCCTGGCATGGCTCGGTGCGTTATCGCGGGCCGCTGCTGGATTTCGGCACCGTGGTGTTGCTGGAACCCGGCGAGGGCTGGCTGATTGTGCTGGCGGGCCTTGGCCAGGCCTTTGTGCAGACCGGGCAGGTGGTGGCGGCGGGCGATGCGCTGGGCCTGATGCCCGGCGCGACAGCGCGTGGTGACGAGTTTGTGCAGCCGGACCCGGTGGCGGGGCGCGGCGAAACCCTCTATCTGGAACTGAGACAGAGCGGCGAGGCCATTGACCCGGCCGAGTGGTTCGAATTGACTGGGCAGCGGCCGTGACCGGGGCACAATGCCTCGGCAACGCGCGCAAATGCAGGACAGGCGGATGAACAGATATCTGGTGGCAGCGACGGCAGGGATCGTCGGCGGGGTGGTTCTGTCAACGCAGATCGCCGGGCCTCTTTTGGCGCAAGAGCAAGCCGCCAATGAATCGGTCTATGAACAGTTGGACCTGTTCGGTGACGTGTTCGAACGCATCCGCGCGCAATATGTGCATGAGGTGGACACCTCGGCGCTGATCGAGGCGGCGATCAACGGCATGC
Source organism: uncultured Paracoccaceae bacterium (assembly GCA_937907485.1). Lineage (GTDB taxonomy): Bacteria > Pseudomonadota > Alphaproteobacteria > Rhodobacterales > Rhodobacteraceae > Pararhodobacter. The sequence continues at coordinate 3,490 of CALESR010000352.1, read as the reverse complement.
TGAACTCGCTCGATCCGCATTCCAGCTATCTCGCGCGCGACGATTACGAAGACATGCGCGTGCAGACCCGTGGCGCCTTTGGCGGGCTGGGGATCGAGATCACGCAGCAGGACGGCTATGTGCGCGTCATTACGCCGATCGACGACACTCCGGCCTATGACGCGGGTGTCCAGCCCGGTGACCTGCTGACCCATGTCGATGGCGAATCGCTGCTGGGCCTGACCCTGCCGCAGGCGGTCGATCTGATGCGCGGCCCGGTCGGGTCCGAGATCGTTGTAACCATCGTGCGTGAGGGGGTGGCCGAGCCCTTTGATCTGTCGATCATCCGCGACACCATCCGCATTCGCGCCGTGCGCAGCCGGATCGAGGGCAGCACCATCGTGCTGCGTGTCACCACCTTCAACGAGCAGACCTATGACAACCTCGCCAGCGAACTGGCCGAAGGCATCACCACTCTGGGCGGCATCGAGAACCTCGAAGGTGTGGTGCTGGATCTGCGCAACAACCCCGGCGGGTTGCTGATGCAGGCGATCCGGGTGTCGGACGCCTTCCTTGACCGCGGCGAGATCGTGTCGACTCGCGGCCGCGACGATGCCGAAAGCGAACGGCACAACGCCACGCCGGGGGATCTGGCCGAGGGGCGGCCGATGGTGGTTCTCATCAACGGCGGCTCGGCCTCGGCCTCGGAGATTGTTGCGGGTGCGCTGCAGGATCATCGCCGCGCAGTGGTCGTTGGCGAGCGCAGCTTTGGCAAGGGCTCGGTGCAGTCGCTGATCCCGCTCAGCGGTGACGGCGCGATGCGCTTGACGACGGCGCTTTACTACACGCCGTCTGGGCGTTCCATCCAGGCGCTGGGCGTGGCGCCCGATATCGTGGTTCACCAGCCACCGCGCGCCGAGGAAACCACCACGCCCGAAGAAGAGACCCCGCCGATGCGCAGCGAATCCAGTCTGCGCGGATCGCTGCGCAACGATGCGATCACTGACGACGAGCGTCGGCAGGTCGAGGAAGAGGAACGCGCCGCCGAAGAGGTCTCGCGCCTGCGCAGCCAGGATTACCAGTTGGCCTATGCCCTCGATATCCTGCGCGGGCTGGCCGCAATGAACGGGAACTGACGTGACGCCCGAGCAGATCGCGGCGCTGCCGTATCGGCCGAATGTGGGGATCATGTTGATCAACCCGCAGGGGCTGATCTTTGCGGCGCAGCGCCTCGACAGCGCGGTGCCAGCTTGGCAGATGCCGCAGGGCGGCGTGGACGAGGGCGAGGACCCGCGTCTCGCCGCGCTGCGCGAATTGGGCGAAGAGATCGGTGTACCGCCCGCGCTGGTGCAGGTGGTCGATGAAACACCGGGCTGGCTGACCTATGACCTGCCGCACGATGTGGTGCCGCGGATCTGGAAGGGCCGGTATCGCGGGCAGCGGCAAAAGTGGTTCCTGATGCGCTTCATGGGCCGCGATGCGCAGATCGACATCGCACAAGAGCACCCCGAGTTCAGTGAATGGCGCTGGATCGACGCGGCGTCAATGATCGAGGCTATCGTGCCGTTCAAGCGCGACATCTACCGGCAGGTGGTGGCGGCGTTCCGTGAGCATCTGGCGTGACGGTGCGTGCCAGCACGCACCCTACAGAATTGCGCCCATAGGGTGCGTGCTGGCACGCACCGCCCGGCATGCCCTCTGGACCTTGCCAGCCAATTGCGCGAGGCTGCGCGGAATTTCACTCATGTAGGACATCGCGCATGAAGGTCGGTATCTTCTTTCTGGTCCTCGCCTATGTGCTGAGCCAGTTCTACCGCGCCTTTCTGGCCGTGCTCAGTCCGGTGCTGCAGGCCGAGACCGGAGCGACTGCTGCCGATCTGGCGCTGTCTTCCGGCCTGTGGTTCCTGATCTTTGCCGCGATGCAGATTCCGGTCGGCGTGGCGCTCGACCGCATCGGACCCCGGCGCACTGCCTCATGGCTGTTGGGCCTTGCAGGGGGGGGCGGGGCACTGGTCTTTGCGCTGGCGCAGGCGCCTTGGCACATTCATCTGGCGATGGCGCTGATCGGTATCGGCTGCTCGCCGGTGTTGATGTCGGCCTATTACATCTTTGGCCGGGTCTATCCGGCGGCGGTTTTCGCCACGCTGGCCGGGGCGATCATCGGTTTTGGCACCTTGGGCAATCTGGCGGGGGCCTGGCCCTTGGCCTTTGCCGCCGAGAGTTTCGGCTGGCGCCAGACGGTCGGCGGTCTGGCCGTGGTCACGCTGCTGGTCGCTGTTGCACTCTGGCGCTTTGTGCTCGACCCGCCCGCGCTGGCCACCCGGGCCGAGGGGCGCGGCAGCCTGATGGACGTCCTGCGCATCCGGGCGCTGTGGCTGATCCTGCCGCTGATGTTCGTCAACTATGTCCCCGCCGCCGGTTTGCGCGGCCTCTGGGCCGGGCCATATCTGGCCGATGTCTATGGCGCCAGCGCCTCGCAGATCGGCCTGGTGACGCTGGCGATGGCCATGGCGATGGTGGCAGGCTCGTTTGCCTATGGCCCGCTGGACCGCCTGTTCGGCACCCGCAAGGGCGTGGTGCTGGTCGGCAACCTGCTTGGCGCGGTCTGCATGCTGGCACTGTGGTTCTGGCCGGTGGCGGGAGTGTGGCAGGCGACGCTGCTCTTGGCCGCCATCGGCCTGTTCGGCTCGTCCTTTCCGATGATGGTGGCGCATGGCCGCAGTTTCATCCCGCCGCACCTGCTGGGCCGGGGGGTGACGCTGTTGAACCTCTTTGGCATTGGCGGTGTCGGCGTGATGCAATCGGTCTCGTCGCGGGTGCATGGCGCGGTGGCACCGGTGCCACCCGAGGCGCCCTATCAGGCGATCTTCCTTTTGTTCGGCGCCAGTCTGCTGATAGGGTGCGTGATCTACCTGTTCGCGCGCGATAATACGCAGTGATCGCCGCGTGATTTTCGCCACACCCGGCGCACAGGGCCTTTTCCACAGGGCCGGATTCGCGTATTCGCGCGAACGTCCGCAAGACCAAGGAGAGTTTGATGGGCTATCGAGTCGTCGTCGCGGGGGCCACGGGCAATGTGGGCCGCGAAATGCTGAACATTCTGGCCGAGAGGGAGTTTCCCGTCGACGAGATCGCCGCTCTGGCGTCGCGTCGCAGCCTCGGCACCGAGATCAGCTTTGGCGACAAGACCCTCAAGACCAAGGATCTGGAAACCTTCGATTTCACCGGCTGGGACATCGCGCTTTTTGCCGTTGGCTCGGAAGCGACCAAGATTTATGCCCCGCGCGCTGCGGCTGCGGGCTGCGTGGTGATCGACAATTCGTCGCTCTATCGCTATGACCCCGACGTTCCGTTGGTGGTGCCTGAGGTCAATGCCGACGCGGTGCTGGGCTATACTAAGAAGAACATCATCGCCAACCCGAACTGCTCGACCGCGCAGATGGTGGTGGCGCTGAAGCCGCTGCATGACCGCGCCCGTATCAAGCGCGTCGTCGTGGCGACCTATCAGTCG
>CALESR010000351.1 GCA_937907485.1 uncultured Paracoccaceae bacterium | reverse complement strand
CGCGCCGCGTCAGCCTTGCAGCGCGTCCGCCACTGCGGCGGTCACGCTCTCCATCGGCTGAAGGCCATCCACCACCTTGAGTTTCCCCTTGGCGTGGTAATAGCCGATCAATGGCGATGTCTTTTTATAGTATTCCAGCAAACGCTGGCGCAGGCTGACCTCGTTGTCATCGGCGCGGCGTTTCAGGTCATGGCTGCCGCAGGCGTCGCAGGTGCCCTCGACCGCCACGGGCCGGGTGCGGTCATGATAGACCTCGCCGCAAACGCCGCAGGTATACCGGCCGGTCACCCGGTCAACCAGTGCCTCGTCGTCGACGCGCAGCTCGACCACGGCGTCGATCGACTGCCCCTTGGCCTGCATCAGGGCTTCCAGCGCGTCGGCCTGCCCCAGCGTGCGGGGAAAGCCGTCAAAGATGAAACCGCTGCCTGCAGCGTTGTCGAGTTGCTCGGCGATCAGGCCGATGACGATCTCGTCAGTGACCAGTTGCCCGGCATCCATGATCGCCGCGACCTTTTTGCCCATCTCGGTGCCCGACGAGCGGGCCGCGCGCAGCATGTCGCCGGTTGACAGTTGCACCATGCCACGGCCCTCGACGAGGATGCGCGCCTGAGTGCCTTTTCCCGCGCCCGGGGCGCCCAGCAGGATGATGTTCATCGCAGCGCGGGTCCCTTCTTGGGTGCAGTCCCCCGCTTCTTGCCGCGCAGTTGCGAGCGTTCCAGCAGGCCCTCGTATTGATGCGCCACCAGATGCGATTGCACTTGGCTCATGGTGTCCAGCGTCACGGCCACGACGATCAGCACCGAGGTGCCACCGAAGTAGAACGGGATCGACAGTTGCGCCCGCAGGATTTCCGGCATCAACGCCACGGCCGCCAGATAGGCCGCACCGACGGTGCACAGACGGGTCACGACATAGGTCAGGTATTCCTCGGTCCGGGCGCCGGGGCGAATCCCGGGGATGAAACCGTTCTGATTCTTGAGGTTCTCGGCGATGTCATCGACCTTGAACGACACGTTGAGCGTGTAGAAGAAGGTGAAGAAGACGATCAGAGCGGTGAAGAACAGCAGATACAGCGGCTGGCCCGGACCGAAATAGGCGAGGATCGTCGCCATGACCGGGCTGGCCGCGGTGCCCGAGAAGGTGCTGAGCGTCGTCGGCAGCAAGAGCAGCGACGAGGCAAAGATCGCCGGGATCACGTTGGCCGGGTTGACCTTGATCGGCAGATGCGACGAGCCGCCGTCATAGACCTTCATGCCGACCTGACGCCGCGGATACTGGATGTGCACCTTGCGCAGCGCGCGCTCCATGAACACCACAAAGGCGACGAGGCCGACCATCATCGCCATGATGCCCAGGATCACCACCCAGCTGATGGTGCCGGTGCGGCCCTGCGCGAGGAACTGCGCCAGTTGCGCCGGAACCTCGGCAATGATGCCGACGAAGATGATGAGCGAGGTGCCGTTGCCGATGCCGCGGGCAGTGATCTGCTCACCGATCCACATCAGGAACAGCGTGCCGCCGACCAGCGTGATGATCGTCGAGATGCGGAAGAACCAGCCCGGATCGGTGGCCAGATCGCCCGCCTCAAGGCTGACTGCCAGCGCATAGGACTGCACCAGCGCCAGGAACACCGTGCCATAGCGGGTGTACTGGTTCAGCTTGCGCCGACCCAGTTCGCCCTCTTTGCGCAGGTTCTGCCAGGGGCCATACATCGACGCCACCAACTGCACGATGATCGAGGCCGAGATATAGGGCATGATGCCCAGGGCGAAGATCCCCATGCGGGCAATCGCACCGCCGGTGAACATGTTGAGCATCCCGCCAATACCGGCGGCGGCGTCGGACATGAACTCGCGCAGTTGCGCGCCGTCGATGCCGGGGACCGGGATATAGGTGCCGATCCGATAGACGATCAGCAGACCGATCGCGAAGACGATGCGCTGGCGGAGATCCTTGGCCTTGACCAATGTGGCCCAGGAGGTGTTCGCCGCCATTTGCTCTGCAGCAGATGCCATGTTTCCGACTCTCTCATGACAGCGCCGCCAAACCGGGCTCCGGTTGGCGGCGCTGGAAAACCCTGTGCGTTGATGTAAGGGGCGATTGGCTCGCCCACAACACCTTATTCAGCCGCAGCGACGCTGGCGGCGGCAGTTTTCAGCGAACCGCCCGCCTTGGCGACGGCTTCGACAGCCGGGGCCGAGGCGCCGGTGACGCTGATCGTCACGGCACGGGTGATTTCGCCCTTGGCCAGAACGCGGATACCGTCCAGCTTGCGGCGCACCAGACCCGAGGTGACCAGCACGTCTTCGGTGATCTCGACCGAGGCGTCGATCTTGCCCTCGGTGATGAATTTGTCGATCGCGCCCAGGTTGGTGACGGCCCAATCCTTGCGGTTCGGCTTGTTGAAGCCGCGCTTGGGCAGGCGACGATAGAGCGGCATCTGGCCGCCCTCATAACCCGCGAGGGCAACGCCCGAACGCGAGCTCTGGCCCTTGATACCGCGACCGGCGGTCTTGCCCTTGCCCGAGCCCGGACCACGCGCAACGCGCTTTTTCTTGCGGTTGGCGCCGGGATTGTCGTGCAGTTCGTTCAGTTTCATGTCGCTTCTCCTTGGCCGGAATGCCCCGTCAGCGACGACAAAGGGGCAACGCGGCGTTTCTTGTTTGTCCGTCGGCACCGGGTCCGACCGAGTCGGCATTGCGCCGACCGCTGGCGTATAGCCGCGACGCGACGGGGAAGCAAGCGGTGCTATCCGCTTCACCCCGGCGCCTTGGCCGGTTATCGTGGGGTATCCGCGAGAGGAGAGCCCATGTCCGCGCCGCGTCTGACTGAAATCGACCTCAATTCCGACCTTGGCGAGGGGTTCGGCCCTTGGGCGATGGGGGATGACGATGCAATCTTGCAGCTGGTGAGTTCGGCCAATGTCGCCTGTGGCGGCCATGCGGGCGACCCCGAGGTGATGTTCGCCACGCTCCGCCGCGCTGCCGAACTGGGCGTCGTGGTCGGCGCGCATCCGGGGTATGCCGACAGGCTCGGCTTTGGCCGACGGGTGATCCCGATGACCCCGGCCGAGATCACCCGCATGGTCGCCGCGCAGATCGGCGCGCTGCAGGGCATCGCCGCGCTGGCGGGAACGCGGGTGCGCTATGTCAAGGCGCATGGCGCGCTGGCCAATCTGGGCGCGGCCCGGCGCGAAGTGGCGGATGCCATCGTTGCCGCTGTTGTTGCGTTGCCGGGTGATCTGGCGCTGCTGGCGATTTCCGGCACCGAGTTGGAACATGCCGGGCGCGCCGCCGGGCTGGCCGTGGTCAGCGAGATCTTTGCCGACAGGGGGTATCAGCCCAACGGCCAACTGGTGCCCCGCGATCAGCCCGGCGCGATGATCCATGACCCCGAGGCCGCGGTGCAGCGGCTGTTGGGCTATCTGGCCAGCGGTCTGATGCCGGTGGTGGGCGGTGGCGAGGTTGCCATGGCCGCCGGTTCAATCTGCGTGCACGGCGACAGCCCGCAGGCGGTGGCGATGGCGGGCCATATCCGCGCCCGGCTTGCCGCCGAGGGCATCGCGATCCGCCCCTTCCTGACGCCATGAGCGGCTTTCCCCGCCTGACCGCCGTCGCCGATCACGCCGTGCTGGTCGAATTCGCCGATGCCATCTCGGATGAGGCGCATTCCCGTGTGCTGGCGCTGGATCAGGCGATTGCCCGCGCGCCGATGGCAGGGCTGCGCGAATGCGTGCCGGCCTTTGTCAACCTGCTGGTCGATTTCGACCCGCTGGCAACCGACCATCAAACGGTGTCACAGGCGCTGCGCGTGTTGCTGGCGCAGGCCGCGGCCCCCGAACGGCGCCCGACGCAGCGCGAGGTGCTGGTCTGTTACGAGCCGCCCTTTGCCCCCGACCTGCCCGAAGTCGCCCGGCGCACCGGGCTGACGCCCGAGGCGGTGATCGCGGCGCATCTGGCGGGGGAGTATCAGGTGTTCCTCTATGGCTTTGCGCCCGGCTATGCCTATCTGGCCGGGGTGCCCGCGGCGTTGCACCTTGACCGCAAGCCCGCGCCGGTGCGGGGCATTGCGGCGGGCAGTGTCATCATCGCCGGGGCGCAATGTCTGGTGACCACATTGGTGATGCCGACCGGCTGGTGGATCATCGGGCGCTCGCCAACGCGGATCCTGACGGGTCAGGCGCAGCGGCCCTTCCTGTTCGACGTTGGCGACCGTGTGGCCTTTCGCCGGGTCAGCGCCGCGGACTTCGACACTGCGGAGCGGGCGAATGGCTGACGCGGTGCTGTCGATCCTGCGCGCCGGGCCGCATGTAACGCTGCAAGACGGCGGGCGGCGCGGGATGATGCGGTTTGGCGTCCCGGCCTCGGGGCCGATGGACCGCAAGGCGCTGATCGTCGCCAACACCGCCCTTGGCAATGCGCCGGGCGCGGCCGGGATCGAGGTTTCGCTGGGGGGGCTGGAGGCCGAGTGCACGTCTGGTGCCGTGACGCTGGCGGCGGCGGGCGGTGGGTTTGTGATCGAGGTTGACGGGCAGCGGCTGGGCGCGTGGCAGGTTTTTACCCTGCGCGCCGGGCAAAGGCTGGTGGTGCGGCCCGGCCCATGGGGAAGCTGGATGTGTCTTGCCGTGGCCGGGCAGATCCAGCGCGTAGACGTTCCAATCGGGC
>CALESR010000350.1 GCA_937907485.1 uncultured Paracoccaceae bacterium | reverse complement strand
GCGATGCCTTCAATGCCGATCCCGAGGCCTATCTCGACGGATTCCCGATGACGGCCGACCAACGCGCTGCCGTTCTGGCGCGCGACTGGAACCGGCTGCTCGAACTGGGCGGCAACATCTATTACACCTCGAAGCTGGCGGCGAATGACGGGATCACCTTTCAGAACCTCGCCGGGCTGATGACTGGCATGGGGGTCGATGCCTACCGCGACATGATGCTGAACGGCGGCCGCTCCATCGAAGGCAACCGCTTCAAAACGGAATGGGAGAACAAGTGATGGCACGCATCGTAGCAGGAGTCGGGGTGTCGCATGTTCCCGCCATCGGGGTCGCCATGGACACCGGCATCACCGGCCAGCCCTATTGGCAGCCCGTTTTCAAGGGGTTCGAGTTCTCGCGTCAGTGGATGGAAGAGGTCAAGCCGGACGTGTGCTTTGTCGTCTATAACGACCATTGCACCGCCTTTGACGCCTCCTGCATCCCGACCTTCGCGCTGGGCTGCGGCGCCAGCTTCAACCCCGCTGACGAGGGCTGGGGCCCGCGTCCTGTGCCAGTGGTGCGCAACCACGCCAAACTGGCCAGCCACATCGCGCAATCGCTGATCCTCGACGAATTCGACATGACCATCATGAACGAGATGGAAGTGGACCACGGCCTGACCGTGCCGCTGTCGGTGATGTATGGCGAAAGGCCCGCCGATGGCGAATGGCCTGCGCTGGTGGTGCCGCTGGCGGTCAATGTGGTGCAATACCCTGCCCCGACCGGCAACCGCTGCTATAACCTCGGCAAGGCGATCCGCCGGGCGATCGAAAGTTATCCCGAAGACCTGAAGGTGGTGATCTTTGGCACCGGCGGCCTGTCGCACCAGTTGCAATACAAACGCGCCGGTCTCATCAACCCGGAATGGGACAACCGGTTCCTCGATCGGCTGACCTCGGACCCGGTGGGACTGTCGCAGATGCCGCATGTCGAATACCTGCGCGAAGGTGGCTCGGAAGGCGTGGAAATGGTCATGTGGCACGTCATGCGCGGCGCTCTGGAGGATGACGTCGTGCAGGTGCACCGGCACTATCACGTCCCGGCCTCGAACACGGCGGTCGGCCATATCATCCTGGAAAACAAGTCGTTCCACGACGCGCGGCAGAAACTGGCCGCCGAGTAAGGGGGAAATCATGCGCATCTGTGTGGCCGGCGCCTACGGCGCCTTTGGTATCAAGCATCTGGACGCCTTGGCCGCCATCGAGGGGGTGACCGTCACCTCGGTCATGGGGCCGACGCGGGCCAAGATTGACGCATTGGCCGCCCAGCGCGGCATCGGCCATGCGGCGACTGATCTGGCCGAGTGTCTGGTGCGCGACGACGTCGATGCGGTGATCCTGTCGACGCCCACGCAACTGCACGCCGAGCAGGCGATCCAGTGCATGCGGGCGGGCAAGCCCGTGCTGATCGAGATCCCGATGGCCGACAGTCTGGCGGAATCCGAGGCGATCTGCGCGGTGCAGCATGAAACCGGGGTGCTGGCGATGGCCGGGCAGGTCCGGCGCTTCAACCCGTCGCATCAGTGGATCCACAACAAGATCGTCGCGGGCGAGTTGAAAATCCAGCAGATGGATGTGCAGACCTATTTCTTCCGCCGCTCGAACATGAACGCTAAGGGCGAGCCGCGGTCCTGGACCGACCATCTCTTGTGGCACCACGCCTGCCACACGGTCGATCTGTTCCAGTATCAGACCGGCGAAGTGGCGAGCCAAGCATTCGGCCTTGAAGGTCCGCATCACCCGGAGCTGGGCATCGCGATGGATATGACCATCGGCATGAAGGTGCCCTCGGGCGCGATCTGCACCCTGTCGCTGTCGTTCAACAACAACGGGCCTTTGGGCACGTTCTTCCGCTATATCTGCGACAACGGCACCTATATCGCCCGCTATGACGACCTCTATGACGGCAATGAGCAGAAGATCGACCTCAGCGGTGTGACCGTGTCGAACAACGGCATCGAACTGATCGACCGCGAGTTCATCGCGGCGATCCGCGAAGGGCGGCAGCCCAATGGTTCGGTGCATCAGGTGCTGGACGCGATGCGCACGCTGGACCGGATCGAACGCAGCTTTGGCTGAACACGCCGGAACTTTTGCAGGCGGGCGCCCCTGAACCGGGGGCGCCCGTTTCCTTTGGCGCAAGAATGGCTTAGAACGCCACCAAGGGTAGCGCGGAGTGGGCCGTGGATCGTCAGGTAATTCTCGTCACCGGGGGCGCCGGGTATATCGGCTCGCATGTCTGCAAGGTGCTGGCGGCGCGCGGGTTTCTGCCCGTCGTCTATGACAACCTGTCGACAGGCTGGGCGCAGGCGGTGAAATTCGGCCCGTTCGAGCAGGGCGATCTGGCCGACCGCGCGGCGCTGGACGCGGTGTTTGCCCACTGGAACCCGGTCGCGGTGATGCATTTCGCGGCCTTCTCGCTGGTCGGCGAGGCGACCGAGAACCCCGGAAAATACTGGCGCAACAATGTTCTGGGTTCACTGACGCTGATCGAGGCCGCCACGGCAGTGGGCTGCAAGAACTTTGTCTTCTCCTCGACCTGCGCCACCTATGGCGAACAGGACGGCGTGGTGCTGACCGAGGACAGCGTGCAGCGTCCAACCAACGCGTATGGCGCCTCGAAACTGGCGGTCGAGGGGATGCTGCGCGACTTCGGCGCCAGCCATGGGCTGAACCACGTCATCTTTCGCTATTTCAACGTCGCAGGCGCGGACCCTGAGGCCGAGATCGGTGAAAACCACCGTCCGGAAACCCATCTGATCCCGGTGATGCTCGAAGCCATCGACGGCCAGCGCCCGGAACTGGTGGTGCATGGCACCGATTACCCGACGCATGACGGCTCGTGCCTGCGCGATTATGTGCATGTGATGGACCTGGCCGAGGCGCATGTGCTGGGGTTGGAGTGGCTCTTGGCCGGCAAGGGCAGCCGAGATTTCAACCTGGGCTCGGGCGTGGGGTTCTCGGTGCTCGAGGTGTTGGCCCACGCCCGCGCCGCCACCGGGCGCACGGTGCCGCACCGGCTGGGACCGCGCAGGCCGGGGGATGCGGCAGCGCTGGTCTCGGGCTCGCGCCGGGCGCGCGATGAACTGGGCTGGGTGGCCGAACGATCCTCGCTGAAACTGATGATCCAGCACGCCTGGGCCTGGCACAGGAAGGGTGGGTTCGGCGGATGACCGCGCTGCATGAGTTCCTCTGCCCCGAGGTCCGCCCCGAAACCCGCCGCCTGCGCGACGACCCCTCGCTGATCCATAGTTACCCACGCAGCGCGCTGATGGTGGCGGATTTCGCCGCCAATCACCTGACCCATCTGAAGGTGCGCAACCAGCGCGGCCTGTTCAGCGCGCCGCTGGACGCCCCGAATCTGGAGGACTTGCTGGCGCCGGTGACGCCAAAGCCCGCACGCAGCGTCGAGTTGATCGCGCAGTTGCGCAGCCATGGCGCGCAATGGGCAGTGGCGAACATGATGGATTCCTCGCCCTTTGCGCCTGAGCTTTATTTTGGCTTTGACGCCAATATCCTGAAATACAACCGCCGCCGCAGCGTGCGCAGCACGGTGCTCTGGCGGCTGCCGGGCTATTATGAACCCGGCCCGGCGCTGGGCAATTCGCGTCGCCCTCCCTTTGAGGATGCGCAGGACTTTCTGGACAAGGCGCCGCTGGTGCGCTGGCGTGGCGGGGCGAATGCCACCGCCTGGCCGACGCCCTTTGCGCCTGACGTGCTGCCGTTGCCGCTGACTCAGGCCGATCTGATCGCACAGGCCGGGGCCAACCCGCGCGCT
>CALESR010000349.1 GCA_937907485.1 uncultured Paracoccaceae bacterium | reverse complement strand
AGTACTACATGAACCACCGCTGGCTGGGCGGCACGCTGACCAACTGGAAGACCGTGTCGCAGTCGATTCAGCGCCTCAAGCAGATCGATGAGCAGATGGAGCGCGGCGCGCTGGGTCTGACCAAGAAAGAACTGCTGACCGTCACGCGCGAGCAGGCCAAACTGCAGGCTTCGCTGGGCGGCATCCGTGAACTGGGCGGCCTGCCGGACCTGCTGTTCGTCATCGACGTCAACAAGGAAGCCCTGGCCATCCAGGAAGCCCGCAAACTGGGCATCCCGGTTGTCGCCGTGGTCGATACCAACTGCGCCCCCGATGGCGTCGATTATGTGATCCCCGGCAACGATGACGCCGCCCGTGCCATCGCGCTTTACTGCGACATGGTCTCGCGCGCGGCGCTCGACGGCATGTCGGCGCAGCTGGGGGCCGCCGGTGTGGACCTCGGTGCGCTCGAAGATGCGCCCACCGAAGACGCCCTCGACGCCGAGGCCTGAGGACAACGCGCCCCGGCAAATTCGGAGCGCGTGTCATTCAACCGACATCGGGCAGGGGCAACCCTGCCCGCATCCCAATCAAGGAGTGCGAACCATGGCGATTACCGCTGCGATGGTGAAAGAGCTGCGCGAGATGACCGGCGCGGGCATGATGGACGTCAAGAAGGCGCTGACCGAGACCGACGGCGACATGGATGCCGCGATCGACTGGCTGCGCACCAAGGGCCTGGCGAAAGCCGCGAAAAAGGCCGACCGCGTGGCGGCCGAGGGCCTGATCGGCGTCGCCGTGACCAACGGCCGCGGTGTGGCGGTCGAGATCAACTCGGAAACCGACTTTGTCGCCAAGAATATCGATTTCCAAACGCTGGTGCGCGACGTGACCCGCGTGGCGCTCGAGGTTGGCGATTCGGTTGAGGTGGTCAAGGCTTCGCATCTGAACGGCGAAACCGTGGAAACGGTCCTGCAGGGCGCCATTGCCCGCATCGGCGAGAACATGAACCTGCGCCGCCTGCATGTGCTCGAAGGCGACACCGTGGTCAGCTATGTCCACAACTCGGCCGCCGAAGGCATGGGCAAGATCGGTGTGCTGGTCGCGCTGACCGGCCCGGCTGACGCAGCGCAGAGCATCGGCAAGCAATTCGCCATGCACATCGCCGCGACCTCGCCGCTGTCGCTGTCCGAGGCCAGCATGGACCCCGAAGTGATCGAGCGCGAATTGGCAGTGCAGACCGCCAAGGCGCTGGAAGAAAACGCCGCCTCGGCCAAGCCCAAGCCCGACGCCGTGATCCACAACAACATCATTCCGGGCCGCATGAAGCGCTTCCTCGCGGAAAACACGCTGCTGGGTCAGGCCTTTGTGGTCAACCCCGACCTGACCGTCGAGCAGGCGGCCAAGGATGCCGGCGTGACGATTACCGGCTATGCCCGCGTCGCCGTCGGCGAAGGCATCGAGAAGAAACAAGAAGACTTTGCCGCCGAGGTCGCCAAGACCCTTGGCCGCTGAGCCGGACTGACCTGCCAGGCAGGGGCGGAGCCGCAAGGCGCCGCCCCTTTTCCTTTGCGTCCGCAAGTTGCGTCGTGCCGGCTCGACAATCCGCCAAAAGTGCGCCAGCCTTGCCGCTTGTCGTTGGTTTGGTGCGGGCGTCGTAATGGAAGACATGTCGAGAGGCCGGTTGTCACCGTCAGCCGTAGTGGGGCGTCCCGCAGGCATGATTGCCCTATTGGCACGGATGTTGGCGGCCAACGATCAGGATTCCGTCTGGCGGATGGGATGCGACGCCTTTCACGCCATGGGGTTCGCGCATCTGATCTATGGCTATTCACCGGATTCACGCGGGTTGGTGCTGGGCGCGCGCGAAGACTTTCTGGTGATGTCCACCTTGGACCGCGCCGTCATCGAAGAACTGGTCGCCCGTGGCTATTTCCGCCAGAGCGCCACGTTCCACTGGGCGCTGACCAATGTCGGAATCGGCAAATGGTCGCGCGACCCGGCAACCTGCGATGTGCCAGATGATTTCGAGGTGACGACCGAGGCGCTCGACTTCTTCTTTCGCCACCAGATCGAGACGGGTTGCTGCATTGGCCTGTCGCAACCGCGCTCTCGCGGCAGGGCCGTAATGGCGCTGGTGGGCCAACCCGGATGGCAGCAGGACCAACTCGACGGCCTGATCGACGCGCACCATGACGAGATTTTCGCCATTGCCGGGGTAATGCACCGGTGTCTCGCGGCGCTGCCCTTCCGGGTCGAGCGACGCGCGCTGACACCGCGCCAGCGCGAGGTGCTGGAATGGGTCGCGCATGGCAAGACCACGGCGGATATCTCGCTCATCATGGGCATCGCCGCGCCAACGGTCGAAAAGCACCTGCGCCTAGCGCGCGAGACACTGGGCGTCGACACCACTGCCCATGCGCTCATCAAGGCGGCATTCCTCAATCAGGTCTTCATCTCTGTTCCGGCAGCCCCTCCTGTCGGCAATGTCCAATCCGTTGGCAGCGCATCAGACTGACCACAGGTATGGTTTCGCATACTGACGGCATCGTCCATGCCCGTCTAGGATGTGGGTGTAACGAGTAACGGTTGAGCGGTTATCCCCTGATCCTGCAACAGGATCGGGCGGATTTTTGCAACAATCGTATGGGTTCTTGCGGTATCAATCCCAACCCGATGCAGCAAGGTATCCCGGTGCGGCGAGGTCGCACCGGGATGGCTGTCGTCAGAGCGCCGCGTTGGCTGCCGCGCGGATGGCCGCAATATTCGCGCCGTAGGGGGCCGGATTGGCAACCGAGCCGCCCTTGAACACTGCCGACCCCGCCACCAGCACATCCGCACCCGCCGCCGCAACCAAAGGCGCAGTGGTCGTCGTCACGCCGCCATCAATCTCGATATGGATCGGTCGGTCGCCGATCATGCTGCGAAGGGCGTGCACCTTGGTCGTCATGTCGAGGAACGACTGCCCGCCAAAGCCGGGGTTCACCGTCATCACGCAAATCAGGTCGGTCAGATCCAGCAGATGCGCCACCGCTTCGGCCGGTGTGCCGGGGTTCAGGGCCACGCCCGCCTTTTTCCCTGTCGCACGAATGGCTTGCAGCGTGCGGTGAATGTGCGGTCCGGCCTCGACATGGGCGGTGATGATATCGGCACCTGCAGCGGCGAAGGCCTCGATGTAGGGGTCCACCGGCGCGATCATCAGATGCACGTCCATCATCGTCGTCACATGTCGGCGAAAGGCGGCGACGGCGGGCGGGCCAAAGGTCAGGTTCGGCACGAAATGGCCGTCCATCACATCGACATGCACCCAATCGGCGCCTTGCGATTCGATGGCCTGAATCTCGCGGCCAAAGTCGGCGAAATCGGCAGAGAGGATCGAGGGCGCGATCTTGATCGAGCGTGAGAAGGTCATGACAGGGGGGTCCGGTTGTGGCAGGGTCGGGTGAATTCGCCCTAAGCCATCGCAGGCCGGGCGTCCACTGCAAAGGATGCTGCCATGCCAGCCGAAGTTGCCCTTGGTCTTGCGCTGATCGCGCTGGTCGTGGCCTGGGGCGCGGGCAGGCGGGCAAAGGCGCTGGCGGCGCGAGTGACCCGGCTTGAAGCGTTGCTGGGCAGTGGAAGCGATATCGTAGCGAAGGCCAACACCGCCTTGGCCCAACACGCCGCGCCGCAGGACGCCGTGCCCCCGACTGCACCTTCAGTGTCGCAGTCCGACTCCTCATGGGCGCCGAAACCGCGCGGGCCTTCGGCCCTTTTGGGCCTGACCACGTGGCTCAAGGCGAACTGGATTTATCCGGTGGCCGGAGTCGCGCTGGTAATGGCTGCGATTTATCTTGTGCAATACTCCATCGACAGGGGGCTGTTGTCACCCGCACTGCGCATTACGCTGGCCATCATTCTGGGCGGGGCACTGATCGCCGCCGCCGAATACCTGCGCCGCCGTTGGGGTGAAGCCGGCGCGCCCCTGGTCTCGGCGACGCTGGCTGGCGCTGGGATCGTCGCCCTGTTGACGGCGATTCTGGCGGGTTATCACCTCTATGCCATGTTGCCGCAGATCCCGGCACTGCTTGCGCTGGCGCTGGTCGCACTGCTGGCGATGGCTCTGGGTTGGGTGCATGGGCCATTGCTGGCCGCGCTGGGGGTGTTGGCGGGTGCCGCGGCGCCCTTCCTGTTGGGCAAGGGCGCCAGTCCCAGTGACGTGCTCTATGTGTATTTCGGCGCGGTCGCCGTGCTGGGACTGGGTATCGACGGGTTAAAGCGCTGGGGTTGGGTCTCGGCTCTGGCGTTGGTCGCGCCGATGGCGGGCGCGGTGATGGTGCAGATGGGTGGGGCAGGGCCCTTGGGCCTCGGCCTGCTGGCTGTAGCCCTGGCGCTGTTGGGTTCGGCCCTGCCAGGCGGTGCGATGCTGCCGCGGGCAGAGGGCAAACAAGTCACCGAAGGCAAGGGCGCCCGACCAGAGACGCGCATCGCCGCTCTGGCGGTTCTACAGGGGTTCCTCGTGCTGGTGCTGCAGGTGCCGGCAGTGCAGGGCGTGCCGCTGGCAGGCGTGCTGGCCCTCGCGCTGCCGCTGTGGACGCGGCGCGCTCCGGCCTTGAATGACCTGTCAGTGCTGGCGGCCGCCACTTTGCCCGCCGCTATTGCCACCAGTATCGGCACGACGCCGTTGATGCGCTCGATGGTGCTGAACCTCTATCCATGGCTGCCACTGGCGGCGCTGGGGTTGGGGGCAATGGCCGCCTTAGCGATGCTGCGGCGCAGCCACGAGGCGCAGGGCCGGGCGCGCGACGGCTGGGCGCTGCTGGCGGTTGCCACCCCCGGCGCCGCCGCAATCATGGCCGAGCTGTTCTGGGCGCCAGCAACGTTTTTGGGTGCGTTTCAATGGGCTGCGGCGGTGATGGCGCTGGCGGGGTTTTACACCGCAGGCGCTCTTTGGACCGCGCGGCAGGACGACGGACCGATGCTGCGCACCGGCGTTGCTGCAGCGGGGGCGATCGGCGCAATGGCGCTGGCGCTGATGCTACTGCTCAGCCTCGCTGCGCTGAGTGTAGCGCTGGCGGTGCTGATGGTCGCCGCGGCGGCGCTGGACCGCCGGCTGCGTCTGCCCGAACTGGGAGCCATTCTGGGGCTGGGGAGCATGGCGCTGGCATGGCGGCTACTGGTTGATCCGGGCCTAGGCTGGCTTATCACGCGCTCAACCTCGGCGCTGGAAGTCTGGCTGACGCTGGCCGCGGTGGTTGGCGGGCCCTTGGCGGCTTTTGTGCTGACCTCTGACCTGCCACTGGACGGCCGCCGCGATCGGTCCCGCATTTGGGGCCGCATGATCGCCGAGACCGGACTGACCGGTATGGTGCCCGCCGTTGTGGCGATTGTCATGGCGCGGTTCCTCGACGGGGCGCTGCGGGGCCATGCCGTGTTGGGCATCGAAGGCGCGGTGCTGATCGCCGCCGCATGGGTGCAACTGCGCCGCGCCCGCTTGATGCCGGGCGGACGGCCGATGGCCGTGATCCGCCTGACGCTGGCCGGTCTTTCCAGTCTCGGCGCGCTGTTGTGTCTGGGGCTAGGCCTGACGATGTTGTCGCCGGTCTTTGGCGGCTGGCTGAGCGACCCGGTCGAGGGGCTGCCGCTGCTCAATGATCTGGCGTTGGCCTATGGGCTGCCAGCGACGGTGCTCTGGCTGTCGCTGCGCGGCGGTACCTCGGTCTGGACGCGGGTGGGTAAGGGGCTGGCGCTGCTGCTGGGCGCAACCTGGATTGGCACGATGATCCGCCACCTGTGGCACGGCGGCGAAGGAATGCTGGCGCACAGTGGCGTCTTCGAAGGCGAGCTCTATGCCTATACCGTCGCGCTGTTGATCGCCGGTGCCGGTGCGATGGCGCTTGCGCTCAGGTTTGGTGACAGGGGTTATCGCGTCGGTGGGCTGGCGGTGATCGGGTTGGCGGTGGTCAAGGCCTTCGTGATCGACGCCTCGGGGCTGGAGGGGTTGATGCGCGTCGGCGCTTTTCTCGCGCTGGGGTTGTCGTTGGCCGGTTTGGCTTGGATTAACGGCTGGGTCGCGGCGCGCACGGGCGAACAGGGGCCAGAAAGGGCAGCGGCACCAAGGGCAGGGCCTTAGCCTTGATCCAACCCGTCAGACGCACTGGCCACATGACGGGACGAACGAGCAAGACAAAAGGTAGAAGGATGACAGCATAAGCTGGCGCAACGACTGAGAAATACGGCATCGAGGGCCGAGTAAGGATTTCGTGATACTTGGCCGTCCCATGCGCCAGTCAGGCAATCACCCCTGAGTAGATTGCCACATCCAACCCGCGCTGTGTAAAGTGCGGCGCAGAGCGGGCCGGTGTCCGAGAGACCCGGATTGGCCAACGCCGCGGCTCCACAAAAGCCCCAGTTGTCGTGCAACCACCATTCCCAGCGGCGGGAGTGTGGCCTCATCCGCCACCGCATTCAGCGCCGCGCCCAACATGACGTTGATGAGCCAATCAGCCTGTCCTTCGACCACTCGATCACCAGAAGAGTGCCTAAAATGCCAGTTCCGGCGACGAACAGCAGCAATAGGGCGGCGAGATGCGAGCGAAAAACGGCAAGTCATGAATCCCATAATCGGTATTATGTTATTTATTTACGCAAGAACCGACCCGAGGTTGCGAAAGAGCAACACAAACCACTGCTCGCTGTGGTGAATACTCAGCTTGCCCTTGTTTTTCCCTACGTCCCCCAGAATGTTAACATGTTCTTAAGGGTAATGGTCGAGACACACGAACAATGGCGGAAGCGCGTAACAAACCGCGCGAAAGGAATAACGTCGGAATGATCCAGAGCAAACGCCCGCTTCAGGGGCCAGAGTCGCTCGTTCCGGTCAACACGTCGATCGGAACCGCACAAATGGTTCTCGTGATCGAAGCGAATGACGCCCTCGGTTTTCTCGATCTGGCGCCGCATCGGCAGTCGGTTGTGCTGACACAAAAGCGCATGCTCAGCGCACGCATGTTGCAAACCATCCAGCCTGACGCCATCATCGGCCCGCTGATCAGCGCCGAATGGGATATCGTCGATCTGGCCTTGACCTTGGAATCAATGGGCTATTGTGGCGCGCTTTATGCGGTTACGCGTCCCTTGCCCCGCGCCGAACTGGTGGTACGCGAGGTGGCGGCGGTCTGTCCCGGTCTCAGCGTGCATTTGCTGGAAACCGGCTGATCCTATTCCCCTCGCGGAAAGCGCTTGCTCTCTTCGAGGATGTTCAAATCCATGTGGTTTCGCATGTAACGCTCGCCAGCGTCACGTCGAGGTTCATGGTCCCAGCCGGTATAGCGCCCGGCTCGCAGCGCCTCATACACCACCCAGCGCCGCGCCTGACTTGAGCGAACTTCGGCGTCGAAGGCTTTGAGATCCCAACGTGCTTTTGCCATTGCTCTCAGCCGATCGAGCACCGGAGAAAAACCCGGATCGGTGGCCAGATTGGCGCTCTCGTGCGGATCGCTGTCGAGATTGAACAACAACTCAGGATCGGCGTCGCAGGCGATGTACTTCCACGGGCCATCGACCAGTGCCACCATGGGCGCGATGGTGCCCTCGGCAGCGTATTCCATCGGCACCGGCCCGCGCCCGCCGGATCCCTGCATCAGGGGCGCCAACGACTCCCCGTCGCACCAAGGATTGACGCGGCTTTGATCGACGCCCGCCAGCGCACAAAGCGTCGGCACCAGATCCAGAGTCGACACCGGCGCGTCAATGCGCCCGGCCTTGATCCCCGGCCCGGCGATCATCAGCGGCACGCGGGCTGATTGCTCGAAAAAGTTCATCTTGAACCAGAGCCCGCGCTCGCCCAACATCTCGCCATGGTCGGATAAAAAGACGATCACCGCCTCTTGCCGCGTGCGTTCGAGCACGTCCAGCACTTCGCCGATCTTGTCGTCGATATAGGAAATATTCGCATAATATCCGCGCCTTGAACGGCGTATTTGATCTTGTGTTGGTGTCATGCCGCGCCAGTCGCAACTGTCCATGATGCGCTGACTGTGCGGGTCCTGCCCCTCATAGGCTATGGGCACGGGCGGCTCGACCTCGGGGCAATCCGCGTACAGATCCCAATATTGGCGCCGCGCCACAAAGGGGTCATGCGGATGGGTGAAACTGACCGTCAGGCACCAAGGCCGCGGATCGGCGCCGCGCGACAGATCATAAAGCTTTTGCGCGGCCAGATGCGCGACGTCGTCGTCATACTCCATCTGGTTGGTGGTTTCCGCTACCCCTGCCCCCGTCACCGAACCCAGGTTGTGATACCACCAGTCGATGCGCTCACCCGGTTTGCGATAGTCCGGCGTCCAGCCGAAATCGGCGGGATAAATATCGGTGGTCAACCGTTCTTCAAAGCCATGCAGTTGATCTGGACCGACAAAGTGCATCTTGCCACTTAGGCAGGTCTGATAGCCGGCGCTGCGTAGATGATGGGCGTAACAAGGGATCGAGGCGGCAAATTCCGCGGCATTGTCGTAAACCCCTGTGCGGCGCGGCAATTGCCCGGACATTGTGCTGGCCCGCGACGGAGCGCAGAGCGGGCTGGGGCAATACGCGCGCGAGAACCGCGCCGAGCGATCGGCCAGACGCCGCAGGTTAGGCGCATGCAGGAATGCCGCAGGGCCGTCCTCGAACAGCGTGCCAGTCAGTTGATCCACCATCAGGATCAGGATGTTCGGGCTGCTCATGCGCTGACCTTTCAATGGCTTGCCAGACGATTCTGCCGCGAATTGCCGCCCCCGGACCGCGCAATAGCGACACCCCGCCCCCACGATTGCGACCGCCTGTGTGCTGCGCTAGGCTACCGCAGATTGACCAGAGGAACCCCCATGACCAAAAAATTGCTGCTTATCATCCTCGACGGCGTGCCGCTGGCCAATTGGCGGCGCTATTTTGGTTGCCTCGAGGGTTGGGTGCAATCTGGCGAGGCCCGAGTCTGGACCATGCGCTCGGTGCTGCCCTCGATGTCGGGGCCCTGCTATGCGTCGATCCATTCCGGCCTGCCGCCACAGCGCCACGGCATCTTGACAAACG
>CALESR010000348.1 GCA_937907485.1 uncultured Paracoccaceae bacterium | reverse complement strand
TCGGGTCGCCGCCGTTGCATTCCTCGTCGTCGCCGTCGTCCTGATTGCAGTGGATCACCACCTCGTCGCCGACCTTCCAGCGCTTGACCGCCGAGCCCACGGCCCAGACGATCCCGGCGGCGTCCGAACCGGCGATGTGATAGGGCTGCTTGTGGCCGTCAAAGGGGCTGATCGGCTGGCCCAGACCGGCCCAGACGCCGTTATAGTTGACGCCGGCGGCCATCACCATCACCAGCACCTCGTGGCTGTCGAGGGTCCAGGTGTCGACGACTTCGAGCTGCATCGCGGTTTCCGGCGCGCCGTGACGCTCGCGGCGGATGGCCCAGGCATACATCTTCTTGGGCACATACCCGAGCGGCGGCATCTCGCCGATCTCGTAGAGATCTTTTTCCGGGGCGTCGTATTTGGCAATGCCAGCGTTGACGTCGAGGGCCATGGTTTTCTCCAGAATCATGCTGCTGCAACGCAGCATATAGGCAGCAGTTGCAGCATCAATAGAATCCGACGCGCAACAATGCAACCCCCGCAATCAGTTTTTTGTAATTTTATGTCTCGCTGACATCTGGCAGCAGCAGTGTCGCAGTGCGGGCGACGGTTTCGCCCTCGGGTTCGCCCAGCCGTTGCAGCACCGAGGCGGCGTAATAGCCCAGCGCCGCCTGTTGGCCGGGCGCGATGCTGAGCGCGTCGCCGTCACGGCGCAGGATGCCGCGCACCAGCAATGCGTCGATCCCCTCGGCCAGCCCGGAGGCCGCCGTGCCGCCCGGCAGATGCAGGCTGGCCCCCGCGATGCGCGCGGTTTCGACCATCGCCTCGGCCTGCGCCGTCAGAGCCGTCTGGCTGGCCGCGCCGCCCAGCCGCACCAGCGCCGCGGCGGCCAGCGGCACCGGCAACAGCGGCACTGCGGCGCGAATGCGCGTCATCAGCACGTCGGCGAGGGCCTCGGTGCTGGCGCCGGGGTGGTGGGTGACGAAATCGCGCAAGGACAGGGGCGCGCCATAACACACCGCCGCATGGCCAAAGGTGCGGAACCGACCGCGCGCCTTTTGCCAGGCCAGCCGCGCCAGCCAGCCCGCCGCCGTGGTCAGCCGCACCTTGAACTTGCGCTCGCCCACCTCGGCGGCATGGATCAGCACCCGGTCCTCGAGCACGCGGTCATAGTTCAGCGCCACGGGCACAAAGACCACGTCGCGCTCGCCTGTCGGGCTGAAATCGCGCACGATATAGTGCAAGAGCCCCTTTTTCGGCGCCCCGACCGCCCCCGACAGGCTGAGCCCGCCTTCCGGGAACATCGCCTGCGTGACGCCCTCGTTGATCGACATCTGCACATAGCGCGCCAGCACCGCACGATAGAGCGGGTTCGAATAGCGCCGCCGTATGAAATAGGCCCCCATCGCCCGGATCAGCGCCTTCAACGGCCAGACCCGCGCCCATTCCCCCACCGCATAGGCCAGCGCCGAGCGGTCGGCGGCAACCCATGTCACCAGCACATAATCCATGTTGCTGCGGTGGTTCATCACAAAGACCACGGCGGATTTCGGATCGACGCCGCGCAGGGTGGAATCGTTGGCATGGCCCAGATGCACGGAATAGAACATCCGGCTGAGCTTGCGCGCCAACCAGATGGCAAAGCCGAAATAGGTGGCGGTGGAAAAGCCCGGCACGATTTCACGCGCATAGGATTTCGCCTTGGCAAAGGCGACCGAGCGCGGCACCCCCTCGGTGCGGGCGTGTTCGGCGACGGCCTCCATCACCTGTGGGTCATAGACCAGCCGGGTGACGTAATCCTGTCGTCGCACCAGCTTGAAGGGTTGGATCGGGCGTTCGAGGCGCTTGTTCAGTTCCTCGACCGCACGCTCCATCCGGCGGCGAAAGAACCAGCGCACCGAGGGAAACAGGAAATGCGACAGGAACGAGGCCCCCGCGAACAGCAGGATCAAAACCATCAACCAGAAAGGGACAATCACGGGCTCGAACATCGCGCCACCTTGGCGCAAAGGGCGGCGGCGGGCAATGGGGATGGCGGGCCGGGCGACTCGGCCCGGCGCCGCCGGGGGGCCGAGTCGCCGGCAGGGTTCCGCGCAAATGCCGCGCCACAAGCCCCGCGCATCGGCCGCAGGCAAGGCCCCGCCGATCGAAAACCGCCGGATCGCGGCCTTTCGCCGATCCGCCCGCGCCAAGGTTTGCCGGGGGGGGCGGTGGGTCTATCCTTGCCCCATGCCGTGCCGATCCCCGGTGCGGCGTGCTCAACCGAACATGGAGACATGCAATGCGGAAGATGCTTCCTGCGGCCTTGGCCGCGCTTCTGGCGGGTTCCGGTGCGGCTTTGGCAGAGATGGCCGAGTTTCCCTGGGCCGAGGCTGATTTCCTCGTGGTCTATCCGGACTCGTCGCCCGAGATCTTTACCCAGCTTGACGCCGATGGCGACGGGCTGCTGAGCGAGGCCGAGGTTCTCGCGGGCGTCGAACTCGGGGTGATCGAACCGAAGGACGGCTGACGCCCCGTCCCGCGCGGCGGTCGGTGCAGGCCGACCGCCGCATCCGGCGTGGCCCTTGGCGCGGCGGGCAATGGGGGGCCGGTCAGCGCCCCAGCCAGCCGAAAGCCCGGCGCAGGAACGCCGCCCCGTCGTCGCGCTGCGGGGTGCCATGCGCCATCATCACATGCCGCACGCCCCAGCCGTCGATCCGCGCCAGCGCCGCGCGCGCCGCCGGTTTGTCGCGCATTGCCAGCCGGAACTTGCGCGGCACGGCGGGTTCCGGCCCGGTCATGCCATCCAGCCCCGCCACCAGCGCCCGCCAGCCGCGATACCAGCCGCGCGGCATCTGCTGCAGCAGGTCGGTGAACAGCACGGTGCCGCTGGCGCGGTGAAAGAGCACCACCTCAGGGGCGATGGCGTTGGGGATCACCACCTGATCGATCTGCCCGGCCCAGGCGGCAGGCGCCGTGTCGCCCAGATCGGCGGCAAAGCCGAGTTCGGGCCGCTTGGCGCGCAGCCCCGGCGCGGGGTGCAGGGTCGCCTGCGGGCAGGCCGCGCTCCAACCCGCCAGATGCATGTGGTGCAGCGCGTTCGGGGCAATCAGGTGCCGCACCGGGCCGAGGCCCTGCACCTGCGCGACCAGCCCGGTCTCGGCCGCCACCGGCGACCACAGCACCAGCCCACCGTCCGCCAGCCGGATCACCGCCATCCGCGTCGGATAGTGGAACCCCAGCGCGGCGGTGATGGGCGGGCCGTCGGCCAGCCAGAGGTCTGGGGCAAAGTCGCTCAGCATCAAGGCAGGCTAACCGGCGCGCAGCGCCCGGGCAAGGCCTTGGCAGCCGCCGCCGCATCGCGCTAGACTGCCGTCCGGACAGGGAGGATGCGATGGCAGGCGGCTGGGCGCAGGACGGCGCGGTGAACGAACAGATCGAGGCCTCGATCAGTGACGAACTGGCGCGGATGAAGGCGCGGCGCCTTGCAGCGGGCCCCAGCCTGACCCAGTGCGCCGAGTGTGACGAGCCGATCCCCGAGCCCCGGCGGATCGCCCTGCCCGGCGTCACCCTGTGCATCGATTGCCAGTCCGAGCGCGACGCCGCCTTTCGCAGCCGCCCCGGCATCAACCGCCGGGGATCCAAGGACAGCCAGTTGAAATGAGCGCCGCCACCAGCATCGACGCCTATCTGAAGGGGCTTGACGAACCGGCGCGCAGCCGGATCGCCCTGATCCGCGACCGCATCCGCGCCCTGTCGCCCGAGGCAGAAGAGCGCATCAGCTATGCCATCCCCTGCGCCCGCCTCGCCAAACGCAATGCAGTCTATTACGCGGGCTGGAAGGCGCATGTCGGGGTCTATCCGGTGTATCCAGGCGACGAGGCATTCGAGGCCGTTGTCGCCCCGTGGCGCCACGGCACCGACACGCTGCGCTTTCCCCATGCCAAACCCCTGCCGCTGGACGTGCTGGACCGGGTGCTGACCCGGCAACTGGCCCCGCGCTGACCCCTCTGACGCCGCATTGCAGCGATTCCGGTCTTGAC
>CALESR010000347.1 GCA_937907485.1 uncultured Paracoccaceae bacterium | reverse complement strand
CTCGACACACGGTTCTTTGCCTATTACCTGCTCTATGATTTCGCGCAGGTTGCGGCACAGCGCGGGGCGTTGGCGCCCCCGGTGGCGCAAAGGCTGGGCAATTTTGCCGACGAGATCGCCACCGCGTTGGTCGAGGAGGGCGTGGATGAGGTTCTGGTTGTCGGCCATTCCTCGGGCGCCGCACTGGCGGTGATGCTGGTGGCCGAGGTCGAGCGGCGCGGCCTGCGAAAGGGAGGTGCCGCGCTGGCGCTGCTGACCCTCGGTCAGGCGATCCCGATGCAGGCCTTCTTGCCGGCCGCGACGGCGCTGCGCGCTGACCTGGCGCAACTGGCTGTCAGCCCCTCGGTGACTTGGGTCGATGTCAGCGCCAAGGGGGATGGCGTCTGCTTTTGGCTGACCGACCCACCCGCTGTCTGCGGCGTGGCGCCCGAGGGGGCCTTTCGGCCGCTCGTTTTTTCGGCGGCGTTTTCCGACACCCTGAGCCCGGCCAAGTGGCGCGCCATCCGCCGTCAGTTTTTTCGGCTGCATATCCAGTATCTTGCCGCCTTTGACCGCCCACGCGACTATGACTATTTCCAGATCACCGCTGGGCCGCTGACGCTGGCGGCGCGCTATGGAGCCCGCGCGCCCTCGCCCTCGACCGAGCGGCGGGTGTTTTCGCCCCATCGGGGCATCCGATGATCGTGCCGCCCAAACCGGCCTCGCGCGCCGGGCGCTTTGCCTTCTGGCGCTATGTGCGGGCGTTCCGGCGTGACATTCTCAGCGCCAACCCCGAGCGTCTCTACCGTGCCAAGATGGCCGAGCTGCGTATCCCGTTTCTGCACACCTTTCTGGTCAATGACCCCGCTCTGGTGCGGCGCGTGCTGCACGAGGCGCCGCAGGAGTTTCCCAAGTCGCCGCGCATGGTGGCGGGGCTCGAACCCTTGCTGGGGCAGGGGGTGTTCCTGAGCAATGGTGCGCTGTGGCAGCGCCAACGGCGGATCATCGATCCCGCATTCGAAGGCGGGCGGCTGCGCGACACCTATCCGGCGATTTTGGCGGCGGCGCAGGCGGCGGTGGCGCGGTTGGCGGCGCTGGCCGGGCAGGGGCCGGTCGATGTCGAGCCCGAGATGAGCCACGCCACCGCGGACGCGATCTTTCGCACGCTGTTTTCCATGCCGATCGAGGATGCGACCGCCAGCGCCGTGTACCACAGCTTTCGCGCCTATCAGGCCACCCAGCCGTTGCTGAACCTCGCCGCCTTTTTGCCGCTGCCCCGCTGGGTGCCGCGCTTCCACCGGCGCTCGACCCTGCGCGAGGCGAAACGGATCCGGGCGCTGACCCGCTCGCTGGTCGAGGATCGGCGGGCGGCGATTGCGCGGGACGATGCCCCTGACGATCTGGCCACCAAGATCATGACCACGCCTGACCCGCTGGATGGCCGCCATTTTGATGACGACGAGATGGTCGATCAGGTGGCGGTGTTCTTTCTGGCCGGGCACGAGACCTCGGCCTCGGCGCTGGGTTGGGCGCTGTATCTGTTGGCGCTCGATCCCGATCTGCAGGGCGAATTGGCTGACGAGGCCCGCCGCGAACTGGGCGCTGCGGCCGAGTTTTCTGCCGTCAGCCGCCTGAAACGGGCACGCGACGTGTTCCGCGAAGCGCTGCGGCTTTATCCGCCGGTGCCGATGATGGTGCGTCAGGCCGAGTGCCCGCAGCAATTTCGGGGCCGGGCGGTGCCAAAAGGGGCGCAGGTTGTGCTCAGCCCGTGGCATCTGGGGCGCCATCAGGGGCTTTGGGCGGATGCCGACGCCTTTTGTCCCGCGCGCTGGCAAACGCCCGAGGGCAAGGCGGCAGCGCGTGACGGCTTTCTGCCGTTTTCCGCCGGGCCGCGCGTCTGCCCCGGTGCGGGCTTTGCCATGGTCGAGGGGCCCTTGATGCTGGCGTTGTTGGCGCGGGCCTTTGTGCTGGCGCCGGTCAGTGGTCGCGCGCCGCGTCCGGTGGCGCAACTGACCGTGCGAGCTGAGGGCGGCATCTGGCTGACCCTGACCCCGCGAGCGGCCGATTCCGCGTTTTTGCCGCCCGATTGATTTTTTATTGGACAGATTGGTAAGATTATTTTACCTCTTCCGGGCATGAAGGCTGGTTTGCGCCCAACACTCCCGTGCACCTTAGGTGCAAGACGGGTTGACGCGCGGCATCCTTCGTGGTCGCTTGAATCTGCGCCCGGACCTGAGCGGAGGGGAACCGCATCGGCACGAACGGCGCCAACAGGGAGAAGACAATGAAGAAAATTCTGACCTCCACCGCCCTCGTGGCGGCGCTGGGTGCTGGCGCCGCGCAAGCGCAACAGACCTGGAACCTGCAATCCACCTATCCCGGTTCGCTGGCGCAGTTGGGAACTCTGGGCATTCGCATCGCCGACCAGATCACCGCCATCACCGGTGGCGAGATCACCGTGACCTTCCAGAACCCCGGCGGTGTGGTCCCGGCGCTGGAAGTGTTCGACGCCGTTGGCTCGGGCGCTGTCGAGGCCGGCTGGTCGACCCCCGGCTACTGGGCGGGCCGTGTGCCGGCGCTGCAGCTGCTGGCGGCTGTGCCGTTCGGCCCGCAGGCGGGCGAATACCTCGCCTGGCTGAAGTTCGGCGGTGGCCAGGAGCTGCTGGAAGAGCTTTACGAGCCCCACAACATCAAGTCGTTGATCTGCGGCATCATCGCGCCTGAGGCTTCGGGCTGGTTCCGCAATGAAATCAACTCGGTCGCCGATCTGCGCGGGTTGAACATGCGCTTCTTCGGTCTGGGCGCCAAGGTCATGGAGCGCATGGGCGTCTCGACCCAGCTTCTGGCTGGCGGCGACATCTTCCCGGCGCTGGAACTGGGCACCATTGACGCGACCGAGTTCTCGATGCCCGCCATCGACCTCAGCCTCGGCTTCTATCAGGTCGCCAGCTACTACTACTTCCCCGGCTGGCACCAGCAGGCGACGATGTTCGATCTGATGATCAACCTCGACCTGTGGGAATCGCTGGACGAGCGCACTCAGTTGATGATTGAGACCGTCTGCGATGCCAACATCGCCTATGGTCTGGCCGAGGGTGAGGCGCTGCAGTTCGAAGCGCTGCGCGTTCTGGAAGAAGAGCATGGCGTCAACATCCGCCAGTGGTCGGCCGAGGATCTGGCCGCTCTGGAAGCCGCCTGGAACGAAGTCGCAGCCGAGCAGTCGGCAGCCGATCCCGATTTCGCCCGCGTCTATGAAAGCTACACCACCTTCCGCGCCAACTATGCGCGTTGGAGTGCGCTGGGCTATCTGCGTTGATCTCCTGATCTGACAACAGCGGGGCGCCCCTGACCGGGGTGCCCCGTTCCTGCGCGCCACTTCCAACAACGAGGCCGCTCATGGGCACGTTCCTGTCGATCCTCACGATCCTAGCCTCTTTTGCCATCCTGGTGGTCGATCCGACGTCGCTGATGGTCTTCTATGCGTTGGGCGTGTTGCTGGCCTCGCATCTGGGCGCCTTGCTGCTGCGCGCGTCGCCGGCGTGGTTCTCGGCGGCGACCTTGCTGGGCTGGTCCTCGGTGATGATCGCCACGCCGCTGGCGCTGACCGAACAACAGTTGAACCAACTTGCCCGTGTCGTGCGTCGTCAGCGCGAAGGCTGGGAGGCTGCGCAGGTCACGCTCGATTTCTTTGCCCCGTTGGTGCCCTATGCCATGCCCCTCTTGCTGGGTGTGACCGCATTTTTTGTGGCC
This sequence comes from uncultured Paracoccaceae bacterium, assembly GCA_937907485.1. GTDB lineage: Bacteria > Pseudomonadota > Alphaproteobacteria > Rhodobacterales > Rhodobacteraceae > Pararhodobacter. The sequence goes on along the minus strand of CALESR010000347.1, from coordinate 7,149 downwards.
CTTGCGGCGGTGGCGCTGATGCGCGCGCGCCAAGGGGCCTTTCACTGGATGATCGAAGCTGCCGAGGGGCTGGCGCAGGCCTGCGTGCGCGTTGGCCAGGCGGCGGCGTTCCTGTTCGTACCGATGATGCTCATCATCCTTTATGACGTCGTTCAGCGCAAATACCTCGGCTGGAACCCGGATTTCACTGACACCACCCTGTATCGGCTTTTGCCCTCGACCAAGCTGCAAGAGATGCAATGGCATCTGCATTCGGTGCTGTTCCTGCTGGCGCTGGCCTATGGCTATGTCAAGGACGCGCATGTGCGCATCGAATTGGTGCGCGAGACGCTGCGGCCGCGCAGCCGGGCCTGGATCGAACTGTTCGGCGCGCTGCTGTTCATGGTGCCGTATTGTTATGTGGTCATCGAATACGGCACAGAGAACGCGCTGCGCGCCTGGCATATCGGCGAGGGGTCGGACGCGCTGACCGGTCTTCCCTATCGGTTCATCATCAAGGGGATGCTGCCGATGGGCTTTGTCTTTGTCGCACTGGCCGGACTGTCGGCGGCGCTGAAATGCGTGGTCTATCTGTTCGGACCGGCCAGCCTGCGCCACCAGGCCGGGCAATACGCCGGCGATACCTCGCACGCTCATCCTTCTGCTGCCTGAACGGGACATCCAAGACATGGAAACGCTGATCTATCTGATGCCGCTCTTGATGTTCGCGGTGCTGGCGGTGGTGCTGTTCACCGGCTATCCGGTCGCCTTCATTCTGGGCGGGATCGCCCTGTTCTTTGCGGTGATGGGCGACATGGCGGGGGTGTTCCGGCTGGACCAGATCCAGTTGGTCCCGCTGCGTATCTATGGCGGGACGATGGCCAGTCTGGTGCTGGTGGCGATCCCGATGTTCACCTTCATGGGCACGATGCTGGAGAAATCCGGCGTTGCCGCCGACCTGTTGGGCGCGCTGCAGGTTCTGCTGCGCCGGGTGCCGGGGGGGCTGGCGCTGTCGGTCACGCTGATGGGCACGATCATGGCCGCGACCACGGGCATCATTGGCGCCTCGGTGGTGATGATGACGCTGATGGCGCTGCCGGTGATGATCAAGGCGAATTATTCGATCCCGCTGGCCACCGGCACCATCGCCGCCTCGGGCACGCTGGGCATTCTGATCCCGCCTTCGATCATGCTGGTCATCATGTCCGACCTCTTGTCGGTGCCGGTGGGGACCGTGTTCATTGCCGCCATCGTGCCGGGTCTGCTGCTGGCGCTGCTCTATACCGTGTATATCTTCCTGCTGTGCCGCTGGAAGCCGCACCTGGCGCCGCCGATGGCCGATGACATCGGCCCGGCGACGCGGGCCGAGTTCTGGCAGATGATCGTGCGCTCGTTCCTGCCGCCGATCTTCCTGATCCTTGCCGTTCTGGGCTCGATCTTTGCCGGTCTCGCCACCCCGACCGAGGCCTCGGGCGTCGGCGCCGCTGGGTCGGTGCTGCTGGCCTGGTTCAACAAGCGCCTGACCTGGGAGACCTTCAAAGACGTTTGCTATCGTTCGTCGTTGACCGGTGCGATGCTGTTCGGCATCTTTGTCGGCGCCACGGCATTTTCCTATGTCTTCAAGGCGGTGGGCGGCGAGCATCTGATTGTCGAGTTCATCCAGAACACCAGTGTCGGGCCGTGGTCGATCCTCTTCGTGCTAATGGCGATGGTGTTCTTCCTCGGCTTCTTCTTTGACTGGATCGAGATCACACTGATCGTGCTGCCGATCTTTGCGCCGATTGTCGCGTTGCTGGATTTCGGCGGCCATGTCGGTGTCTGGGATGGCATCTCGAACCCCATCGTCATCTGGTTCCTGATCCTCGTTTCGGTGAACCTGCAGACCAGTTTCCTGACGCCGCCCTTCGGCTTTGCGCTGTTCTACATGAAGGGGGTCGCGCCGCCCGAGGTGAAGATCCAGATGATCTACAAGGGCATCGTTCCCTTCGTCGCGCTGCAGGTCTTTGGGCTGTTCTTGTGCATCGTCTTTCCGTCGCTGGTGCTCTGGCTGCCAAGCTGGGCGCTGGGTGGCGGCTGAGAGATAAAGGGCGGCCCTGCACCGGGCCGTCCGCAACCTCCTGAAAGCCCTTCATGTTCTTTGATCCGCTGCTCTATGGCTTTGTCCTGCTGGGGCTGTTCACGCCCGGCCCGAATGTCATCATGCTGACCGCCTCGGGCGTTCGATTTGGCTTTGTGCGCACACTGCCGCATCTGTTCGGCGTCGTTCTTGGGGTGGGGATCACAGCCGGGGTCACCGCGCTGGGGGTTGGCGCGGCGGTCATGGCGGTGCCTGAGTTGAACATGGCGCTGCGCATTGGCGCTGCCGGGTTCATCCTGTGGATGGCTTGGGGCTATTGGCAGGCGGCGGGGCGGCCGCGGTCCGCCGGTCAGGCCGGGGATCGTCCGCTGTCGTTCTTCGGGGCGGTGTTGTTTCAGTGGATCAACCCAAAGGTCTGGGCCATCGCCTTCGCCGCCTCGGCGGGCTATGGCGCCGGGCAAGTCGCCTGGTTCGAGGCCGCACGCCTCGCCACCGCGTTTTCCTCGCTCAACCTCGGCGTCTGCCTGTTCTGGACCACCGCCGGTGCCTTGCTGAGCGCGCTTCTCTCTTCGCCGCGCGCATGGCGGGTGTTTCTGCGCCTGATGGCGATCCTGCTGGCTGGCGCGGTACTGCTGGTCTTTCGCTGACACTTTCCTGAATTGCCAGACCTGACGCGGCGTGGCTTTCTGGGGCTGCGCCGCGGCGCCATTCCGGTTTTGATTTGACCGGCGGGTCTTGTGGCGGTATTAAATGAACGAGTGTTCAATTCACGCCTTTGGGGAGGGGCCATGTTCAACGCATCCATGAAATTCGATCTTGGCGACGATGTGAACGCCCTGCGTGACACCGTTCACGCCTGGGCACAGGACCGGGTCAAGCCGCTGGCCGCCGAGGTGGACCGTACGAATGAATTCCCCAACGCCCTCTGGCGCGAGATGGGCGATCTGGGCCTGCTGGGCATCACCGTGGCCGAGGAATACGGCGGGGCGGCGATGGGATACCTCGCCCATGCCGTGGCGGTCGAGGAAATCGCCCGCGCTTCGGCCAGCATCAGCCTGAGCTATGGCGCGCATTCCAACCTCTGCGTTAACCAGATCAAGCTGAACGGCACGCCTGAGCAAAAGACGAAATACCTGCCTGATCTGGTCAGCGGCCGCGCGATTGGCGCGCTGGCGATGTCCGAGGCTGGGGCGGGCAGTGACGTGGTGTCGATGTCGCTGCGCGCCGAGAAAAAGAATGACCGCTTTGTGCTGAACGGCACGAAATACTGGATCACCAACGGGCCCGATGCCAACACGCTGGTGGTCTATGCCAAGACCGACCCGGCGGCGGGATCAAAGGGGATCACCGCCTTTCTGATTGAAAAGTCGATGAAGGGTTTCTCCACCAGCGCCCATTTCGACAAGCTGGGGATGCGCGGCTCGAACACCGCCGAACTGGTGTTTCAGGACGTTGAAGTGCCCTTTGAGAACATCCTCGGCGAGGAAGGGCGAGGCGTGCGTGTCCTCATGTCCGGCCTCGATTATGAGCGCGTCGTGCTGGCCGCCATCGGCCCCGGCATCATCGCGGCCTGCCTTGACGAGGTCATGCCCTATATCGCCCAGCGCAAGCAATTCGGCCAGCCGATCGGCAATTTCCAACTGATGCAGGCCAAGATTGCCGACATGTATACCGCGATGAACTCGTCTCGCGCCTATGTCTATGAGGTCGCCAAGGCCTGCGACCGTGGCGAGGTGACCCGACAGGACGCTGCCGCCTGCGTGCTCTATGCCAGCGAGCAGGCGATGGTGCAGGCGCATCAGGCGGTGCAGGCGATGGGCGGCGCGGGCTTCATGAACGACTCCGCCGTCTCGCGCCTGTTCCGCGACGCCAAGCTGATGGAGATCGGCGCCGGCACATCGGAAATCCGCCGCATGCTGGTCGGACGCGAGATGATGGGGGCAATGGGCTGAGCCATGCGCCTCGACGCCTTCAGCCGTGCCAACGACCTGACGCTGGTTTGCGCCGCCTGTCGTGGCCCGGCGCTGGCGGATTTTGTGCGGTATTGTCCGGTGCGCGCCGGTGACGAAGCGTTGTTCCGCGATCTTCCGGGGATCACAATCAGTCGCCGCCCCGCTCCGGACGACGGGTTTATGGCCTGCTATCGCCCCGTTCCCGGCGCCCCGGACCTGCGCGACAGGGTTTTGCCCGGCACCTACGGCTATGCCGACCGGGCGTTCAGCCTGCATTCCTCCGATGCCGTGCTGACCTGCCTGCGCTGCGGCACCGTGCAGACGCGGGCGGTCTCGCTGCCCGAGGAGTATTTCTATCAGGTCGAGTATCGTGGCAAGCCGCTGCGCGCTGGCAGTCGCGCACAGGCGCAGGACTTGCTGGCTTTCATCGACGGTAACGACCGGCGTCGCAAGCCGTGGAAGGACTACACCACTCAGCAAGGCGCGAGTTTTCTGTCGCGGATCCCCACCCATTTTCTGACCGCCAAGGCCCGCGACATCATCGTCAAACGTCTGCGCAACCGGCTGGACGAGGGCGCCGCATGATCCGCACCCTTGCCCTGATCCTGCTGGCCGGCCCTGCCTGGGCCCAGGACCCCTATGCCCCGTTTGTCGCCTCGGTCGAGCCCTGCCTCGCCCGCGCTGACGACGCCGCCACGGCCCGCGCCTGCATTGGCATCGGCGCGCGCGACTGCATGGAGACGGCCCCCGATGGCCAGACCACCGTGGGCATGATGTTCTGTCAACTGGCCGAGCGTGACGTCTGGGAGCGCCTGCTGGCCGTCGAACTGGCCGCAGCCCAACAACGCGCGGTCCTGTCGGATGACGCCGAGCGGCCCTATCACCCGGAATTCGCCCAGCGGACGGCCCAACTGGAGGACTCGCAGCGCGCCTGGCTCGCCTATCGCGGTGCGCAATGTGCGATGGAGTATGGCGCCTGGGGGGCAGGAAGCATGCGCCAGATCGCCGGGGCCGATTGCCAGTTGCGACTGACCGCTGCGCGTGTTGTCGATCTGACGCTTTATCTGGCCGATTGAGGAGCATCCCATGCGACTGACCCTGTCTGCCCTCTGCTTTGCCCTGACCCCGCTGGTCGTCCCGGCTCAAACCGGCCCCGCGTTTGATCCCGGCGCGATCACCAACTGCTTGGCCGACGGCCACGGCACTGCCTGCATTGGCCGAGGCGCCGAAGCCTGCACGATGACGACGCCGGGCGGCGGGTCGAACATCGGCTATGGCGCCTGTATCGAGGCCGAGCGCGCCTGGTGGGATATCGAGTTGAACGCGGCCTATCAGATGCGCATGAACGAGGCCCGCTCCATCGACCGCGAGGCGCCGATTCCCGGCCTGCGGCCGCGCCCCTCGGATGTCGAATCCCTGCGCGCCATGCAGCGCGCGTGGATCGCCTTTCGCGACGCGACCTGCGCGTTCGAGGAACTTCAGTGGTGGGGCGGCACCGGGGCAGGGGCCGCTGGCAATGGGTGCCGGATGCGCATGACCGGCGAACAGACGCTTTACTTGCGCAGCCTGTTGGGCGGCTGATGCGCGCCCTTGCCGCCCTTTTCCTGCTGAGCGCGCCTGTGGGCGCGCAGGGGGATTGGCTGCTCGACCCGATGGTGATCGAACAATGCCTCGCCACGGGGTTGGTCGAGGGCTGCATCGGCATGGCCGCCCAGCGGTGCGAGCAGGCCGAAGGCGCGATGGCACGCGGCCTGTGCCTTGGCGCGGAAACCGCCTTTTGGCAGGGCCGCGCCGATGCGGCGCTGGCGCGACTGGCGCTGCGTGAGGGCGACGTGCAGGCGCTTTCCTCGCGCCGGGGTGTCGATCCGGTGCCCGCGCTGGCCACCATCGAGGCGAGCTTTGCCGCCTATCGCGATGCCGCCTGCCCGTGGCGCGAGGGTCAATGGGACGGCATCCACCACGGTTGGGAATGGGCCGACTGCCGCCTGCGACTGACCGCCCGCCACGCACTGATGTTGCACGAGACAGTCGAGGCGCTGCCATGAAGCCGCTCCTGTCCCCCTGCGGCGGCTACAACGCCCTGCAAGCCGGGTTTCGCTGGGCGATTCCGCCCCGGCTGAACATGGCTCGGCAGGCCTGTTTCGACTGGCAGGATCAGCCCGACCGGCTGGCGATCCTCGACCTGTCGGGCGGCGCGGCCGTGCCGGTGAGTTATGGCCATCTGGCGGCGATGACCCGCTCTCTGACCGCGCATCTCGCGGCGGCCGGGGTGGGGCGGGGCGACCGCGTCGGCGTGCTGCGCAGCCAGGGCGCCTGGTGCGCCGCCGCGCATCTGGCGATCTGGTCGCTGGGCGCGATCAGCCTGCCGCTCTTCACGCTCTTTGGCCCCGATGCGCTGGCGACACGGCTGGGCGATTCCGGGGCGCGGCTTGTGATCACGGATGCCGACAATTTTAGCCGGTTCACAACCGTGAACGCGCTGATCCCCGAGGATCTGCCCCTCATCCCTGGCCCCGACCCGGTTGAAACCGGCCCTGAAGACCCCGCCGTGTTGATCTATACCTCGGGCACCACCGGCGCGCCCAAGGGGGCACTGCACGGCCACCGGCTGCTGCTGGGGCATCTGCCCGGCGTGGAACTCAGCCATGACCGGCTGGGCCACCCCGGCGATGTGCTCTGGACCCCGGCGGACTGGGCCTGGATCGGCGGGCTGTTCGATGTTCTGATGCCGGGCCTCGCGCTGGGGGTGCCGGTGGTGGCGGCGAGGTTGGCCAAATTCACACCGGAGGCTGCCGCCGAGGTGATCGCGCGCGGCAAGGTGCACTGCGTTTTCTTCCCGCCTACCGCGTTGAAAATGCTGAAATCTGCTGACTGCGGGATCCCTGGCCTGCGCTCGGTTGCCTCTGGGGGCGAGCCCTTGGGGGCCGAGATGCTCGACTGGGGTCGCCACGCCTTTGGCCTGACGATCAACGAATTCTACGGCCAGACCGAGTGCAACATGGTGGCCTCGTCGGCCGGATCGTTGTTCCCGCCGCGCCCCGGTTGCATCGGCCGGCCGGTGCCGGGCTTCGATCTGGCGGTGCTGGGTCCGGACGGCCCACTGGCCGAAGGCGTCGAAGGCGACATCGCGGTCAAGCGCGG
>CALESR010000346.1 GCA_937907485.1 uncultured Paracoccaceae bacterium | reverse complement strand
CGGATCGACGGTTCGTCGGGGCGGGCGTTTCGGGCGTGCGGGGGGTGGTGCGTGCAAGCACGCACCCTACGCCGTGCGGGCCCGTAGGGTGCGTGCTTGCACGCACCTTGGGCCACCCCAAACGGCCGACGAACGCCGCGCGCCCCGCTGCCCGCTATTTGGGCAGACCTTGTCTGGCGCCCGTGGACTGCCTTTTCCGGTTTCCGTCCTGCCCGCCCTCGCCTATAGGTGAAGCGACGAACGAGGAGTCCGATGCCCGAACGCATGGAAAGCGACAGTCGCAAGCTTTTGCGCAGATTGCGCGACTCGCTGGCCGAACCGGGCCGCGGGCAAGAGCGGCTGGACCGCATCGTCAACCTGATTGCCGCCTCGATGCAGACCGATGTGTGCTCGATCTATCTGTTCCGCGACCGCGAGACGCTGGAGCTTTGCGCGACGAAGGGGCTCAAGCCCGAATCCGTGCACCGCACCCGGATGCGGCTGGGCGAGGGGCTGGTAGGCCGCGTCGCCCGCAGCGCCACCGCGATCAACACCGCCGACGCACCGAATGAACGTGGCTTCCGGTTCATGCCCGAGACCGGCGAAGAGATCTATTCCAGCTTTCTGGGCGTGCCGGTGCAGCGGCTGGGCGAAAAGCTGGGCGTGCTGGTGGTGCAATCGCGCGAGGCGCGGGCGTTCTCCGAGGACGAGGTCTATGCGCTGGACGTGGTGGCGATGGTGCTGGCCGAGATGGCCGAACTCGGCGCCTTTGTCAGCGACGACAGCACGATCTCGACGCCGCACAAGCTGCCGGTGATGCTGCGCGGCGGCTCGGGTCAGGAGGGCACCGCCGAGGGCCATGTCTGGCTGCACGAACCGCGCGTTGTGGTGACCAATCTGGTCAACGACGATCCGGTGGCCGAAACCGAACGCCTGCGCACGGCGGTCACCCGGCTGCGCGGGTCGGTCGATGACCTGATGGAGACCGCCGAAGGCAGCGACAAGGAGCACCGCGAGGTTCTGGAAGCCTATCGCATGTTCGCCCATTCGCGCGGCTGGCTGCGGCGGATGGAGCAATCCATCGAAAGTGGCCTGTCGTCCGAGGCCGCGGTGGAAAAGGAACAATCCGAGGCCCGCGCCCGGCTGCAGCAGGTGCCCGACCCCTATCTGCGCGACCGGCTGCATGATCTGGACGACCTGTCGAACCGGCTGCTGCGCATCCTGACCGGGCAGGGCCGTGACACCGGCGCCGTGATGCCCGAGAACCCGATTCTGGTGGCCCGCAACATCGGCCCCGGCGAATTGCTGGAATACGGCAAGCTGCTCAAGGGCGTGGTGCTGGAGGAAGGCTCGGTCGGCTCGCATGCCACCATCGTCGCGCGGGCGCTGGCGATCCCGCTGGTGGTGCATTGCGATGGCATCACCACCGAGGCACTGACCGGTGATCCGATCATCGTGGACGGTGACGAGGGCGTCGTGCACCTGCGGCCCGAGGACAACGTCGCCTCGGCCTTTCGTGACAAGATCGCCATGCAGACGCAGGCGCAGGCCCGCTTTGCCGCCCTGCGCGAGCGTCCGGCCGTGGCGCGCTGCGGCACACGGGTCAACCTGCACATGAATGCGGGCATCATGGCCGACCTGCCGTCGATGGGCGGCTCGGGTGCCGAAGGGGTGGGGCTGTTTCGCACCGAGTTGCAGTTCCTGCTGCGCAATTCGATGCCACGGCGGTCGGACCTCGCCGCGCTGTATGCGCGCGTGCTCAAGGCCGCCGACGGCCGCCGCGTCGCCTTTCGCACGCTGGACATCGGCTCGGACAAGGTGATGCCCTATATGAAACGCCCCGAGGAGCCCAACCCGGCGATGGGTTGGCGGGCGGTGCGGGTCGGTCTGGACAAGCCGGGCGTGATGCGGATGCAGTTGCAGGCGCTGATCCGCGCCGCCGCCGGGCGGCCGTTGACGGTGATGTTCCCGCTGGTGTCGGATCATGCGGAATTCGTCACCGCGCGCGATTACCTCATGCGCGAGATCGAGCGCGAGGCGCATCTGGGCCACCTGCTGCCGCAGACGCTGGAGGTGGGCGCAATGCTGGAAACCCCCTCGCTGGCCTTTGCGCCCGATGCCTTTTTCCGGCTGGCCGATTTCATCTCGATCGGCGGCAATGACCTGAAGCAGTTCTTCTTTGCCGCCGACCGCGAAAACGAACTGGTGCGGCGGCGCTATGACACGCTGGCGTTGAGCTTTGTCACCTTCTTGCAAAAGATCGTCCGCCGCTGCGCCGAGTCGGACACGCATCTGAGCTTTTGCGGCGAGGATGCGGGCCGACCGATCGACGCGCTGGCCTTTGCCGGGGCCGGGTTGCACACGCTGTCGATGCGCCCGGCGGCCATCGGTCCGGTCAAGGACCTGATCCTGCGCGCCGACCTTGGCGAGGTGGCCGAGATCATCGAGGCGGCCAAGCGGCGCGGCGACGATACCCTGCGCCCGCTGATTACCGATTACGTCCGCTCGTTGCCTGCGGACTGAGGCGGCGCGAAGCGGGTGACCGCGCCGCGCACCCCGTCCCAGCCCCCCGGTGCCAGATCGAGGCCCAGCACGCGGTCCGGGTTGGTCGGCGGCGGCATCACCACACCTTCGAGCCGGGAAAACCCAAAGCGCCGGTAATAGGGCGCATCGCCCACCAGCATCACCCGCTGCCAGCCCAAGCCCCGCGCGCGCTTGAGGCTCTCGCGGATCAACAGCCCGGCGAGGCCCTCGCCCTGATGGGTCGGATGCACGGCGACCGGGCCCAGCAACAGGGCGGGCTGCCCGCCGACCAGCACGGGCCAATAGCGGATGACGCCGATCAGCGCCTCGGTTTCGTCCCAGAGGGTCAGGCAGAGGTCGGCCACCGGCGGCACGTCATCGCGCAGCCGATACGAGGACAGCGCCGTCCGTCCGGGCGCAAAGCACAGATCATAGAGGGCTTCGACCTCCCACCAATCGGCGGGCTCCTCTTGTTCCAGATCCACCCGCCCCTCCGGTCGTTCGCTTGGACTCGGCGCGTAACACGCTGGACGCGCGAGATCAAATCGAAGCTGGGGCGACGGTGGACCGGGTGGACTTTGGGGCCGTCGCGCTGCCTTTCGCCGTGCCGCGCTCAGCCCTGCCGCAGCACCGCGCCGGGGTTCAGGATACCCTGCGGGTCCAGCGTCGATTTGATCTGCCGCATCACCGCCAGCGCCACCGGGTCGCCGTACCGTTCGAGGTCGCCCACTTTCAGCCGGCCGATCCCGTGTTCGGCACTGACCGAGCCGCCAAGGGACTGCACGATGTCATGCACGGTTTCGGTCACCGTGGCGCGCAGCGGTTCATAGTCGGCGCGGTGGCGGCCCGGCGCCGGGAATACGTTGTAATGCAGGTTGCCGTCGCCGACATGGCCAAAGGCATTGATCCGCATGTCGCCCAAGGCGCCGAGGGCGGCATCGGCGCGGGTCAGGAAGGTCGGCAGGTCGGCCAGCGGCACCGAGATGTCGTGGCTGGCGATGGCGCCGATCTTGCGGTTGGCCTCGGGGATGGCGTCGCGCAGGGTCCAGAACTGGGTGCGCTGGGCCTCGTTCTGGGCGATGACGCCGTCGGTGGCGAGGCCCGCCTCGGCCGCCTCGACGAACAGCGATTCCAGGGCTTCGACCGGGTCGAGGGCCGAGATCAGCCCGAGGTCGATCAGCACCGACCAGTCGGGCGGCGTGGCAAACGGCTGGCGGACGCCGGGCAGCACCTCGGCGACAAAGCGCGGCCCTTGACCGCCGATGAGTTCGAAGGCCGAGAGGCCTTCGCCCAGCCGAGACTGCGCCAAAGCGAGCAGCGCGAGCGCGGCCGCAGGCGAGGGCACCTCGAACAGCGCGGCGCCGGTGCGGGCCGGGCGCGGCATCAGCCGCAGGCTGGCCGCCGTGATAACGCCCAGCGTGCCTTCGGCGCCGATCATCAGGTGGCGCAGGTCATAGCCCATGTTGTTCTTGCGCAGTTTCTTCAGCCCGTGGATCACCCGGCCATCGGCCAGCACCACCTCCAGCCCCAGCGTGAGGTCGCGCATGTTGCCCCAGCGCAGCACCCCGGTGCCGCCCGCGTTGGTGCCCAAGAGGCCCCCGATGCGCGCCGAGCCTTCCGATCCCAGCGACAGCGGGAACAGCCGTCCGGCGGTTTCGGCGGCGCGCTGCACCTCGGCCAGGATGCAGCCGGCCTCGGCGACCAGCACATTGCTGGAGGCGTCGAGGCTGCGGATCCGGTTCAGGCGTTCCAGCGACAGGATCAGCGGCAGGGGCCCCTCGGTCATCACCTGCCCGCCGACGAGGCCGGTGCCGCCGCCCCAGGGCACCACGCCCACCCGCGCCGCATGGGCCGCGCGCAGGATCACCGCGACCTCGTCAGGGCCGGCCGGGCAGGCGACGGCGCCTGCCAACCCGGCATAGCGTCCGCGCGGTTCGGTCAGATAGCGCGCCTCGGGCGGGCGCAGGGTGCCGGGCGGCAGCAGGGCATCCAGCGAGGAGACAAACGCGGCGTCACAGTGGGTCAGCATGGGTCAGAGCCTCTGTGCCAGGGTGGCGAGGGCCGTTGCCACCCGCAGGTTGCGCATCGTCATCGGCACGCCCAGCAGCCGCTCGGCCTGTTGCGCCAGACGCGAGCGGCCGATGCTGGGGGCGTGCAGGTAAAAGGCGTCCGGCGTCAGGGCGCAGCCCTCGTCAGGGGTGGCGAGGGCGGTCAGCCGCGCCGGGTCGGTCAGCGAGGGGCGGGCGAGAAAGCCGATCTGCACGCGGCCGGGGTCGGCCTGCGCAAAGGGGTTCTGCGCCAGCACCCTGTCCAGCGCCGCGCGGCGCAGGATCATCGCCTCGGGCGCAAAGCCGAACCGTTCCGCGATGGCGGTGGGGATCGCCGTGGCCAAGCCGTCAGGCGCAGGGGCGCGAAACACCGCATTGCCGCTCTGGATATGGGTCTGCACGGCCTCCAGCCCCAGCCCGGTCAGCAGGGCGCGCAGCCCCTCCATCGGCAGCAGCCGGTGGCCGCCCACATTCACTCCACGCAGCAGCAGGATGCAGGGTTCAGCCGACATCGGTGCGCCCGCGCCGGTCGCCGCGCAGGTTGGAATAGAGCACATGGTTGCGCCAGCGGCCATTGATCTGCAGATAGCTCTGCGCGACGCCCTCATACTTGAAGCCGGATTTTTCCAGCACGGCGCGCGAGGCGGCGTTTTCCGGCAGGCAGGCGGCCTCGATCCGGCTGAGGTCCAACTCGCTGAAGGCGTGGTGCACCAGCGCGCCCAGCGCCTCGCGCATGAAGCCCTGACGGGCGAAACTCTGGCCGATCCAGTAGCCGACGGTGGCCGATTGCGAGGGGCCGCGGCGGATGTTGTCCAGCGTGATCGCGCCCATCAGCTGATCGTCGGCGCGGCGCACCAGAAACAGCGGCAGCGCGGTGCCTTGGGTGCGCATCCGGGCCGCCCATTGCACGCGGCCGGTGAAGGCGCGGCGCGACAGGTGGTCATCGGCCCATTGGGGCTCCCACGGGGTTAGGAAACTGGCCGAGGCGCTGCGCAGCGCGACCCAGACGCGAAAATCGGAATGCTCGGGCAGCCGCAGGATCAGCCGCTCGGTGTCCAGCCGGAACCTCTTGCGCGGGGCCAGCAGGAAGCCTGCCATCACGCCACCAGCCGCTCGCGCAGACGCTCCAGACTGGGCGCGGCGCTCACCGGCCCATAGAGTGCCATGCTGACCCGCGCCTGACTGACCAGCCGCTCGCCATACGCGCGGACCGCAGCCAGATCGACGGCATCGACCCGCTCGATGGTTTCCGACACGCTGGGCACCCGGCCCCAGATCGCCAGCAGCCGCGACAGCCGTTCGGCGCGGCTGGACGGGCTTTCCAGGCCCATCAGCAGCCCGGCCTTCATCTGGGTGCGCGCGCGGGCGACCTCGGCCTCGGTCATGTCCTCGGCGGCGCGTTTGAGTTCATCCACCGTCAGCGCGGTCAGTTCCGCCAGATCGCCCGCGCCGGTGCCGGCGTAAAAGGTGATCGAGCCGGTATCGTCATGCGCCCCGGCCTGCGCGAAGGTGGTATAGCACAGGCCGCGTTCCTCGCGCAGCTTCTGGAACAGCCGCGAGGACATGCCGCCGCCCAGCGCCCCGGCATAGATCTGAGCGGTGAACAGGTCAGGGTCGCGGAACCCGGGCCCCTCGAAGGCCAGCGCGATATGCGCCTGCTCCAGATCCTTGACCTCGCGCCGCTCGTTGATGTGAAAGCGCGCGGGCTCGGCCTCGGGCATGATGAGCGAGGGCATCGGGCCGAACAGCGTTTCCGCCATCGCCACCAGCGACTCGTGATGCACGGCGCCCGAGGCGGCGAGGATCATCTGCCCCGGCCCG
>CALESR010000345.1 GCA_937907485.1 uncultured Paracoccaceae bacterium | reverse complement strand
GAGGAAGTAATCCATGTTGGCTTCAAGCCGCGTGATCCCGTGCGCATCGAAGCTTACCAGCCGGAAGGGGCCGGTGCCGATTCCGGTCTGCGCGATGGTGTCGCCCGAACCCTCGGGGATGATCCGCAGCCGGTAGTCCATCAACTGCAGCGGCAGGTCGGCAAAGGGCGTGTCGAGCGAAAGGCGCACTTCGGTCGGCGAGACCGCTTCGACCGAGGTTATCATGCGGATGGCCGAGCGCACCGGGCTGTCGGTCGCCGGATCGAGGATGCGGTTGAGCGTGTAGACAACATCGTCTGCGTCGAAGGTGCTGCCATCGTGAAAGGTGACGCCGTCGCGCAGGGTCAAGGTCCATACTGTGGCGTCATCGTTCGATGACCAGGCCGTCGCCAGATCGGCCGAGGGACGCCCGTCCTCGCCCGGGCGAACGAGGCGGCTGTAGATCTTTTCAGTGATCTGGAACACGCGACCGCGCGACGCCGGATCGAGGTCGGAATTCGCCCCGAAGCCCAGTTCATGCGCCTGTCGGAACGTCCCGCGCGGCTCGGCCATGGCCCCGCCCGTCGACAAGATGGCCGCGATGCAGACACTGGCAAACAGCTTTTTCATGTGGTCTCCCTCCCCCCTGTGGCCCCGCTCTCGCAAGGGCTGATCTGTCGCTTCGATCCCGCGGATGTTCAACTCAGGCCATCACGCGTGACAAACGACAATTCGCTCATTCATGGATAAAGTTTTCGCTATACATCCATGCGCTTCCCGAGTGTTGGTCCGCACCGCGGGCCTTGCAAATAGCAAGATTTCGCTCGGCATTCGGAAATGCTATGCCGGGGCCGTTCACGGTGTGACCTCGACCGCGGCGCGCGGTTCGATGGGCAGGTCGCTAACGTAGCCCGGCCGCACAGCACCGTCAGCAGAAGCCACGATGATCCGCGTCCCGTCAGCCCAATGGCTGCGGTCAACCATGCCCAAGGCGACATTGGCCCCCATCCGGGGCGACCAGATCGCCGAGGTGACCTGCCCGACACGGTGATCGCCGTCCATCACCGGCCAGGGCTGGGCACAGGTCGGGCACCGCCCGCCGCCAAAGACCACGCCCCGGATCATCCGAGCCGGCCCCTGCGTCGCCAGGGCCTGCAAGGCCGCGCGCCCGGCATAATCAACCCGCCCGTCCAGCGCACAGAATTTTGCCAGCCCGATCTCCAGCGGATTGTTCTCGCGGGTCATTTCGTTCCCGTAGGACATCAGACCACCCTCGATCCGCTCGATCAGGTTCGGGCAGCCCGGCGTGATCCCATAGGGTTGCCCGGCTTGCCAAACCGCGTCCCAAAGCGCAGCGCCCATATGGCCGCCTTCGAGATAGATCTCGAACCCGCCCTGCCGTGAGTAACCCGAACGCGCGACGATCTGGCGCGTGCCCATGAAATCGAACATCGCGAACTTGAAGAAGCCGATCTTGCGGATTTCGGGGCCGAAAAGGTCTGCCATCAGGTTTTCGGCATTGGGTCCCTGCACGGCAAGGGGCGAGACGTCGGGTTCGTGGATGCGTGCGCTCCAGCCCTTGCCCATGGCGATGCCCTTTGCAAAGAGAAGCACATCGCTGTCAGCGATGGACAACCGGAAGCGGTCTTCGGACAGTTTCAACAGCACCGGGTCGTTGATCAGTCCGGCTTCGTCGTCGATCAGCGGCACATAAAGGCAATCGCCGACCCGCGCCTTGCCGATGTCGCGCGGGGTCATCCACTGCACCAGCCGTGCGGCATCGGGGCCTTCGATCTCGACTTGTCGCTGGCAGGACACATCCCAGACCTGCACATGCTGGCGCAGGTGCCAGTAATCCTCCTCGACGCTGGGCGCGAAAGCCTTGGGCAGCAGCATGTGGTTGACGATCGAGAAGCCGCGCACCCCGGCCTGTTCGACGCGCTCGGTATAAGGCGTGCGCCGCAACCGGCGCGAGAAGTTCAGACCATTGCTCATGGTGTCGGCTCCGGCAACGAGAACCAGCCCGAATAACCGTGCGGGCCGAGGATGAGGGGCAGGTGATGGCGCGCATCCGGCCCGCCCAGGGCAAAGCGCAGGGAGAGGGCCTGCAAGGCACCGGGCAGACCGCGTTCCCGCCAATAAGGGCCTGTGTCGAAGGTCAGGTCACACAGGCTTCCGGGGGCTGGCGGCGTTTCAAGGGTGCGCGTCAGTCGCCCGCCCGCATCCGTCGAAGCGGCAAACAGCACCGCGCCGGTTTGTGCGAGCGTCAGGCGCACTTCGATTCCGGCAGCATGCGTGCCGTCTGTGGCGCTCAGAACATGCGTGGAAATCGAGACGCTCATTCGATCGACGCCTTCTCGCGCCGGTCCGCCGTGGCGGCGACAATCGGGCTGATAACCCCCCGGCAGCGCACATTGACGCAGGCGGTGCGGCCGCTGGCAATGGCGCGTGCCAGCGCCGGGGCCAGATCCTCGCGCCGCTCGACCAGTTCACCGTGCCCACCCAGCCCTGCGACCATCGCGTGAAAAGGAATATCGCGAAAATCGGTGGCGAAATGCTTGCCAGAAGCAAACAGCCGCTCCTGCTGCTGGCTGATGCAATCGAGCCCGCCGTTGTTGTCGATGACGATGACGATTGGCAAGCCTTCCTGAAACGCGGTCTCGATCGACAGCCCCCCCGACAGGAACGCCCCATCGCCGCTGACCAGCACGACATTGCGCTTTGGGTGAACGGCCTTGGCCGCAATGGCAAAGGACACGCCGACGCCGAGCAACGAATAATTGCCCGGGTGCAAGATTCCGCCCAGCCGGCGGCCGCGCCAACCGGCGATGTTGGTGCCGATCTCGTTCCAGAAATGCGTGTTGCCACCGTCGAAGACCAACCAGTCCCCGTCGGACATCGCCTCCTGCACGTCCAGCGCCAGTTGCAGCGGGTGCATCTTGCCCCCCGCATCGGTCGCGGTTTCGGCCGCGACATGGGTGCTCCATTCGGCAACACAGTCGGCGCGGCGCTGGCGCTGGAGGTCGAACCAGCCATCCCAGCGTTGTCCGACCCCTTCCAGCGCCTCGAAAAACGCCGCGGCATCGCTGAGCAGAACCTCGTCGGCGGCGCGGTTCAGGATCAGGTCTTCATGGCTGGCGTTGACGCAAACAAGGTGCTGACCGCGCGGGAAGAAGGGCGGGTTGCCAAAGTTCATCTGGTTGTCCAGCCGCCCGCCCACCATCAGCACCAGATCCGCCTCCTGAATCGCCGGGCGCGAGGGGTGATACTGGTGAAAATCGGCCAAGCCCATGAAGGCCTCGCAGTCGTCGCCCAGCATCTTGCGATGATAGGGTACGTTGAAGACCGGAATGCGCAGCGCTATCGCGGCGCGCGCCAGTGCGGCTTCGGCGCCGCTCCACCAGATACCATTGCCGGCGATGATGACGGGGCGTTGCGCAAGCCGCAGCGCACCCAGCACCCGTTCCAGCGCCGCTGGTTCGGGCCAGGCGCGGGGTGCCGGGCGGTCGAGGCGGGAAAAGGGCCTTTCTTCGCGGCTGACGTCGGCGTCGAACGAGGCGAACATGATGTCCACCGGCAGCGCCAGATGCACCGGACCGGGGCGCCCGGTCGTGGCTTCGGTCCAGGCCCGGTCCACGAATTCGGCGATGCGCGTGCCATCGGTGATACGGGCCGAGTATTTCACCAGCGGCGCCGCAATGGCGACGTCGTCGATTTCCTTGAACCCGCCGGCTCCCTGACGTTTGAGCGTGGACGAGCCGGTGACAAAGATCACCGGGCTGCACTCGCCCATCGCTTCCAGCATGGCGGGCACGGCATTGGCAAAGCCTTCCGGTCCGACAAGGCAGACCGCCGGTTTGCGTGTTATTCGGGTGAAGCCATCGGCCAGATGGCCGGCGACCTGTTCGTGCGGGCAGTTGATCACCGGGATCTGGCAATCCATCAGCCCCTCCAGCGCCGGGTTGCAAAAGCCCCCCGCAAGCGTGAACACTCTGTCCACACCCTTGTCCCTGAGCGCGCGCGCCAGCAGGGCGCCGCCCCTGATCCGTTCCGTGGTGGTCATGGTCCTCCTGCCGCGATTTGTCTGAGAGCCGCGACTTGCGGCATGGGGGGGACGCTGGTGGCAAGTTGCGCGGGCGAGGTCAGCCCAAGTTGCGCCAGCGCGATATCGAGTTCCTCGGCCAGAAGTCGCAGCATCGCGACCAGGCCGGTTCCGCCCTCGGCTCCCAGCGCAAACAGCAGCGGGCGACCGAGCATCACGAAATCCGCCCCCATAGCAAGGGCGCGCGCGATGTCCTCGCCACTGCGGATGCCGCTGTCGAACAAGATCGGAAAACCGGGCCCCAGTGCTGCGCGGATGGCAGGCAGCGCGGTGATCGCGGCGGCGGCGGAATCGAGCTGTCGGCCGCCATGGTTGGACACCTGGATGGCATCGGCGCCTGCCGCGCGCAGGCGCAGCGCGTCCTCAGGGCACATTACGCCCTTGACCACCAGGGTTCCGGCCCAGCGGGCGCGGATACGGTCGAACAGGTGCCAGTCCAGCCCCGCGCGGCTGGCACTGCGGTCAAACCCGGTGTCGAAATGCGCCGCGCGTGGCACGCCGGCGGCAAGTGTGGCCAAGGACCAGCGCGGATGGCGGGCGAAATCCAGGATTTGGCGCGGGCCCAAGCCGAACGGAACCGCAAAGCCGTTGCGCCGGTCGCGGACGCGGTTGGCGACCACTGGCACATCGACGGTCAGCACCAGCACCGTGAAACCCGCCGCCTCGGCGCGGTCGATAAGTGCGAAGGCCTGTTCCGACGCGCCCGTGACATAGAGCTGGAACCATGTATTGTCCCCGGCCCAGTCCCGAACCTGCTCCATGCTGCTCGACGCTGCAGTCGACAGGCACAGGGGCATCCCGAACAGGGTGGCGGCCTGCGCCAGATGCCGGTCGGCCCCGGGCCAGACCAGATTGCACATGCCCATCGGCGCGATCCCGAAGGGCACGCCAAAGTCCCTGCCCAGAAACCGCGTCGCGAGGGATCGCAATGCCACTGGCTGCAACACGCGCGGCCGCAGGATCACGTCATCCAACGCGGCAGCATTGCGGGCACAGGCGCGCTCGCGGCCGGCAGCACCATCGACAAAGTCGAACACCAACCGCGGCAACCGTTGCCGCGCCAGCAGGCGCGCAGTCGCGGCCGAGTGGATTCGGCTGCGCGGGCTGGGGATGGCGGACCAGGGGGTGATGGTGGCGCTCCTTTGGCTGAGGAATGTGCCACCAAGGCTAGCCAGCCCTGTCCGACCCGGCCAATCGAATCCGCCACGGCAATCATTTGGAAAGGCTATGCCTCGTTGCCGCCGTTCGCTGCTGCGTTCATCTCGGACGGCGGCAGGTGCCGCGCCAGTGTCGCCAGCCGGTCGTCGATTCGCGCTGCGATGATTGCGGCAAGGTCGCGGCCTGCTGGCGACAGGGCTTCGGCGTTGCGGGCGATCAGCGCCAGGTGATAGGTCAACCGCTGCCGGATCGGGCGGAACACCACGCCGCCCATGCGCACGGCCTGTTCGGCCGAAAACGGATCAGCAATCGCCAGTGCGCCAGTTTCGCGCACCAGCGCGGCTGCAACCGGCATGTTGGTGGCCGACAGGCGCGAACGGGCTTGAAGGCGCTGCGACAGCGCCGGCTCCATCGCCATCATGGCATCGGGAAAGGCTCCGCCAAAGGTGATGAATTCTTCGGTGTCGGCCAGGCCCCACAGATCAACCGGACCAGCGGCGTCGGCCAAGGGATGGTCCTCGGGCAAGATGCACAGATAGGGGGCCGAGGTCGCAAACAGCGTTTCGACCCCGGCATAGGGTGGTTGACGACCAACCACACCAAGGTCGAAATGATTGAGCATCACGGCGTCGTGGATGGCCGGTGTATTGCGGCATTCGATCATCACCCGCACTTGCGGATGCGCCTCGCGCAGCCGGGTCAGGGCGCGGGGCAGTTCCAGCATCGCGATAGACTGGATCACGCCGACCGAAACCGTGCCGCCCGCCGTCGTGCGGATGCGCACCGCCAGTTCGCGCAGACGCTCGACCCCGATGAAAGTGCCCTCGATGGCGTCGTGAAAGCGCCGCGCCTCGGGAGTGGGTTCCAGCCCGCGTCCGCTGCGGGTGAACAACCCGAACCCGACCGAGCGTTCGAGGTCCGCGATCAAGCGGCTGATCGACGGCTGCGAGATCGACAGTATCCCGGCCGCGCCGGTCATTGATCCGCTGCGCATGGTGGCACGAAAGGCTTCGAGCTGGCGAAGGTTCATGTGGGCTCCCTGTCGCAACCTGAGGCCGACACTATGCACAATGCAAGGGCCTTGGAAGCGCGTTGGTCGATCGGCGAGGGGCTTGTGTCTGATCCGAAGCCGCCCGATGCTGGCGGGAAACGGGGGCGGAACCGGGCCAATGCACCAGGAACCAAGACTTTTCGCAATCGGCGGTGGTGGCGCAACCTATGGCACCGACCCCGCGCTTGAATCGGCGCTTTTGGCGCTGGTCGGCAGACCGGGGCGCGTGGGCTATCTTGGCGTCGCCAGCAAAGACGATCCCCGGCGCATCGCGAATGTGCGCGCCGCTTTCGGAGCGCTCGGCGCACAGGTCTTGCCGCTGCCGATGGATCAGTCCCTGCCCGATTTCACCTTGGTGCTGGAGTCGCTCGATATCCTCTATGTCGGCGGAGGGCATACGCCCGGTCTGGTTGCCCATCTGCGCGAAAGCGGCAAGGGCGAGGCAGCACTGGCAGCGGCCCGGTGCGGGCTGGTGTTGGCAGGGGTCAGTGCGGGCGCAGTGTGCTGGTTCGACTTCGGGCTTTTCGACCGGCATGGCCGCGGGCTGGAGCCGTTGCCGGCACTGGGCGTTGTGCCGGGCTGCCTGTGTCCGCATTTCGGCAGCGACCTCGAGCGCCGTGCAGCCTTTCCCCGCCAGATAGCCGAAGGCCATTTGCCACCGGGCCACGCCATCGACGACGGCGCCGCGCTGGTGTTTCAAGGGGGGAGGGTCATCGGCGCCCATTCGGCGCGTCCGGGGGCCGGTGGCTATGTGCTGGGCTCGGATGGGAGTGTCAGCCCGATCGTTTGCCGATAACGCATTGCCTCGGCGGTCAGCCAACGCACCACCTCTGACACTTCGCTGCGGCGCAAGGCACCAGGACGCATCAGCAGGTGATAGGCGCGGTCAGGATGTAACGGAAGGGCGAAAGGGCGGACCAGCTGGCCCGAATCCACCAGACCCTGAATGAAGGGAAAGATACCCAGCGCCACGCCCTGACCATCCAGTGCCGCCTGCAGCACAGTGTTGCTGTCTGTCACAATGACTTCCTGCAGAAAGCGCATGCCCTCGATTCCGGCCAGCGTTTGCCAGTTGCGCCATTCTCCGCGGTCATGGTGATGGATGACGGGAAACCGCGCCAGGTCGGCGGGGTTCTGAAGAGGGCCCATCGTCGCCAGCAGCCGAGGTGAGACCACCGGTGCGTAGGAAATCTCGAACAGCCGCTGCACGTCCAACCCGGGCCATTCGCCGCGCCCCCAGTCCACGGCAATCGCGGTGGGCATCGTGTCGATCCCGGTG
The DNA here is from genome assembly GCA_937907485.1 of uncultured Paracoccaceae bacterium. GTDB lineage: Bacteria > Pseudomonadota > Alphaproteobacteria > Rhodobacterales > Rhodobacteraceae > Pararhodobacter. Next base: position 2,180 of record CALESR010000345.1, on the reverse strand, counting down.
ATGCGGGGCGCATGGTGCAAGATCAACTCGGTGCGCGGATGCTGGGCACGAAATCCTTGCAAACGGGGCACCAGCCAGCGCGCGCCAAAGATCGGCCCGACCGCGATCTCGACGATCCGGGCAGAAGCTGCGACATGGGCGTCGATCTCGGCCCGGATCGAGGCGAAGGCCCGCGCCAGCGTCTGCGCCAGGGAACGACCGGCTTCGGTCAACACGACGGCACGAGTCTTGCGCACGAACAACTGGCAGCCCCAGTCGCTTTCCAGTTTGCGGATCTGGTTCGAGACAGTGGTCGCGCTGACGCACAGCTCTGCCGCCGCCGCCTTGAACGACAAATGACGCGCTGCCGCCTCGAAGGTGCGCAGGGCATTCAGGGGAAGCCGGCTGTTGCTGATCGACATGGGGGCCTGCGGGGTTGCACGCTACTCTAGCTGTGTGTTGGCGCGGTTCAACAGTGCAAAGGCTGTCGGCATCGGCGCGCGTCGCTAAAGAGCCCCCTCTCGTCCCCTCCCGCCGGATCGCGCGCGCTCTTGCAAGAGACGGGTCAGCCAGTCCGGGTCCATCTCGGGAACCGAGGACAGAAGCAGGTCTGTATAGGGCTCGTGCGGCGGGCTGAACATACGAGCCTTCGGTCCCTGCTCCACCACGCGGCCCTGCTGCATCACCACCACATCGTCGGCGATGGCCTTCACGGTGGCCAGGTCGTGGGTGATGAACATGTAGGCCAGCCCCAGTTCGCTTTGCAGCCGATCCAGCAATTTCAGGATGCCTTCTTGCACGATCTGATCAAGAGCCGAGGTAACCTCGTCGCAAATTATCAGTAGTGGCTCGGCGGCCAGCGCGCGTGCGATCCCGATGCGTTGCTTTTGACCACCCGACAATTCGCCTGGCAACCTGTCGATGAAGCGATCTGGCTCCATCTCGATCAGGGCCAGCAAGTCGCGGATGCGCGTGTCGAGAGCGCGGCCCTTGAGGCCCAGATACATCTCGGCCGGACGACCGATCAATTCGCGCAGGCGCAGCTTTGGATTCAAGGCGGTATCGGCCATCTGATAGATCATCTGACACTGCCGCAGTTCATCGCGCGAACGCGCGCGATAGCTGGGTGGCAGCAGCTTGCCGCGCATCCGCACCTCGCCCTGGCGCGGCGGCAGAAGTCCGGTGATGACCCGTGCCGTTGTGGATTTTCCCGAACCACTTTCTCCGACCACCGCAAGGGTGCGGCGCGGGTAAATGTCGAAACTGACATCCTTGAGAATATCAACAGTGCCGTAGCCGGCCGTCACGTTGCGAACCGACAAGACCGGCGTGCCACTGGGAGCTGGTTGCTCTGGGCGCGCAAAGCTGCGCACTGCCCAGAGGCTGCGGGTGTAATCCGCCTTTGGCGCGGTCAGCATCGACCTGGTGTCGGCTTCTTCGACTTCGTCGCCGCGCAGCAAGATCTTGATACGGTCGGCCATCTGGGCGACGACGGCAAGATCATGGGTGATATAGATCGCTGCCGTTCCGAATTGTGCGACGATGTCGCGGATCGCATGCAAGACTTCGATCTGCGTGGTAACATCCAGCGCAGTCGTCGGCTCGTCGAAGATGATGAGGTCAGGCCGGCAGGCCATGGCCATCGCGGTCATCGCACGTTGCAACTGCCCGCCCGAAACCTGGTGCGGATACCGAAACCCGATGCTGTCGGGGTCCGGAAGACGCATGCGCCGGTAAAGCTCGACTGCATCGGCGCGCGCGTCCTCGCGCGGCATCACGCCGTGAACGACAGGGGCTTCGCAATACTGGTCAATCAGCCTGTGCGCGGGATTGAAACTGGCCGCCGCCGACTGCGCGACATAGGCGATTCTCTTTCCACGAAGCGCACGTCGCTGCGCCTCGGTCGCGGTGCGAAGGTCGATGCCATCGAAATCTATGCTCCCGCCCGAGATGCGGCAGCCGTCGCGCGCAAACCCCATCGCGGCAAGGCCCAATGTCGATTTCCCGGCACCGGACTCTCCGATCAACCCCAGCACCTCGCCCCGGTGCAACGTCAGGTCCACACCCTTCACGATCTCGTGCCAGGCATCGCCTGCGCGACCTTCGATGCGCAGGCCCCGGATCGACAGAAGCACCTGTCTTTCCATGGCGTCACTCCTTCAATCCGCTGGCGCGGTGCAACTGCCAATCGACGACAAAGT
>CALESR010000344.1 GCA_937907485.1 uncultured Paracoccaceae bacterium | reverse complement strand
TGCTCACGCGTTGTCTGTTGTGTCTATCACGGCTTCAACCCCCTCTGAAGCACATTTCTTGTCCGTTCCCTATTTTCCGGCCTCAGCTCCCGGCGCGCGGCGGGGTGAAACTGTGAGAATTTCCAGCAAGATGAAAGGACGCCGCCAATGATCCGGGCCTGTGTGTTTGATGCCTATGGCACCCTGTTCGACGTGGCCGCCGCCGCGCGCATCGCCGCGCGCGGCCAAGCGTGGGAGGGGCTCTGGCCCAAGCTGGCGGCGGACTGGCGGCGCAAGCAGTTGGAGTATACCTGGCTGCGCGCGGTCAGCGGCGCGCATACCGATTTCTGGCAGGTGACGCAGGACGCGCTGGATTGGGCGCTCGAAGCCGCCGGGCTGGCCGACCCGGCCCTACGCGCGCGCCTGCTGGCGCTTTACCATGAACTCGCGGCCTTTCCCGAGGTGCCCGACATGCTGGCGGCGCTGGCCGGGCAGGGGCGTCGGCTGGCGATCCTGTCGAACGGCACGCCCGCGATGCTGCAGGCCGCAGTGGGCGCGGCGGGCCTGACCGGCCGGTTCGAGGCCCTGCTCTCGGTGGAAAGCGTCGGCGTGTTCAAACCGGACCGCCGGGTTTACGATCTGGTCGGGCAGGCGACGGGGCTGGCCCCGGCCGAGGTGCTCTTTGTCTCGTCGAACGGTTGGGACGCCTTGGCGGGCGCGGCCTATGGCTTCACCGCCGTCTGGGTCAACCGCGAGGGGGCACCGCTCGACCGGCTGTCCGGCCGTCCGGCGCATGTGCTGCGCGATCTGGCGGCGCTGCCGGGGCTGGTGGCGGGCCTTTAACCTGTAAACTTTCTGCTGGCAGGCTGGCGCGCGCCTGCCTAGGATGGCGGCATGAGCCAGATCCTCGACAGTCGCTATTCCTGGAGCCGCGCCGCCCTGTCCCTGGGGATTTCGGCGGTCGGCAACGTCGGCCTTTGGTCGATCATCGCCCTGATGCCCGCCGTGCAGGCCGAGTTCGGCGGCAGCCGCGGCGGCGCCTCGCTGCCCTATACGCTGACCATGCTGGGCTTTGCGCTGGGCAATGTGGTGATGGGCCGGATGGTGGACCGCTTTGGCATTGCCCGCGCGATGGCCGGGGCCGGGGTGCTCTGCGCGCTGGGCTATGGGCTGGCGGCGTTCAGCCCCTCGCTGACCTTGCTGGCGCTGGCGCAATTCGTCATCGGGCTGGGCACGGCGGTGTTCTTTGGCCCCTTGGTGGCCGATGTCTCGCTGTGGTTCCGCCAGCGGCGCGGCATCGCCGTCGCCATTGTCGCCAGCGGCAATTATCTGGCCGGGGCGATCTGGCCGGTGGCGCTGTCCGGCGTGCTCGAGTCGCAGGGCTGGCGCGCGGTCTGTCTGGTGCTGGCGGTGCTGGTTCCCGTCGTGGTGATCCCCGGCGCGCAACTGCTGCGCCGCCGGGTGCCTGCCGCCAGCATGACGGCGGCGGCGCAGTCGACCGGGCGGCGCATGGCCCGCGCGCCGTTCTCGCCGCCGGTGCTGATGTGGGTGCTGGCGCTGGCTGGCGTGGCCTGCTGCGTGGCCATGTCGATGCCGCAGGTCCATCTGGTCAGCTTTTGCGTCGATCTGGGCTTTGGTCCCGCCGTCGGGGCCGAGATGCTGGGGCTGCTCCTGGTCGGCGGCGTGATCTCGCGGCTGCTGTCGGGCCTTCTGACCGACCGGCTGGGCGGCGTGCCGACGCTGCTCATCGGCTCAATCGGGCAGATGATCGGCCTGATCCTGTATCTGCCCGCCGACGGGCTGGTGTCGCTTTACCTCGTCAGCCTGATCTTTGGCCTGTCGCAGGGCGGCATCGTGCCCGCCTATGCGATCATCGTGCGCGAGACCATGCCGCCTGACGAAGCCGGCGCCCGCGTCGGCTTTGTCATCATGGCGACGATCCTCGGCATGGCGCTGGGCGGCTGGATGTCGGGCTGGATCTATGACGTGACCGGGTCCTACACGATGGCCTTTGTCAACGGCATCGGCTGGAACCTCTTGAACATCGCGCTGATTGTGCTGATCGTGATGCGGGGCCGCGCCGGGCGCAATCCGGGGGCGCTGGCCGCAGTTTGACGGGGGGCCGCATGCCGCACGATCACCACGACCACGACCATGACAACCATCTCGAACCGATGGACGCCCGCGTCCGCGCGCTGGAAACCATCCTGACCCGCAAGGGGCTGGTGGACCCTGCCGCCATCGACACCATCATCGACACCTATGCGCACCGCGTCGGGCCGCAGAACGGCGCTGCCGTGGTGGCGCGGGCCTGGACCGACCCCGCCTTTGCCGAATTTCTGGCCCGCGACGCCACCGCCGCCGTCGCCTCGATGGGCTATTGCGGCCGTCAGGGCGAACATGTGCAGGCCGTGTTCAACACGCCCCTGCAGCACAACGTCATCGTCTGCACCCTGTGCTCGTGCTATCCGTGGAGCCTGCTGGGCCTGCCCCCCGTCTGGTATAAATCGCCCGCCTATCGCTCGCGCGTGGTGATCGAACCGCGCGCGGTGCTGGCCGAATTCGGGCTGGTGCTGCCCGCCGGGCAATCGGTGCGCGTCTGGGATTCCACCGCCGAGATGCGCTATCTGGTGGTGCCGATGCGCCCCGCGGGCACCGAGGGCTGGGCGCCTGAGGCCCTCGCCGCGCTGGTTACGCGCGAAAGCATGGTGGGCACCGGCCTGCCCCAGGTGCCCGCATGAACGGCCCGCAGGATCTGGGCGGGCGCATGGGCTTTGGCCCCGTCGCGCCCGAGGCGAACGAACCACTGTTCCACGCCCCGTGGGAGGCCCGCGCGCTGGGCATCACGCTGGCCTGCGGCGCGCTGGGCCACTGGAACCTCGACGAAAGCCGCCACGCGCGCGAAACCCTCGGCCCGGCGGTCTATTATTCCTCCAGCTATTACGAAATCTGGACCCGCGCGCTCATGGTGCTGCTGCAACGCCACGGCCTCGTCAGTGCCGGCGAACTGGCCGCCGGTCAGGCCGAAGCCGCGTCGCCGCACCCCAAACGCCTGACCGCCGACCGCGTGCCCGGCGTGCTGGCGCGCGGCACGCCCTATGACCGGCCGTTGACCGCCTCGCCGCGCTTTGCCCCCGGCGACCGCGTGCGCACCCGCAACGCCCATCCGCGCGGCCATACCCGCCTGCCGACCTATCTGGCCGGGCATCTGGGCGTGATCGAATCCGACCACGGCGGTTTCGTGCTGCCCGACAGCAACGCACATGGCCTCGGCGAGGCGCCGGGCCGCCTCTATACCGTGGTCTTCGACGGGGTCGAGGTCTGGGGCCATGACGGCGAACCCGGCCTGACGATCAGCGCCGATCTGTGGGAGGGTTACCTTGAAAACGCCTGACGCCCCCTTTGACGCGCCGTGGCAAGCGCAGGCCTTTGGCCTCGCGGTCGCCCTCTCCGACGCCGGGTTGTTCACCTGGACCGAGTGGACGCAATCCTTCGGCACGCGGCTGGCCTGCGGCACCGACTACTGGGACGCCTGGGTGCAGACGCTGGAGGCGACGCTGACCGAGCGGGGCATCGCCGGCGCCGACGAGGTGGACCGGCTGGCCAAGGCCTGGGAGGATGCCGCCCACGCCACACCGCATGGAGTGGCGATAAGGTTGGGGTGAGGGGGGGCTTTGCGGGACACTGCGGTACTTCGCTGCGGTTGCGCGAAGGTCAGCTTCGCCACGAGAATGTTGATTTTTAGGTGAGTGCAAAAGAGACTGTTGGTGTGAAAACAACTGCCTTCCCCATTCTGCGGAGACTCCAATGCCAGCATTTGTAATTTTTGACGTCGAGATTAACGATGTGAATATGTACCAAGAATTCATGCTTGGCGTGAAGCCAGCTTTGGAGAAAGCGGGCGCGAAATACCTTTCCCGAGGCGGCCAGCACAAGGTCTATGAGGGCGATTGGGAGCCACGCCGGATTGTACTCCTTGAATTTCCGACAATTGAAGATTGGGAAAACTTCTATTACGGGGAAACATATCAGGGCCTGAAGGCGGTAAGGGATGCGTGCAGCTCTGCCCGCCTCGTTGGGGTAGAAGGCATTTCGTAGTCGCGTGATCCGAAGTGCAGAATGAAGCCGACATTCGTACAACCCACAGCATTGGTCAAAGTGGGCTCGAAGCGGCCATTCCGCCCAAAGATCAACGACGCTCGTTGCAGGCAAGGTGTCTAGCGATCTACCAGCGACCGAAGCTCAGCAACCGAACCGCATCCCCCCTCACCTCTGCATCACCTCCACCCCCAGCACCGTCGGCAAATGCCGCGCGATCTCTTGCCAGCTTTCCCCTTCGTCAAAGCTCGCGAACACACTCCCCGAGTTGGTGCCGAAATACACCCCCGCCGTCTCGCACTGATCCGTCGCCATCGCTTGGCGCAGCACGGTGAAATGCGCCTGATCGGGCAGGCCCTGACGCAGCGGTTGCCAACTGTCGCCCGCATCGCGCGACCGCCAGACGGTTGCCTCGCCGCCCAGCGGCGTGCGGCCCCATTCGCCCAGCGGCAGCACCCACAGGGTGTCTGGGTCGCTCGGATGCGTCGCCACCGGGAAGCCGAAAGTCGACGGCAGCCCCGCGGTGATCTCGTGCCAGCTTCGCCCCTCGTCACGGCTGCGAAACACCCCCTGATGGTTTTGCTGATAGATCACCCGCCCGTCGCAGGACCGCACCATGTTGTGCACGCACAGCCCCACATCATGGCCGCATTCGCCGCTGATCGGGTCGGGCGTGGTGGCCTGATTGGTGCGTTGATTACGCCGCTCCCATGTCTGGCCGCCGTCCTCGCTGGCAAAGACCCCGGCGGCGGAAATCCCCAGCCACAGCTTGTCGCCCGCGCCCAGAATGGTGTGCAGCACCAGCCCGGCGCCGCCCGGTTCCCATTGCGGCTGCGACGGGTGGTCGGCGAGGCTCTGCACCAGCTCCCATGTCTCGCCCCGGTCGTGACTGGCATAGAGGGCGGCCGGTTTCGCCCCGGCATAGAGCGTGCCGCCAACCAGCCCCAGCACCCACAGGCCCTGCACCTTGCCCTTGAACGGCGCATCCGGCGAGGGGCCTCGGCCCATCATCTTGCGAAAGCCCTCATCGCGGGCGAGGAACTCGTCCATCATGCCGTTCGACAGTTGCGAACGGGTCCATGTCGCGCCGTGGTCCTCGCTGCGCCAGACGCCGCAGCCCTGAAACTCGCCCCCTGCGGCGGCCCAGATGGTGCCGGTCGCCGGGTCGCCCAGCACGTGATTGCTGGGCCAGCCGTCGCAATAGGGGCCGCTCAGCCGCCAGTCCCTGCGCGTTTGGTCCGAGTCGATCAGGAACACGCCCTTGGACGTGCCCACCAGCACCGTGATGCTCTCTGCCATGCCTTCCTCCCTGTCCGCCCGCCCAGCCTAGCACGCCGCCCCGCACCGCCAAAGCCTTGACAGCAACGCCGCTGCGGCGGACATGATGGCTGACTCACCTCTCAGGATGCCCGATGCAGGACCTCACCTCGCCCCGCCCCTCGCCGCCGCGCACCCGCCGGGGGCAAGACACACGCGCCGCCATCCTGCGCGCCGCCGAGGCGGTGATCGGCGAGACCGGCTTTGCCGCCGCCTCGATCGCCGACATCACCAAACGGGCGGGGATCGCGCAGGGCACCTTCTATATCTACTTTTCCTCCAAGGATGAGGTGTTTCGCGAATTGGTCGTCGAGATGGGCCGCCTGACCCGCGCCTATCTGACCGAGGCCGTCGCCGACGCCCCTGACCGGCTGACCGCCGAACGCCGGGGCCTGCGCGCCTATCTGGGCTTTGTGGTCGAGCGTCCGGCGCTTTATTCCATCGTGATGGAGGCGCGCTTTGTCGCCCCGGATGCGTATCGCGCGCATTACACCACCTTTGCCCGTGGCTATGCCCAGAACCTCGGCACCGCCGCGCGCGAGGGCGAGATCCGCCCCGGCGACGCCGAAATCCGCGCCTGGGCGCTGATGGGCATGGCGGTGACGCTGGGCGAACGGTTCGCCGTCTGGGAGGCCGGCGCCGATCTGGACCGCGTGGTGGATCAGGTCTTTGACATGCTGGAACGGGGCCTGACGCCATGAGGGCGCCATGGGCCTGATCCCCGATCTGGCGTCGCGCCGGGCCGAGCTCAGCCCCACGGCGCCCGCCTTCATCGACCACGCAACGGCCGAGGTCTGGAGCTTTGCCCGCACCGACGCCGCCGCCGCCCGGCTGGGCGCGGCCCTGCTGCAACGGGTGCCCGCCGGGTCACGCGTGGCGATCCTGTGCCACAACCGGCCCGAGTTCTTCGTCGCGCTCTTTGCCTGCCAGAAGGCCGGGCTGATCCTCGCGCCGCTCAACTGGCGCATGCCGCTGGCCGAGCTGCAGCCGATCCTGACCTCGGTGCGCGCCGCGCTGCTGCTGCATGACGACGGCTTTGCCGATCTCGCGGCGGCGCTGGGCCTGCCCACGCTGCCGCTCAGCGTGCCCGACGGCCCCGCGCTGCCCGCCACCCGCATCGACGAGGACGCGCCGTGGTATGTGCTCTTCACCTCGGGCACCACCGGGGCGCCAAAGGCGGTGATCCAGACCGCCCGCATGGCGCTGGCCTGCGGGGTGAATGTCGCGCAGGCGATGGGGCTGACACCCAGCGACCGCGCACCGAACTATCTGCCGCTGTTCCACACCGCCGGGATCAACCTCTTCACCCTGCCGCTGTTTCTCTGGGGCGGCTGCAGCCTGATCCTGCGCCGCTTTGACGCCGAGGTGCTGGCCGGGCTGCTGGCCGATGGCGCGCTGACGCAGGTGTTCGGCGTGCCCTCGATCTTTCAGGCGCTGGCGTCGCATGATCTGGCCGCCCTGCGGCTGGAGCGCGTGCGCGGCTGGGCCTGCGGCGGCGCGGCCTTGCCGGAACCGCTGATCCGCCACTTCGCCGCGCAGGGCGCGGTGATCCGCGCCGGCTTCGGCATGACCGAAACCGGGCCCACCGGCCTGCTGATCGACGCCGAGGCCGCGCTGACCCGCATCGGCTCGGTCGGCCGCCCGCAACTGATGACCGAGGCCCGGCTCGACGGCGTGCAAGACGGCCAGCCCGGCACCGGCGAGCTCTGGCTGCGCGGCCCCTCGGTGACGCCCGGCTACCTCGACAACCCGCAGGCCACCGCCGAGGCCTTCACGCCTGAGGGCTGGCTGAAATCCGGCGACATCGCCAGCCGCGATTCCGACGGCTATTACCGCATCATCGACCGGCTCAAGGACATGTTCATCTCGGGCGGCGAGAATGTCTTTCCGGCCGAGGTCGAGGCCGCGCTGCTGACCCATCCGCTGATCCATGAGGCCGCCGTCATCGGCGCCCCGGACCCGCGCTGGGGCGAAAGCGGCATCGCCTTTCTTATCGCGCAGCCGGGGCTGGACCCTGAAACCCTGCCCCTCTGGCTGCGCGCGCGCCTCGCGCCCTACAAGATCCCGCGCGCCTTTCACCTCGTCGCCGACTTCCCCCGCACCGCCACCGGCAAGGTGCGCAAACCCGCTCTGCGCGCCCTACTCTGACCCCATCTTTGCTCTTCAAATATCCCGGGGTCCGGGGCAGCGCCCCGGACTCGCTCCACTGGAGCGTTTCAGCCGAGAACGCCGCGCCCGGGACGCGGCTGGGGGCAGCGCCCCGGGGCCAGCCCGAGGCGAAACCGCTCCAGGATGTCCGCCACCGCGCCCGGATCCTCCAGATGCGGCGCATGTCCGCAGCCGGGCAGCACCTGCGCTTGCCCCTCGGGCACGGCGCGGGCGATCCAGTCGGCCACCTCGGGCGGATAGACCCGGCTTTGCGCCCCATGCAGCGCCAGCAGCGGCACCCGGATCGTCGCCAGTTCGGCGCGCAGATCGGCGCCCGTCACCTCGGACCACAGCCGCGCCATCACCGCCGGATCGCGCCGCAGGATACGCGCCTCGGCCTCGGCGGCGCTCATCGCCGCGCAGCCCTCGGGCCGGGCGAACATGCCCTGCGCGATGGCCCGCGCCGCGCCCGGCCAGTCGGCCTGCAGGCGCCCGGCGGTGCGCCGCGCCTTGTCGGCGCTCTGGCCACGCATCGCCAGTGACCAGTCCGGGCCGGGCAGCGGGCAGGGCGACATGTCCAGCGACACCATGCGCGCCACCCCCGTGCCGCCCTGCGCCAGATAGCGCCAGCCGATCAGCGCCCCCATCGACCAGCCGACCAGCGTGACCCCCTCCAGCCCCTCGGCGGCGATCACCTCGCCCAGCAGCGCCACGCCCTCGGCCAGCGTCTCGCCCGGCGCGCCATGCCCCGGCAGGTCCGGCATCAGGCACCGGCCCGCCAGACGCTGCACCAGCGGCGCAAAGACATCGCCCGTCATCGTCCAGCCGTGCAGCAGGATCACCGGCGCGCTCACCGCGCGCCTCTGAGCCGCCCGACGATCCCGGTGGGAAAGAAATAGACCGACAGGATGAACAGCACCCCCAGCCACAACAGCCAGCGGTCGGGGTTCAGCAGGTCGGGCACCAGCGGCAGGCCCGAGGTCGCCTCGGCCAGCCCACCCATCAGCGTTTTCAGATAGTTCTGCGCCAGTACGAAGATCGCCGTGCCGACCACCGCGCCATACATCGTGCCCATCCCGCCGATCACCACGATCAGCAGGATATCCATCATGATCTCCATCCCCAGCACCGTCGACGGCCCGACATAGCGCAGCCAGATGGCAAACAGCGCACCCGCCGCCGCCGCGATCACCGCGCTCAGCGTGGTGGCGGCGGCGCGGTACGCGACCACGCGATAGCCGATCGCCTCGGCGCGAAAGGCATTCTCGCGGATCGCCAGCAGCACGCGGCCAAAGGGCGAATTGACCAGCCGCAGCATCGTCAGGAACAGCGCCAGACAGCCCAGGAAGACGAGGTAATAGTTCAGGATCTTGCCCGTCACCGTCAGACCCAGAACCTCGAAGCGAAACGCCGGCGTCAACTCGCGCGGAATGCGCAGGTTCATGCCGTCCTCGCCGCCGGTCAGGCCGGACAACTGGCTGACCAACACCGCCACGGCCGAGGCGATGGCCAGCGTTATCATCGCAAAAAAGATTGCCCGCACCCTGAGCGACAGCAGCGCGATCACCAGCGCCACCGCCCCCGCCAGCGCCATGCCCGCCAGCGCCCCCAGCCCCATCGCGCCCCAGCCGGTGCCCAGCCGGTCCAGCGCGATGCCGACGCCATACGCCCCCATGCCAAAGAACATCGTATGCGCGAAACTGACGATGCCGCCGTAACCCAGCAGCAGGTCATACGACGCCACCAGCACGATGAAGATGCAGATGCGCGCGGCGGTCTCCAGACTGCGCGAGCCGGGGAACAGGAAGGGCGCAAAGGCCAGCGCCAGCAGCACCAGCAGCAACAGCGCGCCCAGAATTCGGCTTTGCGGGCGGTCGCCCGAGATCAGCGTCAGCATGTCATTTCGCCTTCACGACCGGGACCATGCCCATCGGCCGCCACATCAGGATCGCCACCATCAGCGCGATGTTCGACACCAGCGCCAGCTTGGGCTCCAGAAAGGCGGTATAGTTCTGCACCAGCCCGACGGTCAGCGCGCCGATGAAACACCCCTCGACCGATCCCAGCCCGCCGATGATGACCACGATGAACACCAGAATCATGATCTCGTTGCCCATGTGGACGGTGATGACCTCCTGATACAGCGCCCACATCACCCCGCCGAGGCCCGCCAGCGCCGACCCGGCGATGAACACGCCGACAAAGACGCGGGTGATGTCATAGCCCAGCGCCTGCACCATCTCGGGGTTCTCCACCCCGGCGCGCACGATCAGCCCCAGCTTGGTGCGCCGCAGCACCGCGCGCATCGACAGGAACACCACCAGACCCACGCCAACCGCCAGCAGCCGGTATTTCTCCAGCGCCGCACCGGCAAAGGTGATGGCGCCTTTCAGCGTCTCGGGCCGGGCGATGACGATTTCATGCCCGCCCCAGAGGACAAAGATCATCTGCTCGGCCACGATCAGCCCGCCCATCGTCACCAGAATCTGCTTCAGGTGGCTGCCGTAAACCGGCCGCACGATCACCCGCTCGAACCCCAGCCCCAGCACCCCGGTCACCGCCATCGCCGCCAGCACGGCCGCGGCAATCGCCAGCAGGTTCAGCATCAGCGAGGGCGCCCCGGTCCATGACCCCAGCATCAGCAGAACCGAGGTGCCGACAAAGGCGCCAAAGCTGATGAACGCGCCGTGGCCAAAGTTGATGACATCCATCAACCCGAAAACCAGCGTCATGCCCGAGGCGATGACAAAGATCATCATCCCCATCGCCAGCCCGGCCAACGTCAGCGTCAGCCACGAGGAGCTCGACGGAATCGCCAGAAACCCCAGCAGCATCAGCACCGGCACTAGCGCGACCGGCAGCCAGGGCTTCAGCCGCTCGGCCAGCGACAGGCTTGTCATCGTCGGGGCATGGGTGGGGGCGGTGCTCATGCGTGGTCCATCCTCAGGCCCATCAGGCGGTCTTGCAGCGCCGGATCGGCGGCCAGCGCCGCCATCGTGCCGGTCCAGACGATGCGGCCATCGTCCATCACCGCGACATGATCGCCCAGCGCGCGGGCCAGCGAGACATTCTGCTCCACCATCAGGATCGAGGCGCCCCGCGCCTTCAGATCCCGCAGCGCCCGCGCCAGCGTGGCGACAATGGCCGGGGCGAGGCCCTTGGACGGCTCGTCGATCAGATACAGCGCGCGCTCCTCGACCATCGCGCGGGCGATCGACAGCATCTGTTTTTGCCCGCCCGACAGGGTGCCCGCCGCGCTGTGGTAAAACGTCCTCAGCGCCGGAAAGGCGGCAAAGATCCCCTCCAGCCGCGCCGGATCGGGCGCGCCGGACAGCGCCGCCAGCCGCAGGTTCTCGGCCACCGTCAGGTCCGAAAAGATGCCCATGTCCTCAGGCACAAAACCGATGCCCTGCCGGGCAATGCGGGCCGGGGGCAGCGCGTCGATCCGGTCGCCGTTCAGGGTGATCTGCCCGGCCCGCGTGCGCCACAGCCCCATGATGGTGCGCAGCGTCGTCGTCTTGCCCGCGCCGTTGCGGCCCAACAGCATGGTCACCGCGCCCTTGGGCACGTCAAAGCTGACGCCATGCAGGATGTGATACTGGCCGATGTCGGTCTTGACGTCGCGCAAGGACAGGATGGGGTCAGACATCGGCCAGATCCTTGCCCAGATAGGCCTCTTGCACCACGGCCGAGGCCATCACCGCGCCCGGCTCGCCATCGGCCACCAGCGCGCCGTTGTGCAACACGATGATCCGGTCGGCGAGGCTGCGGATCACGTCCATCTTGTGCTCGACCAGCAGCACCGTCGCTTGCGGATCCGCCTTGATCCCGGCGATCAGGTCCAGAATGACCGGCGCCTCCTCGACCGACATGCCGGCGGTGGGCTCGTCGAACATATAGACCCGCGGCTGCAGCGCGATCATCGCGGCGACCTCCAGCTTGCGCTGATCGCCATGCGACAGCGCGCTGACCGTCTGATGCGCCAGCGCGGTTAGCCGCACGCGGTCGAGCACGGCTTCGGCGGCCTCGGTCAGGTCGCGGTGGCTTTGCGCCATAGACCACAGGTTGAACCCGCGCCGCGCCCGCGCCTGCACGACCAGACGCACATTTTCCAGCACGGTCAGCCGGGGGAAAAGATTGGTCAACTGGAACGCCCGCCCCAGCCCGGCATGGGTGCGGCCCGAGACCGACAGCCGGGTGACATCCTGCCCCAGCAGCTCGACGCGGCCCGAAGTGGCGCGGATCTGGCCCGAGATCAGGTTGAAATAGGTGGTCTTGCCCGCGCCATTCGGCCCGACGATGGCGGTCAACTGGCCGGGCGAAAAGGCGCAACTGACGGCATTCACGGCGACATGGCCGCCAAAGCGCACGGTCAGGTCCTGAGTGACAAGCAAGGGGTGCATCGGCGCTCCGGGCGGTCAACGGGGTGCACGCGGCAGGCGGGGGGCCTCCGGCGGGGATATTTTCAGAGCAAAGAGGGGAGGGGGCGGCGCGAACCGCCCCCGTCCGGATCAGCGCGTATTGCGCACCGGAATGTCCATCATGTCGGGCGTGATCTCGCGCACCAGTTCGGGCACGGCCCATTCGACGCCATCCTGCAGCGCGATGCGGAAGTGATACATCGACTGCATCGCCTGATGGTCCTCGGCGCGGAACCACATCTCGCCCTTCGGGGTTTCAAAGTGCATCCCCTCCATCGCGGCGATCAGTTCTTCGGTGTCGGTCGAGCCATTGGTGGCGCGCAGGGCCTCGACGACGGCGATGCCCGCCGCCATGCCACCCGCGGTGAAGAAGTCGGGCGGGGTGCCAAAGCGCGCCATGTGCTGTTCGACCAGCCAGTCGTTCACCGGGTTCTGCGGGATTTCGTAATAGTAATAGGTCGCGCCCTCCATGCCGGGGAAGTCGCGGTAACCGACCAGCGCGGGCAGGATGTTGCCGCCGGTCGCCAGCTGGATGCCAAAGCGCGCGGGGTCCATCGCCTGAATGCGGCCCATCGGGTTGCCGCCGCCTGCCCAGATCACGAACAGCCGCCGGTCGCCTTCGTGCTGCTGCAGCGCGCCAAAGATGCGCTCGGCGGCGGCGGTGAAGTCGGTGGTGTCGGTGGGGACATATTCCTCATGCACCAGCTGCGCGGGCGTGCCCGCCAGCGCCTCGCGGAAGGCGGCGATGCCGTCGCGGCCAAAGGCATAGTCCTGCGCCAACGTGGCGATCACGGTGCCCTCGTTGCCCAGCGCGATGGCGTTCGAGATGGCGTCCTGCGACGAATTGCGCCCGGTGCGGAAGATATAGCGGTTCCACTCGCTGCCGGTGATCGAATCGGCGACGGCGGGTTCGACCAGCAGGATGCGCTCGTATTCCTCGGCCACGGGCAGCATCGCCAGCGCGACGCCCGACGAGGTCGGCCCGACGGCGATCTGCGCGCCGTCATCGCCGTAAGCCTGCGCCAGCAGGGCGCGGCCCAGATCGGGGCGCAGCTGGCTGTCGTATTCACTGACCACCAGCGCATTGCCGTTGATCTCCATCGTGCCGCCGGTGGCGTATTCGAGGCCCATCATCAGCCCCACCTGGCTCTGCGCGGCATAGGCCTCGAGCGCGCCGGTGCGGTCATAGATATGGGCGATGCGGATGTCGTCGGCGAAGGCGGGCGCAGCGGCCAGCGCCGCCAAGGTGGCGGTCAAGAGCAGTCTCATGGAATCCTCCCTGTGCAAACATGAAGCGTGAGTCATGCTTCAGTCAGGGATGCCGGGGAAGCGCCCTCGTGTCAACAAGTTCCTGCGATCGGCGGGATCAATCCTGCTCGCGCGGCTTCAGCGGGGCGCGGCTGCGGGGGTTTCCGGCCTCGGCGGCGCGGGCGGCGAGGGTCAGGAACTGCTGGCGTTCGGCGTCGCTGAGGCCGGGCAAGATCTCGGGCTGGATCGCCAGCACCTCGGGCCGCACCCTTTCCAGCAGTGCGGCGCCCGCCTCGGTCAGCGCCAGTTGCCGGGCGCGGCGGTCGCGGGCGTTGACGATGCGCGCGACCAGCCCCTTGGCCTCCAGCCGGTCGACCACGCCACCGATGGTGACGCGGTCATAGGCGATCAGCCCGGCCAGTGTCGCCTGATCGATGCCCGGATGCGCGTCGAGCGACGACAGCGCGGCGAATTGCACCGAGGTCAGATCCAGCCCCAGCCCCGCCATGCGATCTTGAAAGATCGAGGTGGAAATCTGGTTCAGCCGCCGGATCAGGTGGCCGGGCATGGAGTAAATCTCGGACATGGCCGGACCATAGCGCAACAGGGGGGATTGGCAAGCAGCCCCCCCGTGTGCACAGACTGCGGCCTTGCCCAAAGGACGCCACCGATGCCCGAATTCCTCTTTGCTCCCGCCCCGGTCCGCAGCCTGCGCCTGCTCGGCCAGAGCGCCGATTACCCGGTCAACCGCATCTTTTGTGTCGGTCGCAACTATGAGGCCCATGCGGCGGAAATGGGCGGCAGCGTCGACCGCGAGGCGCCGTGGTATTTCCTCAAATCGGCGGTCCATGCGGTCTGCCCCTCGGGCGCGGTGATCGCCTATCCGCCCGGCACGGCGAATTATCATCATGAGATGGAGCTGGTCGTCGCGCTGGGCAGCTCGGTGTTTCGCGGCGATCAGGCGCAGTCGCAGGCGGCGATCCTTGGCTATGGCTGCGGGCTGGACATGACGCGCCGCGACCGCCAGCAGGACGGCAAGGACAACCGCCGCCCCTGGGATCTGGGCAAGGATTTCGAGAATTCCGCCGTTCTGGGCGCCCTGACGCCTGCTGCACAGGTGCCCGCGCTGGCCGGGCGGCGCATCCATCTGGCGGTGAACGGGGTGCTCCGGCAAGACGCCTCGCTGTCCGAGATGGTCTGGTCGCCCGCCGAGGTGATCGCGCATCTGTCGCAGTTCTATCACCTTGCGCCCGGTGACCTCATCATGACCGGCACCCCGGCCGGGGTCGGCGCGGTGGTGGCCGGCGATGTCATCACCGGCGGGATCGAGGGGCTCGCGCCGGTCTCGCTGACCATCGGGGCGGCGGAATGATGCGGTTTCACGGCTATTTCCGCTCGTCCTCCAGCTATCGCTGCCGCATCGCCTTTGGCCTGAAGGGGCTGACGCCGGATTTCGTCCCGGTGCATCTGGTGCGGGACGGTGGCCAGCAGAAAACCGCCGCCTACCGCGCGCTGAACCCGCAGGCGCTGGTGCCGACGCTGGAGGTGGACGGCATGGTGCTGACCCAATCCCCGGCAATTCTGGAATGGCTGGACGAGGTTTACCCCACGCCGCCACTGTTGCCCGCCGATGCCGCCAGCCGCGCCGCCGTGCGCGCCTTTTGCGCCGTCATCGCCTGCGAGATCCACCCGCTGCAGAACCTGCGCGTGCTGCAGTATCTGGGCGCCGAATTCGGGCAGGCGCAGGACGGCAAGGACGCCTGGTGCCAGCGCTGGATCGGTGACGGGCTGGCCGCCTGCGAGGCCTTGCTGGCCCGCCGCCCCGCCAGCCGATTCGCCTTTGGCGAGGTGCCCGGCATGGCCGAGGTCTATCTGGTGCCGCAGATGTTCAGCGCCCAGCGCTTCAAGGTCGATCTGACCGCCATGCCCCGCCTGCGCGCGATCCACGCCGCCTGCGAGGGCATCGCCGCCTTTGACGCCGCCCATCCCTCGCGCCAGCCGGACGCGGACTAGCGGCAAAAAGTGACCGAGCGGTCAGTAAATAGCACTTGCGGGAATCGGCGCCGCGTGGAACCGTGCAAGCGCAACGAAGCAGGGGTCAGCCTCGCCCGCCACAAGAAAATTGTTGGCAATATAGTGCGATCCGTGCCATCAACTGCAACATAATGCCACAACGTGTCTTTGGGAGGAGCACAGAATGACCACTCGCAGAACCCTCGTCACCCTGATGGGCGCGGCCGCAGCCATGGCGCTGACCGCCGGTGCCTCGTTTGCGCAGGAATTCACCCTGCGCATGCACCAGTTCCTGCCGGCGCAGGCCAACGTGCCGCGGCTGGTGCTGGATGTCTGGGCCGACAACGTCGAGCGCGATTCGGGCGGGCGCATCCGCATTGAGCGTCACGCCGCCATGGCGCTGGGCGGCACCCCGCCGGAACTGATGGATCAGGTGATGGACGGCGTCGCCGACATCATCTGGACGGTGAACGGCTATACCCCCGGCCGCTTCCCCCGCACCGAAGTGCTGGAACTGCCGTTCTTCGTGACCGACGCCCGCGCCGCCTCGGCCGCGCTGTGGCAGATGTATGAAGAGCACATGCAGGCCGATTTCGAAGGCGTGCACATGCTGGGCATGTGGGTCCACGGCCCGGGCATGTTCCACACCAACCGCGAAGTCCGCGTGCCCTCCGACCTGCAGGGCATGAAGATCCGCGGCGGCTCGCGCGGGGTGAACGACCTGCTGGCGCTCGTCGGCGCCGAGGCCATCGGCATGCCGGTCTCGCAAGTGGCCGAGTCGCTGTCGCGCGGCGTGATCGACGGCACGACGATCCCGTGGGAAGTGACCTCGGCGCTGCGCGTTTCGGAACTGGTGACCAACCACACCGAATTCGGCTCGGCCGCTGGCCTCTACACCCTGACCTTCTCGTTCGCGATGAACCAGGGCGTGTATGACAGCCTGCCGGCTGACCTGCAGGCGGTGATCGACCAGAACTCGGGCCTCGACTTCTCGGTCTTTGCCGGTGGCACGCAGGCCGATGCCGACGGCCCGGCCCGTCAGATCGCCGTGGATCGCGGCAACAACATCGTCACCGTGACCGCCGAAGAGGCCGCCCAGTGGGGCGCCGTCGTCGAGCCGCTCTATGCCCGTTGGATTGCCGACATGCAGGGCCGCGGCATCGACGGTCAGGCGCTGATCGACGAGGCCCGCGCGCTGATGGCCGCCTACGACGCAGCCCACTGAGCGCAGACGCCGGAAACCTCGGGGCGCGGTCAACAGACCGTGCCCCGAATGTCCCTTCAAGGCCGGGAGCAGGGCAGTGATCAAGACAACTCACAGGGCCTTTCACGCCGTCGCCTGGGCGATGGCCATCGTCGGCGGCGCGGTGCTGCTGGCGCTGGTGCTGATGCTCTGCGTGTCGATCTTTGGCCGCATGGTCTCGACCATTCTGCATTCGGCCTGGGCCACCGCCAGCATCCCCGGCCTCGCCCGCTGGCTGATCGACGCCGGGATCGGCCCGATCTATGGCGATTATGAATTCCTGACCGTGGGCCTCGCGTTCTGCATCTTCTGCTTTCTGGGCTGGTGCCAGATCACCGCCGGGCATGCGACGGTCGATGTCTTTACCACCGGGCTGCGCGACCGTGCGCGGCGCGTGCTGCAGATGCTGATCGAGGTGCTCTTCGCCGTGGCGCTGGTGCTGATCGCGGTGCAGCTTTACGACGGGGTCGGCACCATGATGCGGCGCGGGTCCACCACCTTCCTGCTGCAATATCCGCTGTGGTGGAACTATGTCGTGGTCCTTGTTCCGGCGGCCCTGACGGCGATTATCGGCGTCTGGATGGCGCTGGTGCGCATTGCCGAGATGCTGGCGGGTCAGCCGCTGATTTCCGTGCTGGGAGCAGAGCATTGAGCAACCTTGAAATCGGCATCCTGTCCTTTCCGGCGATGCTGCTGCTGATCTTCCTGCGCGTGCCGATCGGGCTGGCGATGTTCGTTGTCGGCTATCTGGGCTACTGGATCGTCACCGGCGCGCCCAACATGGCGATGGCCCGGCTGAAAAGCGCCGCCTATTCCACCTTTGCCAGTGAATCGCTGGCCGTGGTGCCGATGTTCCTGCTGATGGGCTATTTCGCCACCATCGGCGGCATGTCCAAGGCGCTGTTTCGCGCCGCCGCCGCCTTTGTCGGCCACCGGCAGGGCGGCGTGGGGATTGCCGCCATCGCCTCCTGCGCCGGGTTCGGGGCGATCTGCGGCTCGTCGCTGGCGACCGCTGCCACCATGGGCCGCGTCGCGCTGCCGGAACTGAAGCGCTTTGGCTATGACGGCGGCATTTCCACCGCCCTGCTGGCGGCGGGCGGCACGCTGGGCATCCTGATCCCGCCCTCCGTGGTGCTGGTGATCTATGCGATTCTGGCCGAGCAGAACATCGCCAAGCTGTTCCTCGCCGCATTTGCGCCGGGGCTGCTGGCGGCGGTCGGCTACATGATCGTCATCGGCATCTATGTCCGGCTTTACCCCAGCCGCGCCGGCACCGCCGAGCGCGTGCCGATGGCCGAGCGCCTGCGGCTGCTGGTGGCCGTCTGGCCGGTGATCGTGGTGTTTCTGGTGATGGTCGGCGGCATCTATGGCGGCATCTTCACCCCGACCGAAGGCGCCGCCGTGGGTGCGGTTGGCACCGGGCTGATCGCGCTGGCCAACCGCGGGCTGAATTTCCGCTCGCTGCTCGACAGCTTTACCTCGACCGCACGCTCGACCGCGATGATCTTCTTCATCGTGTTCGGGGCCGGGTTCTACAACAGCTTTCTGGCGCTGACCCAGGTGCCGCAGTCGCTGTCGGCCTGGGTGGTCGGGCTGGGGCTGGCGCCGGTGATGGTGCTGGTGGTGATCTTGCTGATCTATCTGGTGCTGGGCTGCGTGATGGACAGCCTGTCGATGATCCTGCTGACCATTCCGATCTTTTTCCCGATGATGATGGCGCTGGATTTCGGCATGTCGTCCGAGCATGTGGCGATCTGGTTCGGCATTCTGGTGCTGATCGTCGTCGAGACCGGGCTGATTACCCCGCCGGTCGGGATGAACCTGTTCATCATCAACGCGATGGACCGGGCAACACCGATGGTGCAGACCTACAAGGCGGTGACCTTCTTCGTGCTCTCCGATCTGGTGCGGGTGGCGATTCTGGTGGCCTTTCCGGCGATCACGCTGTTCTTGATCCCCTGACGCGGCGCTTGGCTGCACGCGGGCCAGAAGGGGGGGGGGTAGCCCCCCCCCCTCCGGAGGCGGATGCGCACCCCCGCGCGGAACTCGAGGCGCGCCGCAGCAAGGCCGTCGCGCT
>CALESR010000343.1 GCA_937907485.1 uncultured Paracoccaceae bacterium | reverse complement strand
CCTGACCACTCGGCGATCACCGTGGCAATGGCGACGCCCGGCACGCCCCAGCCGAGACCGAGTACGAACCAGACGTCGAGCGCGATATTCACCCCGTTGGTCAGCAACTGGATCACCAGCACTGCCCGCGTGCGTTCCAGTGCGATCAGCCAGCCGGTCAGCGCATAGGCGCCGATGGTGGCGGGCGCGCCCCAGATGCGGATCGACAGATAGTCATGCGCCAGCGCCTCGATAGCGTCCGAGGCCGGTGCGAGGCTCAGCGCCGCCCAAAAGATCGGCCCCTGCAGCGCGATCAACGCCAGACCGGCTGCCCCAGCGATCACCAGGCCGCGCTTGAGGATCGCTCCGGCCTCGGGCATGTCGCCGGCGCCATGCGCCTGCGCGGTCAGGCCGGTGGTACCCATGCGAAGAAAGCCGAACATCCAGTAGAACACCGCCAGAATGATCGCGCCCAGACCGACAGCGCCGATCGGCACCGCCTGCCCCAGTTGCCCGACCACGGCGGTATCGACCAGTCCCAGCAACGGCACCGTCACATTCGCCGCGACGATGGGCAGCGCGATTTTCAGAACCCGGCGATGCGTCAGGTCCGACGCAGAAGCCAGGCTCATTCCTTGGGGTCGCGGTTGGGGATCAGGAAATGTCCGGTCGCCTGCGCAAAGAGGCGGCTACGGTTGTCCTGCCAGGCCTCGACATGCACCGAGGCATAGCGCCGCCCTGAGCGATTCACCCGCGCACGTGCATAAGCGTCGCGCGGCAGGCCGGACCGCAGGTAATCGACTGTGAAATCAATGGTCTTTGGCAGACGTGGCAGGTGGTCGGCATCCAGCGCGCGTGGGTCCAGATTGCCCTTTTCCATCTCTTCCCACAGCATCGACCACGACAGTTCGATCATCCCGGTGATTTCCAGAAATGCCGAAGTCACGCCGCCGTGGATCGCCGGCAGAAAGGGGTTGCCGATCAGCTTTTCGTCAAAGGGCAGCACCGCGGTCAACTCGTCACCGCGCCGGTCGAACTGGATGCCCAGAAACCGGATATAGGGAATGCCGCCGACCAGCCGCCGCAACGCGGTGTCGCGGCGTTCCTTGATGACCTGAACGGGTTCGGGTTTGGGCCGGTTCACTTTGCACCCTCCATCGTGAAGGCACCCGACGCCGTGGCAACGGGCAGTCTGGTGTCCTCGTCATGCGCGGTGGCGCGCACGAAGGCAACGGTGCGCGTGGCGTGAAAACACTCGGCCCGCGCGGTGATCCGTTGGCCGGGCTTGGCTGCGCGCATGTATTCGATGCGCAGGTCCAATGTCGCCGTGCCCTTGGCGCCGGGATAGGACATCACTGCTGCTCCGCAACACGTGTCCATCAGCGCCGAAACCGCCCCGCCAGCAATGACCCCGGTTGAGGGATCACCGACCAGTTCTTCGGCCCAGGGCATCGAGATGACCGCGCGGCCGTCACCGATTTCCTCCAGATGCATACACAAGGCGCGCGAATGCGGGATTGCCTCGATAAAGCGTTGAGCGGGGGTTGGGTCTGCCATCACCGGTCCTCTTTTAGCTCCCTTAGCCATCGCGCGAAACCGGGGCGCAAAGCAAGGTCCACATTGCGGTGAAACGGCGGTTGCCTCGACGCGACGGGCGTCCTAACCTTGCAGCGGTTCCTTAACTGCGGGAGGCTCGGACCAGTCGATGAGCGACGCAAGGCTTTCCTTCAAGGACATGTGCGCGCGGTTCGAAGTCACGCCGCGAACCCTGCGCTATTACGAATACATCGAATTGTTGAAGCCGGAAAAAGAGGGGCGCAACCGCTTCTATGGCCCGCGCGAAGTGGCCCGCATGACGCTGATCCTGCGCGGTCGGCGGTTCGGCTTTGCGCTGGAGGAACTGCGCCAGTGGCTGCTGATTTATGAGACCCGGGGCACCAAGCCGCAGCTTGACGCCTTTGTGCTGATGGCCGACCGACAGCTCGATGAACTGGCGCGCCAACGCGACGAACTGGCAGTGACGATGGACGATCTGCGCTCGCTGCGTGACGAGGCCGCCCGGCTGTCGGAGAACAGCGCATCGTGACCCAACGTCACGCCGGTTTCGTGACGCAGCGTCGCGGCTTACGTTAACGTCAACTCTCTTTCATCCTGTGTTCATCAGCCCCATGTGAAGATGGGCCGCCCCAGCATTCAGCCGGGGTAGCCGCTGTTCGGGCGAGGATGGGATGACCAAAGATCTGATGACGATCCGCGACATGTGCAAGGCGTTCGACGTGACGCCCCGCACCCTGCGGTTCTACGAAGCCAAGGAATTGCTGACCCCGCTCCGGGACGGGCAGAAACGCTATTACACAAGGCGCGAGCGGGGGCGGCTGAAACTGATCCTGCGAGGCAAGCGATTCGGCTTTGCGCTGGAGGAAATGCGCCAGCTGCTGAACCTTTACGACCGCGGCGATGCCCAGGGCGAGCAGTTGAAACGCACCGTCGCGGCGGCACGTGAACGCCTGACGCAGATGGAACGCCAGCGTGATGAGTTGACTGAGGCGATCGACGAGCTGCGCGCCCAACTCGAGGCCGGGGCTGACGTGCTGTCGGCCTTCCGCCCAGACGCCGCCGAATAACGCCACTTTGCGCCGGGACCGCCCGTGCGCCCCACCGACTGGAGAGACCCGATGCCCAGCTATACCGCCCCCGTCAAGGACATGCAGTTCCTTCTGCACGACATGCTCAAGATCAGCGAAGCCACGATCCCCGGCTATGGCGACCTCGACCGCGACTTCACGCAGGCGATCCTCGACGAGGCCGCCAAGCTGGCGCAGGACGTGCTGGCGCCGCTGAACGCCGTGGGCGACACAGAAGGCTGTCGGCTGGAAAACGGCATCGTCCACACGCCCACTGGCTTCAAGGCAGGGTTCGAGGCGGTCAAGGAGGGCGGCTGGAACGGCCTCGACCTGCCTGAGGAATATGGCGGCCAGAACCTGCCCTATGTCATCGGCACCGCGGTGGGCGAGGTCTTTGTGTCGTCAAACATGGCCTTCAACATGTATCAGGGCCTGACGCATGGCGCGATCAACGCGATCCTAGCCTCGGCCAGCGACGAACTGAAGGCGACCTATCTGCCAAAGATGGTGTCGCTGGAATGGACCGGCACGATGAACCTGACCGAGCCGCATTGTGGCACCGATCTGGGGCTGATCCGCACCAAGGCCGAACCGCAGGATGACGGCAGCTATCGCATCACCGGGCAGAAGATCTTCATCTCGGCCGGCGATCACGATTTGGCGGACAACGTCATCCATCTGGTGCTGGCTAAGGCGCCCGGCGGTGGCGAAGGGACCAAGGGCATCTCACTGTTCATCGTGCCGAAGTTTCTGGTCAAGGATGACGGCTCGCTCGGCGCGCGCAACGCTGTCTCGGTCGGCAAGATCGAGGAAAAGATGGGCATTCACGGCAATGCCACCTGCGTGATGAATTATGACGGCGCCTCGGGCTGGCTGGTCGGCGACCTGCACAAGGGCATGAAGGCGATGTTCATCATGATGAACGAGGCGCGCCTGGGCGTCGGGCTGCAGGGTTACGCCCAGGCCGAGGCCGCGTATCAGAACGCGCTGGCCTACGCCAAGGACCGGCTGCAGGGCCGCGCCGTCACCGGCACACAGAACCCCGGCGGCAACGCCGATCCTTTGATCGTGCATCCCGACATCCGCCGCATGCTGATGGACCAGAAGAGCTTTGTCGAAGGGGCCCGCGCCTTTACCTTCTGGGGGGCCCATCTGATCGACCGCGCACACCGGCTGAATGATGCCCAGGCCGAAGGCCTGATTTCGCTGCTGACCCCGGTCATCAAGGGCTTTCAGACCGATGTCGGCTTTGCGATGACGGTGCAGGCGCAGCAGGTTTATGGCGGCCATGGCTATATCGAAGAATGGGGCATGTCGCAATTCGCCCGCGATGCCCGCATCGCCATGATCTATGAGGGCGCCAATGGCGTACAGGCGCTGGATCTGGTCGGCCGCAAGCTGGCCGCCGAGGGCGGCAAACCGGCGATGGCCTTCTTCGAGATGGTCAAGACCTTCATCAAAGACAACGACGGGAACGAAGCACTCAAGGGCCCGTTCCTCGACCCGCTCAAGGCTGCGTCCAAGGATCTGCAGACGGCGATGATGTTCTTCTTGCAGAACGCCGCCAAGGATCCCAACGCCGCCCTCGCCGGGTCCAGTGACTTCATGCACATGTTCGGCCATGTCTGTCTGGGGCTGATGTGGGCGATGATGGCAAAAACCGCCAGCGAGGCCTTGGCAGGCGGCACCTCTGACGCCACGTTTCATGAGACGAAACTGGCGACCGGGCGCTATTATATGGCGCGGCAACTTCCCGCGACGGCGCTGCACCTCGCACGCATCCTTTCGGGCGCCGAGACAGTGATGGCCCTGAGCGCCGAGCAGTTCTGACAACCCCAAAGGGCGGCGCCCCCCGCGCCGCCCCCGCCCGGAGCGACGATGCCCAAACGCCTGCGCCTGACCCGCCGCTTTCCAGTCGCCATGACCGAAGACGGCTATCGCCGCCTGAAACGCTTTGCCGACGACGCCGGGCTCGACGAGGGCGAGGCGCTGTCGTTCCTCTTCGAGAACCTCGACAGCATCATGCACGCCGACAACCTTACCCACCGCCTGCGCCTGTTCAATTCGGAACTCGAAGCCCGCAAACGCTGAAACGGCCTTGGGAGGGGCCTGCCGATGACGTTTCCCCTGCTGCCATCCCCTTGGATGACCGATGAGCATCGCATGCTCGCCGACATGACGCGCGGCTTTCTGACCAACGAATGGACACCGCATTTCGACCGCTGGCGCCAGCAGGGCCAGATGGACCGTGATACCTGGAACCAGGCCGGGGCAATGGGTCTGCTCTGCGCCTCGATCCCTGAGGAATACGGCGGCGCGGGTGGCGATTTCGGCCATGAGGCAGTCATCATCATGGAGGCGGCGCGCGCCAACTTGGCCAGTTGGGGACACTCGATCCACTCGGGCATCGTCGCACATTACATCCTCGCCTATGGCACCGAGGACCAGAAATCCCGTTGGCTGCCGAAAATGGCAAGCGGCGAGATGGTCGGCGCACTGGCGATGACCGAACCCTCGGGCGGTTCGGACGTGCAGGCACTGAAAACCCGTGCGGTGCGGGATGGCAATGTCTATCGGCTGACCGGCGCGAAAACCTTCATCACCAACGGCCAGCACGCCAACTTGATTCTGGTGGCAGCCAAGACCGACCCCAACTCGCGCGCCAAAGGCGTCTCGTTGGTCGCGGTGGAAACCGACACTGCCGAAGGCTTTACCCGCGGGCGCAACCTCGACAAGGTCGGACTGAAGGCGGCGGATACCTCGGAACTCTTCTTTGACAACGTGCCGGTGCCGCCTGAAAATATCCTCGGCGGCGGCGAAGGCCAGGGTTTTTATCAGATGATGCGGCAACTGCCGCAGGAACGCCTGATTATCGGCTGCGGCGCGGTGGGGGCCATCGAAGGTGCCGTCGAACGCACCATCGCCTATTGCAAGGAACGCCAGGCCTTCGGCAAACCGATCATCGACTTTCAAAACACCCGCTTCAAACTGGCCGAATGCAAGACGAATGCCGTCGTGGCGCGGACCTTTCTAGACAGTTGCATCAGTGCTCATCTGAAGGGGGAACTGACGGTCGAAATGGCCGCGATGTGCAAGTACTGGCTCAGCGACCTGCAATGTCAGGTGCTGGATGAATGCGTGCAACTGCACGGCGGTTATGGCTTCATGCAGGAATACGCCGTGGCCGAGATGTGGACCGATGCGCGGGTGCAGCGGATCTACGGCGGCACCAACGAGATCATGAAGGATCTGATCGGGCGGGGCCTGTGAGCGCGCCCCATCATTTTGGTATGAATATTCATCTTGCGAGGCATTCTTTCGCCAAGCGGCAACAGGACTGACCCCATGACTGCAACCCTTTACTGCTTTGGCGAATCGGGCAATTCCTACAAGGCGGCGCTGACGATGACGTTGGCGGGCCTTGACTGGACCCCGCGCTATGTCGATTTTTTCAACGGCGAGGCCCGCAGCCCCGAATTCCGGCGCATCAACGTCATGGGCGAGGTGCCGGTTCTGGTCGAAGGCGACCTGACGCTGACTCAGTCGGGCGTGATCCAATTGCATGTCGCGCGACGCACGGGCAGGCTGGGGGGCGCGCCCGGCCAAGAGGACGAGGTCCTGCGCTGGCTCCTGTGGGACAATCACAAACTCTCAAGCCAGGCGGGCACGACGCGGTTCTTGATGAACTTCCTGCCCGAGGACAAGCGCCCGCGCGAGGTGATCGCCTTCCAGCAGGGGCGGCTCAAGGCCGCTTACAGCGTGCTCGACACCCATCTGTCCGGCCGCGACTGGATCGTCGGCGACGCCGTGACGCTGGCCGACACAGCCTGTTGCGGGTATCTCTATTACCCTGAACCCTTCGGTTTCGACCGCGCCGAATGGCCCAATATTCACCGCTGGCTGGGCAATATAGCCGCCCTGCCCGGCTGGAAACACCCCTATGACATGATGCCCGGCTCGCCCGCCGACCGGGTCAAGGCCTGAGGAGGACCTGATGACAGACGCCTATATTTATGACGCCGTGCGCTCGGTGCGTGGCAAGGGCCGCAAGGACGGCAGCCTGCACGAGGTCACCTCGGCCCGCCTGTCGGCCATCGTACTGAACGCGATCAAGGACCGCAGCGACCTCGACACCCGCGCGATCGAGGATGTGATCTGGGGCAATGTGACTCCGGTCGGCGAGCAGGGCGCATGCCTTGCGCGAACCGCTGTCCTGGCCTCGGATTTTGACGAATCCGTGCCCGGCGTCAGCATCAACCGCTTTTGCGCCTCGGGGATGGAGGCCGTGAACATGGCCGCCAACCAAGTGCGTGGTGGGGCCGGAATGGCCTATGTCGCCGGCGGTGTCGAATGCATGAGCCGGGTGCCGATGGGCAGTGACGGCGGCGCGATTGCCGTCGATCCGTCTATTGCCATCGACAATTATTTCGTCCCGCAGGGCATCAGCGCCGACATCATCGCCACCAAATACGGCTTTACCCGCGACATGGCCGATGCGCTGGCGGTGGAAAGTCAAAAGCGTGCGACCGCGGCCTGGGCGGCAGGGCGTTTCTCGCGTTCGGTGATTACCGTCAAGGATATCAACGGCCTGACGATCCTCGACCATGACGAGTTCATCCGCCCCGGCACCGACATGCAAAGCCTTGGCGCGCTGAAGCCCAGCTTCAAGGACATGGGCGAGGTGATGCCCGGCTTCGACAAGATCGCCTTGATGAAATATCCGGACCTCGAGCGCATCGAGCATATCCACCACGCCGGGAACTCCAGCGGTATCGTGGATGGTGCCGCCGCCGTGCTGATTGGCAACAAGGAATTTGGCGAGAAGCATGGCCTCAAGCCCCGCGCCCGAATCCGCGCCACCGCCAAGATCGGCACCGATCCGACGATCATGCTGACCGGCCCGGTGCCGGTGACGGAAAAGATTCTGCGCACCAGCGGCATGAGCATCTCGGACATCGACCTTTTCGAAGTGAACGAGGCTTTTGCCGCTGTCGTCATGCGTTTCATGCAGGCGTTTGACGTCGATCCTTCGGTCGTCAACGTGAACGGCGGGTCGATTGCGATGGGGCATCCGCTGGGTGCAACCGGGGCAATCATCATCGGCACGCTGCTCGACGAGCTGGAACGCACCGGCAAGGGCGTCGGTCTGGCGACGCTGTGCATCGGTTCGGGCATGGGTGCCGCGACGATCATCGAGCGGGTCTGAGGCAATGCCTGCGGCGGCATTCCGGGCCCTGAGCGAGGCATTGACCAAGGCGCTGCTGAGCGGCGACCTCGGGCTTTACCGCATGGTCTTCCGGTTGCCGCTGCGCATCGAGGCGCGCAACAGTGAGGCCTATGTCATCCGTGACGAGGCCGACCTGCAGCGCGACTTTGACCTCTATCGCATCGCGATCATCGCCAACGGGGTGACAGATTTCGACCGCCGCATCATCAGCATCGAGACGATCCGACCGGACGGTGCGCGGATCTGCGTCGAGATGAACATCCTGCACAACGCCGAGCGGATCGTGCAACCGTTCCAGTCGTGCTTTACCATGCAGTTGGTGGGCGATGACTGGCGGATCACCGCAATCGAAAGCGCCCCGGGCCACATTCGATGGACTCTGGGCGAGGCCCCCCTCGACGGCCGCGACCTCGATTGACCAAAGCGCCGGTGCAGTCCGGCACGACGGAG
>CALESR010000342.1 GCA_937907485.1 uncultured Paracoccaceae bacterium | reverse complement strand
CGGCCTGACGGCCTCACCCCCCGAGGATAGTTGAGGCACAAAGATGGGGCAAAAACCGCCGCCGTTTTCATCTTGCCGCGACGTCTCGGCTGAGGAACACCGCCAACGCGCGGGGGCCTAGCCCTGTTCCTTCAGCAGACGGCGCTTCTGGCGGTCCCAGTCACGCTTGGCCTCGGTTTCGCGCTTGTCGGACAGTTTCTTGCCCTTGGCCACGCCGATCTTCAGCTTTACCCGGCCCTTGTCGTTGAAATACATCACGATCGGCACCAGCGTCATGCCCTGCTTGCCCACCGCCGCCCAGAGCTTGGACAGTTCCTTGCGGCTGACCAGCAGCTTGCGCTTGCGGCGTTCCTCATGGCCCCAGGTTTTCGCCTGCGCATAGGGCGCGATGGCGCTGTTGATGAGCCAAAGCTCGCCCTCCTCGACCGAGGCATAACTTTCGGCGATATTCGCGCCGCCCAGCCGCAGCGACTTGACCTCGGAGCCCAGCAGCATCACCCCGCATTCGAGATCGCTCTCGATGAAGTAATCGAACCGCGCCCGGCGATTCTCGGCGATCACTTTGCTGTTGGGGTCATGTTTTTTCTGGTTCATCCATGCGAGATATTGGTTTGACCGGGGGCTGTCCAGTGCCCCTACCCGGAGGATGCCCGTGAAACCCCTGTTGATCCTGTGCACCGTGTTCGCGTTTGGAGCCTGCCAGATGGACGCCGAGACCCCGCCACCCGCCAACACCACCCCGCCCAGCTTTCCCACGCCGCCGAACCTGCCGCCGGGCCTGTCGGCGCCGACGCAGGGCGATTCCTGCGGGGCGGGCCGGTTGCAGCATCTGGTGGGCGGCGCGCTGCCCGATCCGTTTCCGGCGGCCGGGCGGGTGCGGATCTATGCGCAGGGCGACGCGGTAACGCTGGACTACAGTGCAACCCGCGTGAACGTGATGCTTGATGCGGCGCGCGAACGCATACTCGCCATCACCTGCGGCTGAGTCAGACGGTACCGGGCCGGGCACCCAGTGGGGCCCGGCCCGTCACGTTACCTGACACGGGATCACGGCGAATGGGGGTTCGCCCCCGCGTTCAGGCGTCACCGTTACGATATGCTGCACAATCGCGGCGGTTCCGGGCCGAATTCGGGTGGCAAGCGGGCAAAGCCGGGGTGATTTCGCGGCTTTGTGCCGATTGGGCCGAAAGGCTTGATTTTCGCGCGGCGCGGGGCCACGATTCGGCCATGACGATCCAGAATTTCATCCCCGGCCCTGCAGCAACCGAGACGGTCGCCTTTGACCGGTTCGAGCTGGGCGAGATTCTGGCGGTCTATGGCCGCTTTGTCGCAGCCGGGCTCTGGCGTGATTACGGGATCTCGATGCTGCGCGACCGTGCGGTGTTCAGCATCTTTCGCCGCGCCGCCGAGATCCCGCTGTATCGGGTCGAAAAGACCCCCTCGATGCGCGAGCGGCAAGGGCTGTATGCGCTGTTCGGCGCCGACGGCCAGCTTGTCAAACGGGGCCATACGCTGCGCTCGGTCCTTGCCCCGCTCGAACGCAAACTGCTGCACGCGCTGGACTGAGCCGCCGCTGCAGGCTAGGCCTCTGCCATGACCGACGCCCCCTATGCCCCGCCGCTGAACCCGTTGCGCGTGATCCATCAGGACGCGCATCTGCTGGTGGTGGACAAACCCGCCGGGCTGCTCAGCGTGCCGGGGCGCGGCGAGGCGCTGGCCGATTGCCTGATCGAGCGCCTGCGGCCAGACCATCCCCCGATCCGGCTGGTGCATCGGCTGGACAGGGATACCTCGGGCGTGGTGGTCTTTGCCCTCAGCCCCGAGGTGCAGGCCGATCTGAACCTGCAATTCGAGGAGCGTCGCACACAAAAGCGCTATGTCGCGCGGGTCGCCGGGCATCCGGCCGAGGCGCGCGGCCGGATCGATCTGCCGCTGATCGTCGATTGGCCGAATCGCCCGCGGCAGATGGTCTGCCATGACACCGGCCGCCCGGCGCGCACCGATTGGCGGCTGCTGGCGCTGGACGGCGACGATGCCCGCGTCGCGCTGACCCCGCATACCGGGCGCACGCACCAGTTGCGGGTGCACATGCAGGCGCTGGGGCATCCGATCCTTGGTGATTCGCTCTATGCCACGGGTGCGGCGTTGGACCACCCCCGGCTGATGCTGCACGCCGAGGAGTTGCGCCTGCGCCATCCGGCCACCGGGGCGGCGATCAGCTTTCGCGCGCCGGTGCCGTTTTAGGCTGCCTTGGTATCCGGGCGTTCGGTCAGGATGGCGAACAGCTTGGACGGGTCCTCGTTCTGGCGCAGCTTGGCGCAGATCCCCGAATCGCGCAGCGTGCGCGACACCAGCGCGAGGGCCTTCAGATGCTCGACCCCGGCATCCCGCGGGGCAAACAGCGCAAAGACCAGATCCACCGGCGCCCGATCGACCGAGCCATAGTCCAGCGGGCGGTCCAGACGGATGAATACGCCGCGCACCCGCTCGATCCCGTCGATGCGCGCATGCGGCAGCGCCACGCCATGACCGACACCCGTCGGCCCCAGCGATTCGCGCTCCTGCAGCGCGTCGATGGCGATCGACTCATCGATCGCATGCGCGCTGGCGGCGATTTCCGACAAGTCCTGGAACAGGCGCTTCTTGCTTTTTACGGCGTTGCAAACCCGGATCGAACCGGGTGTCAACAGATCGGCCAGTTCCATGCAGGTCTCCTGCCCTTCGTCCTTTGGTGGCCCCGGCGGCGCAGTGCCGCCGGGGTCCAGACCCCTATTGCGGGTCGATCCAGCCGATATTGCCGTCGTCGCGCCGATAGACCACGTTCAGCCCACCGTGACGCTCGTTGCGGAACACCAGCACCTTGGAATGCCCCAATTCCATCTGCATCACCGCCTCACCGGCCGAGATCGACGGAATGCGCGTCTCCATCTCGGCGATGATCATCGGCTGCAGGGTTTCAGGCTCTTCGCTGTCAGACCCTTCGTCAGAGGCGAGGATATACGACGAGGCCTCGCCGAATTCAACAGGCGACACCCGGTCGCGATGGTGATCCTTCAGACGCCGCTTATAACGGCGCAACTGCTTGTCCATGCGCTCGCAACAGGTGTCGAACGCGGCATAGACCTCGGCAGCCTGGCCCTTGGCCTGCGCGGTCAGGCCGGTGGACAGGTGCACCGTCGCCTCGCAGGAATAAAGATGACCTTCACGGGAAAACACGATGGCCGCATCGGTGGGGCGCTGGGAATACTTGTCCATCACCACGCCGAGCTCGGTCTTGACATGCGTTTGCAGCGCGTCGCCGACATCGATCTGTTTTCCGCTGATCTGGTACCGCATAAGCCTCTCCTTCGGGTTGGCGGACAACCCCCGCCCGACATGGACCGGGGCGTCTCCGCCCGTTCGGCCTGTCGTTGCGTCTCATTCCCCGCCGCGTGCTGCCTGTCTGGCCGCGGCCCATCTGCGCCGCGTCGAGGACGGGGGAATGCGCAGGCCTTGTCTGTATTTGGCGACAGTTCGACGGGCGATGTCAACGCCCTGCTCGCGCAACTTTGTCGCAACTTCGTCATCTGACAGCGGCTGGCCTTCGGGTTCCTCGCGGATCATCTCGCGAATGCGCAGTTGCACCACCCGTGCCGACACCGGCCCCGCCGCGCCGGGCAGGCCGACCGAAAAGAACACCGACAAGGGCCACAGCCGCCCGCCCGCATCCAGCGCCTTGCCCGCCAGGGCGCGGCTGATGGTCGAGGGGTGCAGGCCCAGCGCGGCCGCCAGATCACCTTGCGTCGCGGGCACCAGCGCGGCGGGTCCGTGGTCGAAAAACCCGCTCTGGGTTGTGGCCAGCCACTCCCCGATTCGCGCAAGGGTGGATTGACGGTGCTCGACCGCCGCCAGAACCGCCCGCGCGCGGGCCAGAAGGTCGGCGCCGAACCCCTCGGCCTCGGCCCGGCGCAGCAAGGCGGCGTCCAGCACCAGCCGCGGGCGGGCG
>CALESR010000341.1 GCA_937907485.1 uncultured Paracoccaceae bacterium | reverse complement strand
CTATACGCAGGCGGGCGGGCAGGGGTTGGCGCTGATGCGGCTGGACCGGCTCGACGGCGACCTGACGGCGGCGGGCGTCGCGGTCCGGGTTCTGTGATCCGGCGGGGCGGGGTTTGCGCTCGCCGTCCTGCCGCTGCCGGTCTCGCCCGGCCCGTAGGGTGCGTGCTCGCACGCACCGTTTTCCCCACGCCAAAACCGTGGGACAACCCTTGCCAAATCCTTAACGGATCAGCCCAACCCCTTGATAATCCTGCGATCCGGGGAATGTCCCATGCGTGGGACATCCGCCTCCGCCCGCCCGGTCACACCGCCGACAGCAGCGCCACCGCCACCCGCCGCCCCTCGGACAGCAGCACATTATAGGTGCGGCAGGCGCTGGCCGAGGCCATGATTTCGGCCCCCAGCCCGGCCGAATCCAACGCCTCCCGCAGCGCCCGCGGCAGCGGGGCAATCTGCGGGCCGGTGCCGATGAACAGCACGTCCACCTGCCCGACCAGGCCCAGCAAGGTCGCCGGATCGTCAAACCCACCCCAAGGCAGCGCCAGCCCCGGCGCGATCAACACCGGCGCCGGATGCGCCTCGCCGCCGATACGGAAGAACCCCGCACCATAGCCCTCGATCGGCTTGGCCGCGCCGAAATCCACCGCCGTCAGTTTCATCGCAGCCCCCTCATCCCCACAGCGGCAGCCCGGCAATCGCCGCCCCGGCCATCAGAACCAGCGCGGCCGGCCGATAGGCCGCCGCCGAGCCGGGCGCGGCCCGGAACACCCAGGCCCCGACCGCGTTGGCCGCCAGAAACCCCGGCAGCAGCAGCGCCGCCGCCACCAGCAGACCGGAGCTGATCGTATCCTTGAACGCCAGCGCGCCGAGCAGCGCCAGATCCAGCGCGAGAAGATACAGGATCATGTTCGCCCGCACCACATGCGGCGGGATCGGGCTGGCCAGGAAGAACATCACCACCGGCGGCCCGCTGAGGCCGGTCAGCCCGCCCAGAAACCCCGACGAGACGCCCACCGCGGTCTGCACCCGCGGGCCGCGCGGCCCGGTCCAGCGCCAGCCCGCCCCCAGCAGCAGCACCGCCGCCAGCGCGACCAGCGCCACCGCCCAGCGAAAGACCTCGACCGGCAGTTTCAGCATCAGCAGCACGCCCGGCACCAGACCGATCAGCATTCCCAGCGCCAGTCGACCGACGACGGCGCGCTCGGCCTGCTCCCAGGCGCGGCGCAGCAGGATCAGCGGTCCGACGATTTCCAGCAGCGTCAGCAGCACCAGCGCCGCCACCGGACGGATCACGATGGCCGCCAGCGGCAGCAGCACCAGCGCCGTCCCGAACCCGGTAAAGCCGCGCACCAGCCCGGCCAGCACCACGACCGACACCAGCCAGATCGCGGCACCCGTGCTCAGGCCACCTTCGGCCAGCGCCTCGCCAGCCAGATCGCTGGCCCAGAGCCAGAGCTCCACCCTCAGGCCGAAGGCTTGAACTGGGTTCCGGCCTTGCCCTCGCCCTTGCCCCAGTCGCGCTTGACGCCCAGCCAGCGCACGATGACGGCGGCGACATAGACCGACGACCACGTGCCGACAAAGA
Source organism: uncultured Paracoccaceae bacterium (assembly GCA_937907485.1). GTDB lineage: Bacteria > Pseudomonadota > Alphaproteobacteria > Rhodobacterales > Rhodobacteraceae > Pararhodobacter. Next base: position 3,131 of record CALESR010000341.1, on the reverse strand, counting down.
TGCCCCAGATCATCGCAAAGACAAAGCCGCGGATCACGTCGCCACCCAGCGCAATCAACGCGAAGAGCGCGATCAGCGTGGTGAACGAGGTCATCAAGGTGCGCGAAAGGGTCTCGTTCAGCGACAGGTTCATCACCTCGGTCACATCGCGCTGCTTGAACTTGATGAGGTTCTCGCGCATCCGGTCAAAGACGATCACCGTGTCGTTGATCGAATAGCCAACGATCGTCAGCAGCGCCGCGATGATCGCCAGATCAAAGCGCAGTTGCAGCACGGTAAAGACGCCGATGGTCAGGATCACGTCATGCACCAGCGCGGCGACGGCGCCGACGGCGAACTGCCATTCAAAGCGCAGCCAGACATAGAACAGGATGCCCGCCAGCGCCGCCGCCACGGCCAGTGCCGCCTGCTGCACCAATTCGCCCGAGACCTTTGGCCCGACCGATTCGACCGAGACGATCCGCAAGGCGGGGTCCATCGCCTGCAAGGCGGCTTCGACCCGGCCCAGCACCTCGGGCGAGACCGCCTCGGCCTCGTCCTGCGCCTGAATGCGGATCATCGCCACGTTGCGGTCGGGGCCGAAGGTGGGATCAAAGACCTCGGAAATTGCCACATCGCCGATGCCGAGTTGCCCGACCGCCGCGCGATAGTCGCCGACATTCACCACCTGCGTCGATTCCGTGCGGATTGTGGTGCCGCCGCGAAAGTCGATGCCAAAGTTCAGGCCGATGCTGAAAAAGGCCACCAGCGACAGCACCACCAGCGCCGCCGAGAGGCCGAAGGTGATCCGCGCGGGACCCATGAAGTTGATGGTCGTGCCATCGGGAACGAGTTTGAGCCGGAACATCATGGATCCTCAGAGGGCCAGCGTCTTGGGCCGGCGGCGTTCGAACCACCAGACGATCATCAGGCGGGTGACGAAAAGGGCCGAAAAGACCGAGGTGATGATCCCCAGCCCCAGCGTGATGGCAAAGCCGCGCACCGGGCCCGAGCCCAGCGCGAACAGGATCGCCGCCGTGATGAAGGTGGTGATGTTGGCGTCGATGATCGACGACATCGCCCGCTCATACCCCAGTTCGATGGCACGGGCGGGGCCACGGGCGGTGCGCAATTCCTCGCGGATGCGCTCGAACACCAGCACGTTGGCATCGACCGCCATGCCGATGGTCAGCACGATCCCGGCGATCCCGGGCAGGGTCAGCGTGCCGCCGATCAGCGAGAGGATGGCGAAGATCATCGCGATGTTCAGCAACAGGGCGATGTTGGCGATCCAGCCGAACAGACCATAGGCCAGCGCCATATAGCCCAGCACCGCCGCCATCGCGACCACCGCCGCCACCTTGCCGGCGTCGACGCTGTCCTGCCCCAGTTCCGGGCCGATGGTGCGCTCTTCGAGGAAGGCCATCCCGGCGGGCAGGGCGCCAGCGCGCAGCAGCACCGCCAGTTGCGTCGATTCCTCGACCGTGAAGCGCCCGGTGATGATGCCCGAGCCGCCGGGAATATGCGACTGGATCACCGGTGCCGAAATCACCTCGTTGTCGAGCACGATGGCAAAGGGATTGCCGATGTTCTCGGCGGTATAGAGGCCAAAGGCCCGCGCACCGGCCGGATTGAAGCGGAAGGCCACCGCAGGGCGGCCGTTCTGGTCGAAATCGGGCTGCGCGTCGGTCAGTTGTTCGCCCGAGACCACCGGGGTCTGTTCGAGGACATAAAAGTTGCCCTCGTTGTTCATGTCGGGCACGACCATCTGGCGCGGCTCGGGCACGGTGGCGCCGTCCGAGGTCGAGCGCACGACCGGGTGAAAGGTCAGCCGGGCGGTGGTGCCGATCAGCGCCTTCAACTCGTCCGCCGAGCCGATGCCCGGCACCTGGATCAGGATGCGGTCGCTGCCCTGGCGCAGGATGGTGGGTTCGCGGGTGCCGACCTCGTCGACGCGGCGGCGGATGATTTCCAGCGACTGCCGCATGGTGCGGTCGTCGGTGGCCAGCCGCTCGGCCTCGGACAGCGAGATGACGATCTCGCCACCCTCGATGCGGATGTCGAGATCCTGCTGGCCGATGCCAGTCAGCGTCTGCATCGGGCGCGACAGGCCCTGCGCGGTGGTCAGCGCGTGTTGCAGGCCGTCCGCATTGGCGATGGCGATGCGCAGCACGCCCGCATCATCCGACGGCATCCGCCGCACGCCGCCGACGATCGCCCGTTCGGCCCGCAAGAGGTCGCGCACCTCGGGCCAGAGCGCGTCGATGCGGTCGGCATAGACGTCCGAGACCGCCACTTCGGCCAGCAGATGCGCGCCGCCGCGCAGGTCCAGCCCCAGATTGATCAGCCCCGAGGGCAGCCAGTCGGGCCAGAGCGCGCGCTCGGCTTCGAGTTCGGGCGTGGTGCTGCCGGCCTCGATGCGCACCAGCGCGTCATTGTGGCGTTCGACCCGGTCATAGAACAGGTTGGGCGTGGCAAAGACGGCGGCGCTCAGGCAGATCAGCACGATCAGCAGGCGCTTCCACAGCGAGACTTGCAGCATCAGGGACCCCAGCAAGGGCGCGGGCGGCCAGCGGACCGCGGGCGCTTGGCCACGGGCGCGCCGTCAGGCGCGCGCCGCGGTGGTTCGGTTCACTCGGCCGAGGCGGGCTCGGTTTTCGACAGCACATTGGTGATGGTCGAACGCACGACGCGCACCTTGACGCCATCGGCGATCTCGACTTCGACCTCGCCGTCTTCCTTGACCTTGACGACCTTGCCGATCAGGCCGCCCGCGGTCACCACCTGATCGCCCCGACGCAGGGATTCGATCATCGCGCGATGGTCCTTCATCTTCTTTTGCTGCGGGCGGATCAGCATGAACCACATGATCGCAAAGATCAGGACGAAAGGCACCAGCGACGACAGCATCGAGGCGGTGCCGCCGTCCGAAGCGGTCTGGGCGAAAGCGGGGGAAATGAACATGAGGCTCCTCGGGTGGGTTGGGCAGGCCCTTGGGCCCGGCATGGTTGGCGCGCACCCTATATGGGGGGGGCGGTGAGTTCAAGCGAGAGGGGCAAGGTTAAAAATTTCCGCCGCCGCCGCTTTCTTTGCTCTGCAAATATCCTCAGGGGGGTGAATTTGCGCAGCAAAGAGGGGGGCGCGAGCGCCCC
>CALESR010000340.1 GCA_937907485.1 uncultured Paracoccaceae bacterium | reverse complement strand
TCCCTTCCCGGCACGACCCGTGCCCTTCGCCCCGGAACTGCCGCCCGCGCGCGAAATCCTGTCGGAAAGCCGCACCCTGCGCGGGGGCGGCGCGGCTGGAGCGGCGACCGTCGGTGCGGCTGGGGTGGATGCTGTGAGGGGCGTCCTCGCCGAAACCCAATCCACCATCCAGCCGCTGGTGCCCTATCTCGACACCCTGCGCTGGGTGCTGATCGCCATCGCCCTGATCGGCATCGCCGTCACCATCCACGCGCGGCTCGACGACTGGAAACGGGGCCAGCGGTGATCGGCTGGCTTCAGACCCATGGCCCGGCGCGAAAAGCGCTGGGCCTCATCCTCACCGCAGCAGCGATCCTGCTGTTCCTCCTGAACCTGCGCCGTGCCGGTGAACGCGCCGGGCGCGCGGCCGAACGGCTTGATGCCAGAGAGAGAAACGATGCGATCCACCGCCAGATGCTCGACGCCGCCGCCCGCCGCCCTGCTGATCGCGACGCTCTGGCTGACCGGCTGCGCGACGGTAAGTTCTGAGAACAGAGCGCCCTGCCCGCCCGTGGTCGAGTACACGGCTGAAGATCAGGCACGGGCCGCAGACGAGGTCGAAACATTGCCGGAAGGGGCCGTCGTCGTCCGGATGCTCAGCGACTACGCCGTGTTGCGCGACCAGGCGCGGGCGTGCAGATGAGAGCGGAAAGCCGACGATTGCTGCTCCGCTGTGCTGGACAAAAACTCCACCAAAACGGGGATGCCGCGTGTCCGGCCTTGATGTCACGCTCTTTCAATAGCCTTCAAGAAAAGTGACCAGCGCGTCTGTAAAGTGCTTCGCGTTGCTCAGCCGGGCGCGGCGGGCGGTGTAGAGGGCCTGCACCTCGACCGGGCCGAAATCGCAGTCGGGAAGGATGCGCCGCAGGTCGCCCCTCGCCAGCGCCTCTGCGACGGAAAAGGCCGGAAAGATCGCACATCCACCGAAGCGGAGAAGTTCACGCACCAGGCCCGCGTGATTGACCACCATTTGACGCGCGGGGGTTACGCGCTGCACCCGACCGCCCTGCCGGAATTCCAGGTCCGGTGGGAGTTCAGGTGGACGGAGGTAAAGCAGATCCGTCACGGACCCGGGCCCCGAAACCTCGGTGCCGGGCCCGGTGCACAGGATGGCTTCGGTCTCGAACAGGCGCCGACGAATGCGGTCATCGTCCCTGCCAGGGCGGGTCACCCGAAGGGCGATGTCATGGCCATGCGCAAGCGGGTCGCGGTGGTCGTCGCTGAGGTCGACATCGACCTGAAGCTCTGGGTTTTCGGCCATATAGCCATGCAGGAAGCGTGCAAAGGCGGGCTGCGCCAGGATCGTTGGCGCGGTCACGCGCAGACGGCCGCGCGGGCGGGTGTGCCCCTGACGAAACTCCTCCAGCATCGAGGCGATGTCGCCAAGGGCGGGACCTGCACCGCTGGCCAGACGTGACCCGGCATCGGTCAGGGTGACCTTGCGCGTCGTACGGTAGAGAAGCTGCTGGCCCAACTCCTCTTCAAGCCCCGCGACGATCTGGCTGACCAACGGCGCGGACAGGCCCAGATCATCCGCCGCCCGCCGGAACGAGCCATGTTCGGCCACGGACAGGAACACGGCCAATGGGCGCAGGAGGGCGGAATCATTCATGTGTTCTGCCAAACAATGAAATTGATAGTTTGACGATTATCACTCTCGGCGTCGCGCGGCAATCTGCATCCATCCCAAACGGAGGACCCGCAGATGAAGAAAACCCTGATGGCAACCGCCGCCCTTCTGGCCCTGACCGGCATGGCGCAGGCGCAGAGTGCAACGCCCGATGACGACGTTCTGGAACTGGCGATCCGCGTCGTGCCCGACCAAGCCGCCTGGCAGGCTGCTGCGGCGCCGTTCGGCGCCCTGCTTGGCGCCGAGGCTGACATCATCGCCAGCGCCGAATTCATGTCGGTGATGGGCTTTGCGCCGGTCGATGCGCAGGGCGCACCGGTGCAGAATGTGTTCGTCGGCATGCTCCAGATCGACAGCGAGGCGGCGCATGATGGGCTGATGGCGCGCTACTTCGGGGCCGCCCCCCCGGCCGAGGTGACGGCCTATCTGGCCACCGTCGAAACCATTGCCGACGCAGGCAAACTGCGCCCCTTCCGCGACACGCCCGCGCTGGATATCGCCAACATGGTGCAGCCCGGTCAGGTGCTGGAAATCGCCGTGCGCGATGTCAGCGGCGTGGACTTCGACGCTTTTGACGCACGCCGCGCTGCCTTTGTCGAGGTTCTTACGGCCCAGCCCGGCGTTCTGGGCGAGTTCGAATATCGTTCGACTGACGGGCGCCACTACGTCGGCATGACCCTCTATGAATCGGGCGAGGCCGTTCAGGCGATCTTCGCCAACCCCGCGGTGTCGCAGGGCGCCGAATTCGGCGCGCTGATGGCCGAGTATCCCCCGATGGTGTCGCAGTTCCTGGTTCGCATCCAGTAATTGCGAGGGCCCGCAGATACAGCGGCAGGGCCACTCTGGCCCTGCCAACCTCGCACAATTCATGGAGTTTCCCGATGCAAAGAAGAGATGTGATCAAGGGCGGGGCCATGCTGTCGCTGGCAGCCACGATGGGCCTTCGGGCCGGAACGGCCCATGCCGCCGTTGCCGGAACCGAGGTCTTCACTGCTGGCGAGCAGGGCGGTGTCGTGGACAGCACGCTGATCCTTGGCGAGCGGAAGGCACTGGTGGTCGATGCCCAGTTCATCCGCGCCGAGGCCGAAGCGCTGGTGGCCAGGATCGAAGCCTCGGGCCGGGATCTGGAGACGGTTTTCATCACCCACACCCATCCCGACCACTATCTGGGCACCGAATTCCTGCTGAACCGCTGGCCCGATGCCAAGGTCTACGCCCATCCGGATGTCGCCGGCAACATCGGCCGGACCGGCGATGCGGTGCTGGCGCGCTGGCAGGGCATGATGCCGGGCGGCGTGGCCGACCGGCTGATCGTGCCCGAGGCGCTGGCCGCCGATCATCTGATGCTGGAGGGCGAGCGGATCAGCATCCTGCCGCCGATGCATGGCGATACCGACATCATCTCGCCCGTGCTGATCGAAAGCCTCGATACCGTGATCGTGGCCGATCTGGTCTACAACCGCACCCATGTCTGGGCGGTCGAGAACACGACCGACGAACGGCTGGACGCCTGGCGCGCGTCGCTGGCGGCGGTGCGGGCGCTGAACGTGGGCACGATCATTCCGGGCCACCGCGCGGCGGATGCGGCAAACGATGCCTCGGCCATCGATTTCATGCTGTCCTATCTGGATGCCTGGCAATCGCTGCTGGGCACGACCACTGACCCCGAGGTGTTCAAGGCGGCCCTGAGCGAGAAGGTCGGCACGTTGCCGGGCGCCTTCATCCTTGACTTCAATGCCCTGGGCGGCACCGGCAACCTGAACTTCGACAACGGCTGAACCGCTGCGGGGGCGCGTTCTGCGCGCCCCCTTCACACCTGTCGGCCATGTTGACCGGCACGCAAGACCCATGCCCCGGAGCCCGGAATGACCACGATCGCCGAAACCCGTCTCGAAGCCCTGAAGGACCGCTTCGGCAAGACCGACCGGATGCCGGTGATGTTTCTGGGCCATGGTAATCCGCTGAACGCCATCACCCGGAACCCCTGGGCCGCGGGTTGGGAGGCAGCAGGTCAGGCCCTGCCGCGCCCTCGGGCCGTCCTGTGCATTTCGGCCCACTGGATGACCCGCGGCGAAACGCTGGTGGATGTCCAGCAATCCCCGCCCACAATCCATGATTTCGGACGGATTTCCCCCCGGCTGTTCGAGGTGCAGTACCCCGCGCCGGGCGATCCCGACACCGCGCGCCAGGCGCTTGCGCTCTTGGCCGACGAAGCCTGTCACGGGTCCGAGGACTGGGGCCTGGATCATGGCGCCTGGTCTATTCTTCGCCGCCTTTACCCGGATGCGGATGTGCCGGTGTTTCAGATGTCGATCGACCTGTCCAAAAGCTTTGCCGCTCAGATCGAGACCGGTCGCCGACTGCGTTCCCTGCGCGACAGGGGCGTCATGGTTCTGGGCAGCGGCAATCTGGTCCACAATCTGCCCGACATGCGCTTTGACGGGCGCGTCTACGATTGGGCCGAGGAATTCGACACCCTGGTCGCCGATGCCCTGGAAAGCCGCGATTTCGCGCGCCTCGCCGGTATCGACCGGAATGGCGCGCTGTTCCGCAAAGCCCATCCAACCCCCGACCATCTGATGCCCGCGCTGTACTGCCTTGGGCTGGTCGATCCTGCCGACAGGCTGACCTTCTTCAACGAAGGCATCGACCTTGGCTGCACCTCGATGCGGTCGTTCATCTTTTCCTGACAGGACCCAACCCATGAAGCGCAGAACACTTCTCGCGAGCCTGTTGTCCGGCCTTGGCGCCGGTGCGGCCATGGCGCAGGGTCGCCGACCGGCCACCCCCGGGCAGTTCACCGGGCCCTTCTATCCTCTCGGCGAGCTGCCGATCCGGCCCGACCTTACCAATTACGACGGCGGCATCGCGCAAGGGCAGATCATGGATCTGACCGGCCGGGTGATCGACCGGAACGACCAACCCATTCGCGAGGCGCTGATCGTGTTCTGGCAATCGGATGCGCAGGGCATCTACCGAGACGAGAAGGATGACCGCACGGGTCAGATCGATCCGCATTTTGCCGGTTTCGGTTCGGTTCCCGTGGCGCATGACGGTGCCTATGCGTTGCGCACAATCCTGCCGGTTCCCTATACCGGAAGACCACCACACATTCATGCGCGGGTCTGGATTGGCTCCCATGATGCCCTGACCACGCAGATCTACCTCGACGGGCAGCAGTCCGAGAACAACGCCCTTTTCCGCGCTTTGTCAGCCTTCTACGGCGATCGCCGCCGCCTTACGATTGCGCCGGTGCCGGGCGGTCCCGGTCTGACGGCAGAGTTCGATTTCGTGCTGGATCTCTGATCCGACTCGACCCCGAACCCGGCCACTGGCCGAATATGCAGTCGACGCTCACAGTTTTTCCAGACAACGTGGAAGTCACGTGCAACGTACGGCGCTTCACCAGCCTGATCACTTGCCCGACATTTGCTGAGGGATGACTGGAGCCCCCCATCTGAGTTGGTTACGCCGTTACAAAGAGGTCGGCGCGATCTGTTTGTTGAGATTCGTCGGATAGTACAGCGCCTTGCGCGCGTCTTTATTCTTGCTTATCTTGAAGACACAAACCGGAGGCGATCATGTCCCAAACCACAACGATGACGGTCCGCATCAGCGGCGCGCTGAGCGAGTTCGTGGCGTCGAACGTGGGCGAGAACGGGTCCTACGAGAACATCAGCGAATACGTCCGCGACCTGATCCGGCGCGACAAGGAGCGGGCCGAGCGGGAGGCGTTTGATCGTCTGAAGGCGGAACTGACGCGCGCCTTCGCAGCACCAGAAGATAGCTATCGCCCGTTGACCGCTGCCGAGGTGATCGCCCGGAACCGGGGCTGACGACGTGGCCATTCGCATCCAGGAGGCCGCATCGCTGCGGCTTGACGAGATCTACCGCTACACCCGCGACCGCTGGGGCGCCGAGCAGGCGGATCGGTACATCACTGACCTCTTTGCGGCGTTCGACCAGATCGAAAGCCATGGCATCACGTCACGCCCAATCCCGGCGGAGTTCGGAGTTGATGGCTTCTACTTCCGGCACGCGCATCATTTCGTGTACTGGCGGCGTCTGTCGAACGGGGATGTTGGCATCGTGACGATCCTGCACGAGCGGATGCATCAGATGGACCGGTTTCGTGAGGATCTTCCGAAGTGACGGATGCCTCCGGCGACGATTATACGCACCCTCGATGGGGGGCTCGTAAAACGTTGACCAGGTGTTGACAAGAATTTCA
>CALESR010000339.1 GCA_937907485.1 uncultured Paracoccaceae bacterium | reverse complement strand
GTAAACCGGGGCGTTGGTGATGGCATAGATGAAGGGCTCGGGCCCGGTGCCCCGGAACCAGACGGTGCCCGCGTCTTCATGCGCGATGCTCAGGCCCCAGTTCTGGGTATAAAACCCCTTGGTCGCCGTGATGTCGGGGCCGCGCATGACGATGCCGCGCAGGGCGCCGACTTTGGGGGATACGGTCATGGCGTTGCTCCTTGCAGAATGGCATGGGCGAGGGCCTGCGGCGCCTGATGATGCAGGGCATGGCCACAGGCCGGGATCAGGGTCAGGGCGCCGCGATGCGCGGGCGGCAGGGCGTCATGCGCGCGCTGCGATTGGGCGGGGGGCGTGACGAGATCCTCGGCGCCGACGATCACCTGCGTCGATTGCGTCTGCGCCGCGCAATCGGCAGCCAGATCGCCTGAGGCCAGCATCCGCACCGCCTGCGCATAACCGGGCCGCCGGATGCGCGCCATGCCCTGCGCCACGGCGGCGACAAGGGTGGGGTTGCGCTCGGGCTGGTGGATCAGCCGGGGCGCACGGGCCTCGGCCATCGCGGGCGCGCCCAGTCGGTCCAGATCATCGAGCCGCGTCTGCTGCGAGGGGGGCAGGGTGCCGGGAACCGCGCCCCCGCCCTGTGCGCAGGCGGCGAGGGTCAGGGTCTGCACCGGATGCCGCCGCGCATAGGCCGCGGCGATCAGCGTGCCCAGCGAATGGCCCAGCAGGTGAAACCGGGGCAGTCCCAGTACCGCGACCAGCCGGGCGAGGGTCTGTGCATAATCGGCAGCGCGCGGCCAGTCCATCGGCAGGGGGGCCGATGGGCCATACCCCGGCGCCTCCCAGGCGATCACCCGCCAGCCGGGCAGCCGCTCGGCAAGCGCATCAAAGGCGCGCGCCTCGGCGCCGATGCCGTGCAGCGCCAGCAGCAGCGGCCCGTCGCCGGGATGCTCGCGCCAGCCGATCCCCTCGGTGATCCCCTCGCGCGGACTCATGTCAGAAACACAAAGCCGTTGTTGACCGGCAGAGTCTGGCCGGTCAACGTCAGCGCGCCTTCGGACAGCAAAAACGCCACCGTCGCCGTCACATCGCTGGCCGGTTGCGGCCCCGGCACGGCGCGGCCGTCGTGATAGAGACGGTGGCGGGCCTCGGGGACATACTCGGTGCTTTCGGTGGTCAGGATGCCGGGCGCAACGCAGGTGACTCCCACCCGGTCCGGCCCCAGTTCGCGCGCCAGACTGCGGGTCATCGCCATCACCGCCCCCTTGGATGCGGTATAGGCCAGCAGCCGCGGCGCGCCCCAAAGCGCGGTGTCCGAGGCCACATTCACCACCCGTCCACTGCCAGAGGCCCGCAGCAGGGGCGCGCAGGCGCGGGTCATCAGCCAAGTGCCGCGCACATTCACGCGCTGCACGCGGTCCCACAGGTCAAGCTCGATATCCTCGAACCCCATGCCCCCGACGTTGGTGGCCACGGCGCCGTTGTTGCACAACCCGTGCAGCGCGCCTTCGGTCGCGGTGATGCTGTCGGCCAATACAGCGATGCTGCCCGGATCGCCCAGATCGACCAGCGCGCCGCGTGCGCCCAGATCGTCGGCCACCGACTGCACGCCCGCATCGATATCGGCCAGCACCAGCCGCGCGCCCGCCGCCGCGCAGGCACGGGCGATCTCGCGCCCCAGCCCGCGCGCAGCGCCGGTAATCAACAGGGTGCGGCCCGCCAGCATCATTCGGCGGCCACCTGCGCCAGTTCGGCCTCGATCTGCTCCTTGGCGGCGCGGGTCAGGATCTGGCGGATGCGCGACACGCCGAGGTCATGCTGATAAAGCATCTCGCGCTTGCGGGCGTCGTCGGGCATCCCCTCCAGCATCACGCGGTCCTGTTCCAGCACGTTCCAGTGCCGCTCTTCCAGCGTGGCGCGATAGAGGAACCGCCAGGCCTCGCGCGCGATGCCCTCGACCTTGCGCAGACGCCAGAAGAACACCTTGCAGGTGGTGGCGTCGACCGGGGTGGCAAAGCCGACAATGCGCATGTTGCCGCCGGGGCCCGCCGCGGGCGGATAGGGGATGTCGAGGAAGCAATACATGCTGCCCGGATGCACGGCGAATTCCGACCAGTCGAAATTGTCGCCGACCTGCCCGACACGGGTGACGTGAAAACCTGTCTCGGTCTTGTCCAGCCGCATCAGGTCTTGTTTCGAGCCATACGCCAGCGTGAAGCTCTCCGAATGCAGATAGCAGCCGTGCATCGGGTCGGCGAGGTTGTCGAGCGCATAGCGGTAATTGGTGCCCCAGACCGAGGTGCACAAGAACCCGGTCCAGTCGTCGCCTGTCAGCTCGGGCGGCAGGGTCAACGGCGGCGGCTCAGGGTTGGCCAGCGAGGGAATATAGACGAAAACCGCGTCCGAATGTTCGGTGACGGCAAAGGATTTCAGCGCCTTGCGACCTTCCAGTGCGCATTCGGGCATTGCGGGCACCCGCACCACCACCCCCTCGCCATCAACGATAACGCCGTGATAGCGACAGCCAATGTTGCCCTCGTGGATCTCGCCATACGACAGCGGTGCGCCGCGATGCGGGCAAAAATCCTCGACACATTTGATCGCGCCATCCGCACCGCGCCAGAGCACCAGCTTCTGACCCAGCAACTTGGCGCCATAGGGTTTGGTGGACTTGATCTCGACGGACTTGGCGACGGGATACCACTGGCCCAAAAGGCCGGTGTTCACGCGATCCTCGATGAGGGCTTTCTTGTCGATGGCGGTCATGGGGCACCTTTCGGAAAGGGGGGCAAGGTGGGGCTGAACCCCACCCTGCAATCTATCAGCCAGCGGCCTTGGACCCTTTGGGCCGCGGAATTTTCGACACCGGGTGATCCGGCGGATAGGTCGGCGTCACCGGCTTCGGATTGCCGATCATCACGCACATCAGGGCCTCTTCGATCCCTTCGTTGCGCACGCCGCGATACAGGCCCGGCGGAACCGAGATCAGGTCGCGCTCGGTCAGCAGGACGTCCAGTTCCTCGCCCTTGTGCTCGATGAAGAAGCGGACCTTGTGGCCCTTGAGCACAAAGAAGATTTCCTCGGCGTCGCGGTGGATATGCAGCGGACCTTCGGCACCGGCTGGCAGAACCATCGTCGAAAAGGTGAAATGTCCGGCCGGCACGACGTTTTCATCGCTGTCCACCCCGGTCGCCCCGGTGCCGACATAGCGCATCTGCGCGCGGCGATACTTTGGGTCAAAGTCGGCCTGGAACTTCAGCGCGTCCCAATCCAGCGTGCGAGTGCCATAGGTGGCAATCCGGCTTTGCATCCAGCTTCCCAGAGTCTTGCCCTCAGGGATCTGAACGTCCTCGGGTTCGATCGAAGGGAATTTCATCGGAGCGTTGCTCATCTCTCTCTCCTAGTCTTGCAGGTGCGGCTGGCGGGGGGCTGGCCGCTGTCAGTGGTCTTTCTTGGGGATGTAGTGCAGCAGGCGCTCTTCGGCCCAGGCCAGCACGGAATAGAGGACGATGCCGATCAGCGTCAGCAACACGATGGCATTGAACACCATCGCCGCATTCGCCTGACCGCCGCCATACGAGATCAGGAAACCCAGACCCGTGTTGCCGCCGACCAGTTCACCCACCGTCACGCCGATCACTGCTAGGGTCGAGGCGATGCGCAGTCCGGCCATCAGGTTGGGCAGGGTCGAGGGGAATTCGACCTTCACAAAGATCTGCCAGCGGGTCATCGAGTAGGCCCGCGCCAGATTGACCATGTCGCGGTCCACGGTCTTCATCGCTGCCAGCACGTTGACCAGCACCGGAAAGAACACGATCAGCACGGTGACCAGCAGTTTCGGCGTCGCGTTATAGCCGAACCACATGATGAACAGCGGCGCAAAGGCGACCTTTGGCGCGATCTGCAGCGCCAGAATATAGGGCGAGAGCACGCGCTCCCAAAAGGGCGAAAAGCCCAGCAAGTAGCCGATGATCGCCCCCAGCCCGGAGCCGATGGCAAACCCCAGCAGAGTGAACAGCGCGGTCGAGGCGGTGTTGGCGATCAGGTTTTCGCGGCGATACATCCGGCCCAGTTCGATCGCCATGTCGAGCGGGGTCGGGATGATGTATTTCGGCACCGCCAGCGCCGGCGGCAGGAATTGCCACACCAGCAGCACAAGGCCAAGGATCGCCAGGGCGACAAGCTTTTGTGTGCTGGCATGCGACATCGGGCGACCTTTGGTTTGGAGCGAGGCAGGGCTCCCGCCGCCGATGGGCGGCGGCGGGAGAAAGGCGGTTTCACTCAGGGATGAACTGGTTGGTATAGGCGTCCGCGACTTCGACGCGCGCCGTCACCAGCTCGTTGGCGACATAGAAATCCTCGGCCGTCTGCAGTTGCGCCGGATCAAAGGCACCCAGCGGGCGGTCGCCGTCCTGCGCATAGACGTTCGAGACATACATCTGCATGATGCGCTCGATCTGACCGACGTTCTCGGCGTGGCGCGGCAAGAAGCCGACATAGTCGTGCGCGGCCTGCGCCGGGTCGGCGACGATGTCACGCACGGCGCGCAGTGTCGCGCGGACAAAACCGGCGACGGCCTCGGGGTTTTCGGCGATGAAGGCGTCCGAGGCGATGATCGCCTGAGCCTGCGACGGGAAGAACTCGCGCGCCGGGGTCACGGTCAGCGGCACGCCGGCATCCTGAATGGCGACGATCCACTCGGGCACGCCCGACATCGCGTCGATCGAGCCGCCGATCATGTTCTGGATGATGCCCGCCGGCCCCAACGCCTGGATATCGGCGTCCGAACGGTTGATGGTTTCGGTCGCCAGCACGGCGAGCAGGTTGTAGAAAGTGGTGTCCTGAAAACCGATCACGCCGATCGAACGGCCGCGCAGATCGGCGATACCGTTGATGTCGCGGTCATTGCGCCAGGCCACATGCGTGATGCCCTGACCGCCCAGCAGCGCCACGCCGCGGATCGCCAGACCATTGGCGCGCACGATCAGTGCGGTGTCGCCCATGCCGCCGCCCAGTTGCGCGTTGCCGACAGCGACCTGCGTCGCAACGTCAGCGCCGCCCTGACCGACCTGAAAGGTCACGTCGAGGCCCTCTTCGGCATAATAACCCTTGCCAAGCGCCAGTTGGAACGGCGCGAAGGCCGGCAGGAAATCCGGCGCCGGGAACAGATAGGTGAGGGCGGTCTGCGCCGAGGCGCTGAGCCCCGAAACCGCCAGACCCGCCGCCATGGCAAGCCCGAGGAACGTGTGTTTCATTGCAGTCTCCCGTTGTTTTGTTGGTTCAGTGGGGCGTCATGCGGCGCGTTGATCGAGGCGCAGCAGGGTAAAGATCTCGGCCGCGTGTTGATGCACTTCGGGCATCTGGCGGCGCTTGAGCGGATGGGCGCGGTCGGGCAGGTTGATGGCCATTTCGCGCATGACCGTGCCGGGGCGCTCGGACAGCACCAGCACGCGGTCGGACATGATGACCGCCTCGCTGAGGTCATGCGTGATGAGCAGGGTGGTGATCCCGGCCTCGTGAATCGTCTCGGCAAAGGAGTTCTGGATCAGCAGTTTGGTCTGCGCATCGAGGGCCGAGAAGGGCTCGTCCAGCAGGATGATATCCGGGTCGATCGCCAGAGTGCGGGCCAGAGCGGCGCGTTGGCGCATCCCGCCCGACAGCTGATAGGGATAGTGGTTCTCGAACCCCGCCAGATGGCAGCGCTCCAGTTCCGCCATCGCACGCTCGCGCCGTTGCGCCTTTGGCACGCCGCGCGATTCAAGGCCGAATTCGACGTTCTTGACGATGGTGCGCCACGGCAGCAGCAGATCCTTTTGCAGCATGAAGCCGACCTGCGGATTGGGCTTGGTCACCATCTTGCCTGACACCAGAACCTCGCCCGAACTGGGCTGATAGAGGCCTGCCGTCATGCTGAGGATCGTCGACTTGCCGCAGCCCGAGGGGCCGACGACAGCGACGAATTCGCCCTTGCGAACGTGAAACGAGATGTCGCGCACGGCCAGCAGCTCGGGGCCACTGGGCACGCGAAAGCTCTTCGATACACCGCGGAATTCAAGCGCCATAGCCATGGTCCGCATAGACCGTGTCGAAGTCAGCGTTCAGCGCGGTCAACTCGGCCGTCAACAGCGCCAGATCCCAATCCTTGCGGCCCGAAACCGGCGCGGTGATGCCTCGGTCGGCCAGCGCTGCAGCAACGGCGGTGAAATCATGCTGACGGGCGCCCATGATCTCCATCAGCGCATCGGCCAGCGCCTGCTCCGGCGCACTCAGCGCCCGGCCACGCGATTGATGCGCCAGTGCCGGACGGCTGGTGTCTCGGGCGCGCTGGCTGAGGCGGTCCTTGAAGGCATCCATGGCGGGCTCCGTTTTTCGCTTGCAAAACTGTTCATATTATAACAGTGTGTTCATTATTGGCGCGCGACGAGATTCGGTCAAGAAAAATCTTCAGTGCCGCGCTCCGCATTCGCCATTTGCCGCGCCGAGAGGTTTCCTGCGGCAGGGGCGACGCGATTTTGTGCAGGGGAAGGGGTCCAAACGTGAAGAGTGCCAGCGAGTTCGACCTGACGGATGACGATGGGCCCAACTATTCGGTGCCGCCCGTGCACCGCGCCTTTACGTTGCTGCGCCACATCGCGGCGGGCGGGCGCTGCCGCAACGCCAGCGCAACGGCGCGCGAGTTGGGCATCAATCGGACGACGCTGATCCGCCTACTGCATACGCTCGAGGTCGAGCGGATGATCGAATCGGTCGATGACGGGCTCAGCTGGCAACTGGGGCCGGGGATGATCGCCCTCGCCGCAGACGCGCTGAAATCGCGCGATGTGCTGCGGGTGGCGCAGCCAGTGATGGCGCGGCTGGTGGCGGCGCTGGGGCTGTCGTCGCATCTGGGTATCCTCGACGGGTCCGAGGTGATCTATCTGCTGCGCGAAACGCCGAACTCCCATCTGGTCAGCAACGTTCGCGAAGGGTCGCGGCTGCCCGCCCATGCCACCACCATCGGCCGCGTTCTGCTGGGTTGGCTGCCCGCCGAAGAGATGCAGCGCCGGTATTCCGGGGCCGCGCTGTCGATGTTTACCGACAAGACCGCCGGGTCTTTTTCCGCGCTGCAGGCGCAGGTCGCCGATGACCGCGCCAAGGGCATGGCGTGGAGCGCCGGGAATTTCGAGCGCGGCATCGGATCCTGTGCGGCGCCGGTGTTCGATCATCAGGGGCGCACGGTGGCGGCGCTGAACGTCACCGGGCCCGAGGTGCAGTTCACCCCCGGCACCCCGTTGGCTGCGCAGATCGAGGCCGCCGTGAAACGCGCCGCCGAGGAAATCTCGACGGCGCTGGGGCACAAGATTTAGGCCAGCGCGACAGTCCACGCGTGATAGCCGTAAACCCAGTCGGCATTGCCCTGGGTTTTCAGCCAGTCATTCGCCAGTGACGAGCGCTGGATTTCCGCCGTCCTCGGGATACGCGCGGCCTCATAGCGTCGCAGCGCCTCGGGCACGCTGGCGGCATCGGCACCGTCCAGCGCGCGCGCCAGCACCACGGCATCCTCGATGGCCATGCAGGCGCCTTGCGCCATGAAGGGCACCATCGGATGCGCGGCGTCGCCTAGCAGGGTGATGCGCCCCAGCGACCAATGCGGCATCGAGTCGCGAACATGCAGGGCTGATCGCGTGACGCTGTCGCAGGCGTCGAGCAGGGCGCGGGCCTGCGGGTGGAAATCGGCATAGAGCGCGCGCAACTCGTCCAGATCACCGGGCAGGGTCCAGCCTTCCTCGGCCCAGCCCTCCTGACGATGGGTGGCGAAAACGAAGATCTCTTTCCCGTGGGTCAGCGGAAAGGTGACGATCTGGCGGTCCGGTGTCGGGCCCCACCATTTGGTAAAGGCGTCGAGGTCGGGCAGGTCGCCGGCCCGCTCACGCGGAAACACCGCCCGCCACGAGACCAGCCCGGTGAACCGTGGCGCATCGGGGCCGAACAACGCCACCCGCACTGGCGAGTGGATACCGTCAGCGCCAATCACCACGTCAAAGCGTTGCTGGCTGCCATCGGTCAGCGTGACCCAGGCGCCGTCGGCATCCTGCCCAACGGCCTTGACCCCCGCGCCAAAGCGCACGACGTCTTGGGGCAGCAGGGCCTCCAGCGCGCTCAGCAGATCAGCGCGATGGACGGTCAATTGCGGCGCGCCATAACGCTCTTCGGCGGCGCTGGACATCGGCAGGCGCGAGGTTTCCTCGCCGGTGTCCCATGTGCGGCTGATCCGGTGCGTCGGCCGCGCGGCATTGGCGCGCAACGTCTCCGAGGCGCCCAGACCATCCAGTGCATGCACTGCGTTGGGCGTCAGGTTCACATCGGCCCCGACTCGGGCAAACTGGCGGGCCTGTTCAAAGACCGCCACATCATGTCCCATCTTTCGCAAGGCGATCGCAGCGGCCAACCCGCCCACACCGCCACCACACAAGGCAATCTTCAGCATCTGGTTTCGCCCCTGTATTGTTCAATATTGACCAATCTATTCATATTTTGACAATCTTGCGACGACCGGTCAAGCCAAAGCATCGCTGCTCCCCGGATTCCCCCCGAAATGGCCAATAAAAGGGCGTTGCGCGGGCATGGCCAATCCGATTATCTGGCTGTCATCGACAAGATACGGCGTCGGCGGTGGCAACACCGGTCAGGCGCTGCACAAAGACAGACGACTCAACTGGGAGAGGAAATCCTCATGAAAAAACTGCTTCTGACCACCGCCCTCGTCGGGCTGACCGCCAGCGCCGCGCAGGCGCAGGTCAACATCGGCATCATCTTTGGCTTCACCGGCCCGCTGGAATCGATCACCCCGGCGATGGCTGCGGGCGCCGAACTGGCAATCGCCGAAGTCAACGCTTCGGGCAATTTCGCGCTGGGCACCGTGACCTCGGTTCGCGGCGATGACGGCTGCATCGATTCGGCCCTCGCGGTTGCCACCGCCGAGCGTCTGGTCACCTCGGACCACGTCAACGCCATCGTCGGCGGCGACTGTTCGGGCGTCACCGGCGCCATCCTGCAGAACGTCGCGCGCCCCAATGGCGTCGTGATGATCTCGCCCTCGGCGACCTCGCCGGCGCTGTCGACGGCCGAAGATGACGGCCTGTTCTTCCGCACCGCGCCGTCGGATGCCCGTCAGGGTGCCGTTGCGACCTCGATCATGCGCGACCGTGGCGTCAACTCGATCGCCATCACCTATACCAACAACGACTACGGCGCGGGTCTGGCCGATGCCATCCGCACCAACTTTGAAGCGGCGGGCGGCACCGTGACCATGGTTGCCTCGCACGAAGACGGCAAGGCCGACTACTCCGCCGAAGTCGCGGCGCTGGCGACCGCTGGCGGCGAGGTTCTGGTGGTGGCCGGTTACGTCGATCAGGGCGGCCGTGGTATCATCCGCTCGGCGCTCGACCTCGGCGCGTTCAGCACCTTCGAACTGGTGGACGGCATGATCGGCCAGAGCCTGATCGACACCATCGGTGCCGAACTGGAAGGGTCGTATGGCCAGCTTCCGGGCGCTGACAATCCGGGCACCGAGACCTATCAGGGGCTGGCCACCGCGGCTGGTTTCGACGGGTCTTCGGCCTTCTCGCCCGAATCCTATGACGCTGCCGCGCTGATCCTGCTGGCGATGGCCTCGGCCGGTTCGGCTGATTCGGCGGTCTTCAAGGATCACGTGATGAACGTCGCCAACGCCCCCGGCGAGATGATCTATCCCGGCGATCTGGCCCGGGCGCTGGAAATCATCGCGGCTGGCGGTGACGTCGATTACGTCGGCGCCTCGGCGGTCGAACTGATCGGGCCCGGCGAATCGGCCGGCAACTACCGCGAACTGGAAGTCCGCAACGGCGCGTTCGAAACCGTGCGCTTCCGCTGATGCGGCGCAAATAACCTGACATCTCTGGGCAGCCCGGGTCACAACCTCGGGCTGTCCCTTTATAGGGGTTTGCGCATGATCCGGGTCGAGAACCTGCACAAGCACTTCGGCGGCTTTCACGCGGTCGACGGTGCGTCGCTTCATATCGCCGAAGGGTCGATCACCGGCCTGATCGGCCCGAACGGCGCCGGCAAGACCACGCTGTTCAACGTCATCGCCGGGGTCCACAAGCCGACCTCAGGCAAGGTTTACATGGCCGGCCAGGACATCACCGGGCTGGAGCCGCACGAACTGTTCCACAAGGGCCTGCTGCGAACGTTCCAGATCGCGCACGAGTTCCACTCGATGACCTGCCGCGAGAACCTGATGATGGTTCCGCCCCGACAGGCGGGCGAAGGCCTGATGTCGGCGTGGTTCCAGCGTCGCCGGGTCGCGCTGGAAGACGAGGAAATCCGCCGCCGCGCCAATGAGGTGCTGGAGTTCCTGACCATCAGCCATATCGCCGATGAAAAGGCAGGGAACATCTCGGGCGGGCAGAAGAAACTGTTGGAGCTCGGCCGCACGATGATGACCGACGCCAAGATCGTCTTTCTGGACGAGGTCGGCGCGGGCGTGAACCGGACACTCCTCAACACCATCGCCGATGCCATCGTCCGGCTGAACAAGGAACACGGCTATACCTTTGTCGTGATCGAACACGACATGGATTTCATCGGCCGCATCTGCGACCCGGTGATCTGCATGGCCGAGGGCAAGGTTCTGGCCGAGGGATCGCTGGCCGAGATCAAATCCAACGAGCAGGTGATCGAGGCCTATCTGGGCACGGGCCTGAAGAACAAGGTCAAGGCGGAGGGCGGTCATGTTTGACGCAGCGACCGATCCGGTGCTGATCGGCGAGGGGATGACCGGGGGCTATGGCGCCGCGGACATCCTGCACAATTGCACCATCTCGGTGAATCGCGGCGAGATCGCCGTGATCGTCGGTCCCAACGGCGCTGGCAAATCCACCGCGATGAAGGCCGTCTTCGGCATGCTCAATCTGCGGCAAGGCCATGTGCGGCTGATGGGCGAGGACATCACCGCGCTCAGCCCGCAGGCGCGGGTGTCCAAGGGCATGGGGTTTGTGCCGCAGACGCACAACATCTTTCCGACCATGACGGTCGAGGAAAACCTGGAAATGGGCGCCTTCATCCGCGAGGGCGATTTCCGCGAGACGCTGGAGCAGGTCTATGACCTCTTTCCCATCCTGCGCCAGAAACGGCGGCAGGCTGCGGGGGAACTCAGCGGCGGGCAGCGTCAGCAGGTGGCCGTCGGCCGCGCGCTGATGACCAAACCCGCGGTCCTCATGCTGGACGAACCCACCGCCGGGGTCAGCCCGATCGTGATGGACGAACTCTTTGACCGCATCATCGAGATCGCCCGCACCGGGGTTTCCATCCTGATGGTCGAACAGAACGCGCGTCAGGCGCTGGACATCGCTCACAAGGGCTTTGTGCTGGTGCAAGGCGCCAACCGCTTCACCGATACGGGACAGGCCCTGCTGGCCGACCCCGAGGTGCGGCGTTCCTTCCTGGGGGGCTGACGGATGGATTTCCTGAACGCACTGGTCCTGCTGGCCAACTTCGTGCTGATCCCCGCCATTTCCTATGGCAGTCAACTGGCGCTGGGGGCGCTGGGAATCACGCTGATCTTTGCGATCCTGCGGTTTTCGCATTTCGCGCATGGCGATGTGATGGCGTTTGGCACCGCGGGGGTGATTCTGACGACCTGGGCCTTGCAGGCTGCCGGGGTCTCTCTTGGGCCGCTGCCGACGGCGCTGCTGGCGCTGCCGGTGGGGATTGTCGCCTCGGCGGCGATCCTGCTGGCGGCGGACCGCTCGGTGTATCGCTTTTATCGCAAGGTCAAGGCCAAGCCGATCGTCGTGGTGATGGCCTCGCTGGGGGTGATGTTCGTCGTCAACGGTCTGGTGCGCTTTGTCATCGGGCCGAACGACCAGAACTTTGCCGATGGTGCGCGCTTCCTGTTCACCGTGCGCGAGTTCCGCGATGCCACCGGGCTGGCCGAGGGCATGGGCATTCGGATCAGCCAGGTAATCACCGTCGTGGTCACGGCCATCGTGGTCGCCGCGCTGTTCTGGTTCCTCAACCGCACCCGCACCGGCAAATCCATGCGGGCCTTCAGCGACAACGAGGATCTGGCGCTGCTGTCGGGCATCAACCCCGAGCGGGTGGTGACCGTAACCTGGCTGATCGTCGCGGTTTTGGTGACGATGGCGGGAACGCTGTATGGTCTGGACAAGTCCTTCAAGGCCTTCACCTATTTCCAGCTCTTGCTGCCGATGTTCGCGGCGGCGATCCTCGGGGGCATGGGCAATCCGGTCGGGGCTGTTGTCGGCGCCTTCGTCATCGCCCTCAGCGAAGTCGGCGTGACCTATGCCTTCCGCAAGTTCCTCGAATACCTGCTGCCGGACGGCATGGCGCCCGAGGGGCTCGTGCAGCTTTTGTCCACCGACTATAAATTCGCGGTCTCCTTCGTGCTGCTGGTGGTGGTTCTGCTGGTTCGCCCGACCGGGCTCTTCAAGGGGCAAACACAATGAACCTGCGCAATGTGATCCTCTTTGCCATCATGGCGGCCTTGCTGGTGCTGGTGGGCTTTTTGCAAAGCCCCTCGGTGGCGATGGGCATGGTCAACATGTGTCTCATCTCGGCGATCATGGCGCTGGGGGTGAATATCCAGTGGGGCTATGCCGGGCTGTTTTCGGTCGGCACCATGGGCTTTGTCGCGTTGGGGGGGCTGGCCGTGGTGCTGACCTCGATGCCTCCGGTGCACGAGGCCTGGTCGGCCGGTGGTCTGGGCGTGCTGGGCGCGCTGGCGATCGGCGTGCTGACCATCGTCGCGGCGGTGCAGGCGTGGAAGCGCGTACCGGCAGGCCTTGGTCGCATGGGCGCGCTGCTGGTGATCCTCGTCGTGGGGTTCGTCGCCTATCGCGCAGTTCTGGACCCTGCCGTTGACGCCATCGAAGGCACCAACACCGCCGTCGCTGGCTATCTCGGCGGCATGGGCCTGCCGGTCCTGCTGTCGTGGGTGACCGCGATGGGGCTGGCCGCGGGCGTCGCCTGGGTGATCGGCAAGGTCAGCCTGGGGCTGCGGTCGGACTATCTGGCAATTGCCACGCTGGGCATCGCCGAGGTCATCATCGCGGTGTTGAAAAACGAAGACTGGCTGTCGCGGGGCGTGCGCAACGTCAATGGCCTGCCGCGGCCGGTGCCCTATGAGGTCGCGCTGCAGACCAACCCGACCTTCCTGTCATGGGCGGAATGGCTGGGTCTTGGCGCGACCGAGGCCTCGTCGCTGTTCGTCAAGGCCTGCTATGCCCTGCTGTTCGCCATCGTGCTGGCAATCATCATGTGGTTGTCCGAGCGGGCGTGGAAATCGCCCTGGGGCCGGATGATGCGGGCGATCCGCGACAACGAGACCTCGGCCAAGGCGATGGGCAAGGACGTCAAGGCCCGCCACTTGCAGGTGTTCATCCTGGGCGCGGCGGTCTGCGGTCTGGCCGGGGCGATGCTGGTCACGCTGGACGGTCTGTTGACGCCGGGCAGCTATCAGCCGCTGCGCTTCACCTTCCTGATCTGGGTGATGGTGATCGTTGGCGGCTCGGGCAACAACTGGGGCTCGGTGCTGGGCGGCTTCCTGATCTGGTTCCTCTGGGTTCAGGTCGAACCGATCGGCCTGTGGCTGATCGGGTTGCTGACCGCCTCCATGCCCGAGGATTCCGGCCTGCGCGCCCATCTGATCGACTCGGCGGCGCATGTGCGGTTGATGACGATGGGCGTGATCCTGTTGCTGGTCCTACGCTTTGCGCCCAAGGGGCTGATCCCTGAGAAGTGACACACAGCGCCGCC
Organism: uncultured Paracoccaceae bacterium; assembly: GCA_937907485.1. Lineage (GTDB taxonomy): Bacteria > Pseudomonadota > Alphaproteobacteria > Rhodobacterales > Rhodobacteraceae > Pararhodobacter. The sequence goes on along the minus strand of CALESR010000339.1, from coordinate 8,655 downwards.
GCGTCCCAGCTTTGGCGCGGCGGCCTCATCGATGACAGCGGCGGGCGGCGAACGTGACCTGGTCTCAGGCCGGCAGTGAGCGGGCGCCCGCCAGATTGAATGTCGAGACATCCGGCATCAGCCACGTTGCACCGCTGAAATCATCGGCGTCGGTGTAAACGCTGGGCGTCACCAGCACGCGCAATCCGGCACCGAGCGCCGAGACAAGCCCATTGCGGCTGTCTTCGATGGCAATGGCCTGGTCTGCGGTCAGGCCAAGGCGCTGCAAGGCCAGCAGGAACACGTCGGGAGCGGGTTTTTTGGCCTCCACCTCGTCGCCTGCTGCAATCACATCGAAAACCTCGGCCGCGGCACGGCCCCAAATCGCCTGCACCAATCCCTCGACATTGGCGGGTGACGTGGTGGTGGCGATGGCGACGCGCAGCCCTGCCGCCCGTGCCTCGGCGATCAGGTCGCGTATGCCCGGTCGAGGGGCAATCTCGTCACGGGCGAGAGCCTCGACATAGAATCGCGTCTTCAGCGCATGCAATCGGACAATCGCCGCATCATCGGGCTGGTCCAGCCCACAGGCCATGCGATGCGCGCGCATGCGTTCCTTGCCACCCGTTGTGCGCAACAGGCGGCGGTACTCCTCGACCGTCCAGACCCAGTCCAGCCCGAATTCGGCAAAGGCGCGATTAAAGGCGCGGCGGTGAATCTCTTCGGTTTCACAAATCGTGCCGTCGACGTCAAAGATCAGAGCCTTGAGCATGGTTTCCCTTTCAGGACAGGGTGTTGACAAGGTCCGGCAAGGCGGAAAACTCATCAAAGACAGCGACGGCGCCCAGTGTTTCAGCAGGCGATTTGCGATAACCGCCTGAGAACAGCAAAAACGGCACTGCCGCCGCGTGGGCGGTTTCGGCGTCAACCTCGCTGTCGCCCACAAACAGCCCCACGCCCCCCAAAGCCGCGAACGCAGCGTGCAAGGGGGCGGGGTCTGGTTTGTGGACCGGCAGACTGTCGCCACCAAGGATGGTGGAAAACAGGGTTTCCATCCCGAGGTGGCGCAGAACCGCCAGCGTCGGGCGGATGGGTTTGTTGGTGCAGATGCCCAAGGGGTGCCCGCGCGCCTTCAATCCCAGCAGGGCCGCAACCACACCGGGGTAGGGGTGGGTCAGACTGACGAACTCATCATAGCGGCGGACAAACTCGGCATGAAGCCGGGGGTGTTCGCTGTCGGGTATTCCCCGTGCCGCGCGCATCTTGGCGACAAAGACCGCCGCGCCATTGCCGATGAAACTGCGGGCCTCGTTAAAGCTCAGCGGGGCATGACCCTCATCAGCCAGTAGGCCATTCGCCCCGGCGTGAAAGTCAGGGGCGCTGTCGATCAGCGTGCCGTCCAGATCAAAGACAATCGGGATCAAAGCGCGGCCTCGGCGGCCCTGCGGATGGCGGCGATGTTGGCGCCATAAGGCGCAGGATTGGCGACCGAGCCCCCCTTGAACACCGCCGAGCCAGCCACCAGCACATCAGCCCCGGCAGCGGCCACCAAGGGGGCGGTGTCCACCGTCACGCCGCCGTCGATCTGAATATGGATCGGGCGGTCTCCGATCATCGCGCGCAGGCTGCGCACCTTGGCGGTCATGTCGATGAACTTTTGCCCACCAAAGCCGGGGTTGACCGTCATCACGCAAATGAGGTCGGTCAGGTCCAGCAGATGCGCCACCGAGTCAGCCGGCGTGCCGGGGTTCAGCGCCACGCCCGCCTTCATCCCGGCACCGCGAATGGCCTGCAAGGTGCGGTGGATATGCGGGCCTGCTTCGACATGCGGTGTCAGGATATCGGTGCCAGCGGCGGCAAAGGCGTCGATATAGGCATCGACGGGCGAGATCATGATGTGAACATCCATCACGGTTTTCACATGCTTGCGAAAGGCCGCCACGGCTGGCGGTCCAAAGGTGATGTTTGGCACGAAATGCCCGTCCATCACATCGACATGCACCCAGTCGGCGCCTTGACCCTCAATCGCCTGAATCTCGCGGCCAAAGTCGGCGAAATCGGCGGACAGGATCGAGGGGGCGATCTTGATACGACGGTCAAAGCTCATGGTCTATGCTCCTGACAGGGCGTGATGAATGGGCAGGAAATCGGCGGCCCGCAGCGAGGCCCCGCCGACCAGACCGCCATCGACATCGGCAATGGCAAAGATGCGGGCGGCGTTGGTGGCATTGACCGAGCCGCCATAAAGCAGGCTGATCGTTTCGCCATCGGGCAGGCGGCGGCCCAGATGGGCGCGGATGGCGGCATGGGTGGTGGCAATCTCGGCCTCGGTCGGCGTGCGCCCGGTGCCGATGGCCCAGACAGGTTCATAGGCCACGACGGTATTGGCGGCGGTGGTGCCTGCGGGCAGTGATCCGTCAAGCTGACGGGTCAGAACGGCGAGGGTTTCGCCCGCACGGTTCTGCGCCTCGGTCTCGCCGATGCAGACGATGGCCACCAGTCCGGCGCGCCATGCGGCCTGCACCTTGGCAGCGATGGTTGCATCGGTTTCACCATGATTGGCGCGGCGTTCGGAATGGCCAAGGATGACATAGGCCGCCCCGACATCCGCCAGCATCTCGGCCGAGATATCCCCGGTATGCGCGCCCTTGGCGTCGGCGTGGCAATCCTGCCCGCCCAACTTCACCCCCAGACCCGAGGCCGCCGCCAGCAGCGTCACCGGCGGGCAGATCACACAATCGGCCCCCGGCATCAGACCCGCAGCAATCTCGGCAATCTGCGGCAGGGCTGCGCGTGTCCCGTTCATCTTCCAGTTACCGGCGAGCAGTTTGGCGGGCATCATCTCATCCATGACAAGGGGCGCGCGGGCCAGAGGCCGCGCGCCCGATCCAGTTCAGGCGGCGATCTTCAGCGCCGCGCGCCAGCCGGGGAACAGCTTGTCGGCGTCGCCGGGGAAGCTTTCAAAAGCGCGGGCAAATTCACGATGCGATTTGGCGAATTCGATCGGGTCCGCGCCCTCTTTCCAGCACTGTTCCGCCTGTCGCAACGACGTGGCCCCTGCAGGTGCGCCGTCGATATGGCCAAACGCCCCGCCGCCCGCCGTCAGGATCAGGTTGGAATGCCCGAGGTTCTTGAAGAACCCCGGCATCCTGAGCGCGTTCATCCCGCCCGAGATGATCGGCGTCGTCGGATTCATGCCGTTCCAGTCCTGATGGAAATAGGGGCCGGGCGCGGAATCGTCGGTAATCATGTAGGCCATCAGCTTGTCCGCGGCCTCGCCTTCCATCTTGCCAAAGCCCATGGTGCCGGTGTGGATGCCCGATGCCCCCTGCATCCGCGCCATTTTCGACAGCACAAAGGCAGTATAGCCGCGCATCGACTGCGGCGAGGTCACAGCGCCATGGCCAGCGCGGTGATAATGCAGATACTGGTTCGGAAAGGTGCGGCGCGCCGTGGTGATCGCCGCCGGGCCGGTCACATAGCCATCGACCAAAAAGGCGACGTGGTTGGCATTCTCGCCAAAGGTTTCCAGAATGAACTCGCCCCGCGCCACCATTTCATAATGGTCGTCGGCGGTGATATTGGCCGAAAACAGCTTGGCCTGGCCCGTTTTGTCCTGCGCGCGCTTCATCGCATCGGCGACGCGGCGGATGGTGTCCTTCATCGGCGCAAAGATCTGGTTGCCCTGCGGTTCATCGTTCTTGATGAAATCGCCGCCCAGCCAGAAGTCATAACACGCATCGGCAAAGGGCTGCGGGCGCAGGCCCAGCTTTGGCTTGATGATGGTGCCGACGATAAAGCCGCCATCGACCGCCGGACGGCCCAGCACGCGCCACAGATCCTTGATCGTGGTCGAGGGGCCGTCAAAGGCTGCAAGGTAGGCCGGTGGCACCCAGAAATCGTGCATCTTGGCGTATTCCACATCGCCCATGCCCTGATTGTTGCCAATCGCCAGCGTCAGGAACGAACAGATCATCGCCCGACCGTCGGTGATGTTGCGGTCGAACAGATCGACCGGATAGGCGATCTTCATCAGCTCGCGGGCCTCGTCGATCTCATAGACCAGCGCATCGACGCCCCGCGTGAAATCGTCGGTGGTCGAGACTTCGACATTGGTGCCCGTGCTGCTTTCGGCGGCGAAATGGGCGGCGGTTTCCAGATAGCCGCCAAAGCCCTTCTTCGGCTTCATGATATAGGCGACAAGCACATGTTTGCCCCCGGCGATCAGGTCGGCCTCGTTCAGGTCGAGCCGGGCATAACGGTTGGACTGGTCCATTGGTCTTCTCCTTGACAGGGGTTGATGGCCGGATGGGCCGTTAGGAAATGGTGGGGTTCAGCGCGCCCGAGGCATAACGCTTGGCCATGTCGTCTTGCGCGATCACCTTGATCTTGCTGGCGTTTCCGGCGGTGCCAAAGGCTTCAAGCCGCAGCTTGCACAGGTCGCGCATGGCATCCATCGCGGGTTTCAGGAACTTGCGCGGGTCGAATTCTTTCGGGTTTTGCTGAGCGATCTTGCGGAACTGCCCGGTCATCGCCATGCGGCAATCGGTGTCGATGTTGACCTTGCGCACGCCCATCTTGATGCCGCGCACGATCTCTTCGACCGGGACGCCAAAGGTCTGCGGCATCTCGCCGCCGAACTGGTTGATGATGTCCTGCAATTCCTGCGGCACACTGGACGAGCCGTGCATGACCAGATGAGTGTTCGGCAGCTTCTTGTGGATTGCCTCAATGACGCTCATCGCCAGAATGTCGCCCGTCGGCTTGCGGCTGAACTTGTAGGCCCCGTGCGAGGTGCCGCAGGCAATCGCCAGCGCGTCCACCTTCGTCCGTCGCACAAAATCCACCGCCTGATCGGGGTCGGTCAGCAGCATGGAATGGTCCAGCTTGCCCTCGGCGCCATGGCCGTCCTCGGCCTCGGACTCGCCGGTTTCCAGCGAACCCAGCACGCCCAACTCCCCCTCGACGGAGGCGCCGACCCAATGTGCCATGCGCGACACCCGCTCGGTGATCTGAACGTTATAGTCGTAATCGGCGGGGGTCTTGGCATCGGCTTTCAGGCTGCCGTCCATCATCACACTGGTGAACCCGTGGCGAATGGCCGACATGCAGGTCGCCTCGTCATTGCCGTGGTCCTGATGCATGCACAGCGGGATCGACGGATAGATCGCCGCCAGCGCCTCGATCATCTTGGCCAGCATGATGTCATTGGCATAGGACCGCGCGCCGCGGCTGGCCTGAATGATGACCGGCGCATCGGTGGCCTTTGCGGCCTCCATGATCGCCAGACCCTGTTCCATGTTGTTGATGTTGAAGGCCGGAACGCCATAGCCATGTTCGGCAGCGTGATCCAGAAGTTGACGAAGGGTGATGAGTGCCATGAATTTGATCCCTCAAGCTGCCTGATCGGCGCGCAGCAGCGCGGCCACGCCGGGAAGGGTCTTCCCCTCCAGCCATTCCAGAAATGCGCCCCCAGCGGTGGAGACATAGGTGAACTGATCCGCGACCCCGGCGGCGTTCAGCGCCGCCACCGTGTCGCCGCCGCCCGCCACGGATGTGCAGAGGCCCGCGCGGGTCAGGTCGGCGGCTGCTTGGGCCAAGGCCACTGTGGCGCGGTCAAAGGGCGGCATTTCAAACGCGCCCAAGGGTCCGTTCCACAAGATGGTCCTCGCCCCCGACAGAACCGCCTTGAACTGCTCGACCGCTGCAGGTCCGGCGTCGAGGATCATCGCATCCTCAGGGCAGGCGTGGGCATCGACCACCTCATTCGGCGCATGGGCGGCAAAGACGCGGGCGACCACGGCATCGTGCGGGATATGGATCGTGCAGCCGTGCTGCTTTGCCAGCGCGCGAATCTCGGCGACGGTCGCCACCTGATCGGCCTCATGCAGCGATTTGCCCATCGGCGCGCCATCCGCGAACAGGAAGGTATTGGCCATCCCGCCGCCGACGATCACATGATCGACGCGCCTGACCAGGTTCTTCAACACGGCGATTTTCGACGACACTTTCGCCCCGCCGACAATCGCGACCGACGGCGATTTCGGGGCCTCCAGCGCCGCCTGCAGCGCCGAAAGCTCTTCCATCATCAACGGCCCGGCGGCATGGGGTATCAGCCGCGCGATGGCTTCGGTGGACGCATGGGCGCGGTGCGCACAGGAAAACGCATCGTTGACATAGAGATCGCCCAAGGCCGCCAGACGGGCGGCCAGCGCCGGGTCATTCGTTTCCTCGCCCGCCTCGAACCGGATGTTTTCGACCAACAGAACCTGACCCGGGCTCAGCGCCTGTGCTGCGTCCAACGCCTCGTCCAGCGTGGCAAAGGCCACCGGGCAGCCAAGGGCGCGCGACAGGTCGTCGCGTAGGTGACGCAAGGAAAACGCCGCGTCATAGCCGCCCTTGGGCCGCCCGAAATGCGACAGGATCACCAAGGACGCGCCCGTGGCCAGCAAACCCTTCATGCCCTCGGCAAAGCGCGTGATCCGCGTGGCATCCGTCACGCGCCCCCCGGCCATCGGCACGTTCAGATCGGCGCGCACCACGAGGCGCTTGCCCGCCACGTCCTTATCCTGAATGGCGGCGATCACAGCAAAGCCCCCATCGCCACGGCTGTATCGGCCATGCGGTTGGAAAAGCCCCATTCATTGTCATACCACGACAGGACCGAGCACAGCGTTCCGTCCATCACCTTGGTCTGATCCGTGTGAAAGACCGAGGAATGCGGGTCATGGTTGAAGTCGGACGAGACGTTCTTCCACTCGGTAAAGCCCAAGACGCCCTTCAATGGGCCATTCGCCGCTGCCTTGATCGCCTCATTGATCTCAGCCACCGACGTCGCCCGTTTGGCGATGAACTTCAGATCGACAACCGAGACATTGGGCGTCGGAACCCGGATCGAAAACCCGTCCAGCCTGCCCGCCAATTCCGGCAGCACCAGACCGACCGCCTTGGCCGCGCCGGTGCTGGTGGGGATCATGCTGAGGGCGGCGGCGCGGCCCCGATACAGGTCCTTGTGCATGGTGTCCAAGGTCGGCTGATCGCCGGTATAGGAATGGATCGTGGTCATCATTCCCTTCTCGATTCCGATCGCGGCCTGCAGCACGGCGGCGACGGGCGACAGGCAGTTCGTCGTGCAAGACGCGTTCGACACCACCAGATCAGCGGCGGTCAGCGTGCCGTGGTTCACGCCGAAAACGATGGTCTTGTCCGCGCCGTCGCAGGGGGCCGAGACCAGAACGCGCTTTGACCCATTGGCCAGATGCGCCGATGCCTTGTCCTTGGTGACGAAGATCCCGGTGCATTCCATCGCGATATCGACACCGGCCCAGGGCAGGTCTTTCGGGTCGCGGATGGCGGTGACCCTGATCTTGCCGCGCCCTACGTCGATCCAGTCTTCGCCCGTGGTCACAACGCCCGGAAACCGGCCATGAACGCTGTCGAACCGCATCAGATGCGCGTTGGTTTCCACCGGGCCGAGGTCGTTGATCGCGACCACTTCGATATCGGTGCGACCGGATTCCACGATGGCGCGCAGCACGTTGCGGCCGATGCGGCCAAATCCGTTGATGGCGACTTTGACGGTCATGTCACTTCCCCAGTTTGGTTTTTGCCAAGGCGACGGTGGCCTCGGGCGTGATGTTGAAATGGCGATACAGCGCGGGCGCGGGCGCCGAGGCGCCAAAGCCGGTCATGCCGATGAAGCCATCGGTATGGCGCAGCAGGGCGTCCCAGCTTTGGCGGATGGCCGCTTCGATGCCGATGCGGGGGGCCTCGCCCAAGGTGGCGGCGCGGTAGGCGTCGTCCTGCGTCGCGAACACTTCGAACGAGGGCGCAGACACCACGGCGGCCTTGATCCCCTCGGCTGCCAGCAGCTTGGCAGCCGCCAGCGCCAGTTCGACTTCGGACCCGGTGGCGATCAGCGTGAGGTCGCGGGCGCCGTCGGTTTCTTGCAGCACATAGGCCCCGCGCGCCGTCAGGTTCTCGCGGATGTCGCGCCGCACCAAAGGCAGGTTCTGCCGTGACAAGGCCATCAGCGTCGGCGTGTTCGTCGAGGCCATGGCGATTTCCCAGGCCTCGGCAGTCTCGATCGCGTCACAGGGCCGCAGAACCGTCAGGTTGGGAATTGCCCGCAAGGATGCAATGGTTTCAACGGGTTGATGCGTCGGCCCATCCTCGCCCAGGCCGATGGAATCATGCGTCATCACATAGGTCACCGGCAGACCCATCAGCGCCGACAGCCGGATCGACGGGCGGCAATAATCGGCAAAGGCCAGAAAGGTGCCGCCATAGGGTTTGAACATCCCGTGCAACTGGATGCCGTTCATCGCAGCGGCCATGCCATGTTCGCGGATGCCGTAATGCAGATAGCTGCCGGAAAAATCGTCCTTGGTGACGGACCGCTGCGCCTTGGTCTTGGTCAGGTTCGACCCGGTCAGATCCGCCGATCCGCCCACCACAAAGGGCAAGGCGGTGGTGACCACGCCCAGGGCCATCTCGGACGCCTTGCGGGTGGCGACTTTCGGCTGATCGGCCAGAAGCTGCGCCTTGTAGGCGGCCATTGCAGGGGTCAGCGCCGCGGGATCACAGGCCACGGCGGCCTCGAACGCCGTGCGGGCGGGCGAGGCCGCCACAGCCTTGGACCACTCTGCCCGCGCCGCAGCGCCGCGCGCAGCGACC
>CALESR010000338.1 GCA_937907485.1 uncultured Paracoccaceae bacterium | reverse complement strand
CCAAAGGGGCCCACGGGCCCCTTTGGAAACCCCGTGGATATTTGCAGAGCAAAGAGGGGGAGCGGTCAGTCGTCCGCCGGGCCTTCGGTGAATTGCAGCCGGGCGAGGCGGGCATAGAGGCCACCCTGCGCCACCAGTTCGCCGTGCGTGCCCTCGGCGGCGATGCGGCCCTGGTCGAGCACGATAATGCGGTCGGCCTTGCGCACGGTGGCGAGGCGGTGGGCGACGACCAGCGTGGTGCGTCCGGCGCTGAGGCGTTCGACCGCCTGTTGCACCAGCCGTTCGCTTTCGGCGTCGAGCGCCGAGGTGGCCTCGTCGAGCAAGAGCACCGGCGCGTCGCGCAGGATGGCGCGGGCGATGGCGATGCGCTGTTTCTGTCCGCCTGACAGCATCACCCCGCGTTCGCCCAGTTGGGTGTCATAGCCCAGCGGCAGGGCGGCGATGAAGTCATGCGCGGCGGCCGAGCGGGCGGCCTCTTCGATCTGGGCGTCGGTGGCATCGGCGCGGCCAAAGCGGATGTTCTCGCGCGCGGTGGTGGCGAAGATCACCGGGTCCTGCGGCACCAGCGCCATCGCGCTGCGCAGGTCGGTGCGCGTCAGGTCGCGCAGGTCGATGCCGTCGAGGCGCACGGCGCCCTCTTGCGGGTCATAAAAGCGCTGCAGCAACTGGATGATGGTGGTTTTCCCGGCGCCCGAGGGGCCGACCAGCGCCACGGTTTCGCCCGGCGCCACGCGCAGGGTGATGCCGTCCAGCGCCGATTGGCCGGGCCGCGTGGGATAGTTGAAGCGCACGGCCTCGAAATCGACCGCGCCGCGCAGCGGGGTGGGCAGGGGCAGGGGCGCGTCGGGATCGCGCACCGCGTCGACGGTCTGCAGCAGTTCCACCAGCCGTTCGGTCGCGCCCGCCGCGCGCTGCAACTCGCCCCAGATTTCTGACAGTGCGCCGACCGCGCCTGCCACCAGCACCGCATAGATGACGAATTGCACCAGCTCGCCGATGCTCATGGTGCCTTCGCGCACATCGAGCGCGCCGACCCAGAGCACGCCGACGATGCCAAAGAACACCAGCGCGATGATGACCACGGTCAGCACGGCGCGGGTGGCGATGCGGATCAGCGCGACGTCAAAGGATTTCTCGGTCACCCGGTCAAAGGCGGCGATCGACTGCCCCTCATGGGTGAAGGCCTGCACGGTCTGCGCCGCTGACAGCGCCTCGGAGGCATTGCCGGAGGACGCCGCGATCCAGTCCTGATTTTCGCGCGACAGCGTGCGCAGCCGACGCCCCAGCACGATGATCGGCACGATCACCGCAGGCACCAGCAGCAGCACCAGCCCGGTCAGCTTGGCCGAGGTCAGCGCCAGCAGCACGAGGCCGCCCACCAGCATCAGGATATTGCGCAGCGCCACCGAGACCGACGAGCCGACGATCGACTGGATCAGCGTGGTGTCGGTGGTCAGGCGCGACAGCACCTCGCCGGACAGGATGCGCTCGTAAAATGCGGGCGACAGGCGGATCACCCGGGCAAAGAGCGCCTCGCGCAGGTCGGCGACCACCCGTTCACCCAGCCGCGTCACCATGTAGTACCGCAGCCCGGTGCCCAGTGCGAGCATCCCGGCCAGCGCCATCGCCGCCAGAAAATACTGGTTGAGCAACTGCAACTCGCCCGAGCCAAAGCCATCGACCACCCGGCGCACCGCCAGGGGCAGCGCCAGCGAGACCGAGGCCGTCAGCACCAGCGCAACCAGCGAGCCGCCCAGCAACCCGCGATACACCGCGAGGAACGGCCAGAGCCCGGCCAGCGAGCCGACCCGTCGCGACGGGGCGCGGGTTTCGGTCTGCGACGTATCAGTCATCGGCGGTCTCCTTGCGCTGTCTGAACGCGTTTAGGAGACGGGGCGGCAATGGGCAAGCGTGACGTCAGCAGGACTTCGGCGGTTTGTTGCCGCGCGGGGCTGCCTTCACGCGTCGATCCCCGATTGGTGATCGCCGCCCGGCTTGCCCGGCTCGCGGCAAAGGATCACCCTGCGTGCAGTCCGTTTCCCGCCATGAGGTTGCCCGATGCCCGTTTCCCTGCCCCGTCTTTTGCCGCGTGCGCTGCGCCGCGCGGTTGTCCTGTCGCTCAGCGGTCTGGTGCTGGCGCTGCCGCTGTCGGCCGAGACCGCGATCCGTGCGGTGACGCTGTCCACGGCGGGCCTCGCGATGATCGAGGCCAGCGGTCAGTTCGGGCCCGAGCCGATCCGCCTGTCGGTGCCGCGCGACGAGATCGACGATTTCCTGAAAAGCCTCTGGGTGCTGGACCCGGCGGGTGCGGTGCCCTTTGTCACCATGACCGGGCCGGGCAGCTTTGACGATGCCTTCGCGCATTTCCCCTTTGGTCCGCAGGATGTGACCGACCCGGCGCGGCTGTTCGCCGCGATGATCGGCGCGCCGCTGACGGTGGAACGGCGCGGCGAAAGCTGGGCGGGGCTGAACATGGGCGTCACCCAGCGCCCCGGCGAGCATGGCGCGGTGAATGTGCTGACCCTGCAGGGCGAGGACGGCGTGCTGCACAGCTTCGAGATGGACGACGCGCTGGGCGTGCGCTTTGCCGATGCGGCGGATCAGGCGACGCTGTCGGCGGCGCTGCGGGCGTGGCGCGGCGCGGCGAACCCGCGGCGGGTGGAACTGGCGCTCGACAGCGACAGCGCCGAGGCGCGGGATGTCGGGCTGGTCTATCTGCAGAACGCGCCGCTGTGGCGCACGGCGTGGCGGGCGGTCGATACGCCTGAGGGCATTCGCCTGATCGGCTGGGCGGTGGTGGAAAACACCACCGGCATCGACTGGCAGGATGTGCGGCTGACACTGGCGACGGGCTCGGTCCGCGCCATTGCCGCCCGGCTGTACGAGCGCCGCTATGCGACGCGCGAACAGGCCGAACTGCTGCTGGCCGAGCCGGTCCCGGTCATGGCGGCCATGCCGATGGCCCGGGGCGCGCTGGCCGACGCGGTCGCACCCAGCGCCTCGTTCGAGGCGATGGGCGGCTCCAGTGCCTCGGTGCAGATCAGCGCCGATGACGGCGACAGTTTCAGCCGTTTCACGCTGGATACTCCGGTTACCCTGCCCGCAGGCCAGATGATGAGCGTGCCGTTCCTGTCCGAACTGCTGCCTGATGCGCGCCTCACCCTGTATCGCGGCGGCTCGGGCGAATTGCACCCGACGATCGCCCTGTCCTTGGAAAACCCGCTGCCGCTGCGCCTGCCTGCCGGGGTGCTGACCCTGTACGAGGACGGCCGCGGCCATGCCGGGGATGCGACGATCCCCGAACTGGCGCCGGGAGCGACCGAAGTGGTGGAATTCGCCCGCGATACCGCCGTGGAAATCCGCGAGGAAAGCACCAACACCGAAACCATCCGCGAGATGCGGCTGGCCAACGGGTTGCTGTATGTGACCGAGGATCTGGAACGCCGGATCACCTATCGCATCGAAGGTGCGCCGCAGGCCGAACGCGACATCACCATCGACCACCCGCGCCGGTCGGACTGGACGGTGTCGAGCACCACCGGCGCCGAGGAACGCCCCGAGGCCTGGCGCTGGGTGATCGGCGTTGGCGCCGGTGAACGCGCCAGCCTGACGGTGACCGAACGCCAGCCGCGCCTGCGCCGGGTTGGGCTGTTGGACATCGACCTGAACACGCTGGCCTTCTGGGAGGGCCGCGCGATTGACGACGGCCTGCGCGCCACCCTGCGCAGCCTCGCCACCCTGCGCAATCAGATCACCGAGGCCGAGGGCGAGCAGCGCCGCCTTGGCGCCGAAGTGCTGGGGCTGGAGCGCGAGCAATCGCGGCTGGTCAACCTGATCGTGCAACTGGGCGATGACAGTCAGGCCAACCGCGAGCGCCGCGCCCGTGTCGATGCCATCGACGCCGAGATCGCCCGCGCCCAGACCCAGACCGCCGCGCAGGCCGAACGGGTCACCGACCTGCGCCGCCAGATCGCCGCGCTGATCGGCGCCTGACAGCAAAGGGGGGGCGAAACCTCGCCCCCCCCTTTCATCCTGCGCGGGCCACTCACCCGGCCCGTCAGCCAAAGCGATAGCTCGTAGCCGTCACCCCGCCCATCAGGCCCTGATCGTGATAGATCCGCGTCGCCGCCTCGCCCTCGGCGGCGCGCAGCGCGGCAAAGAGCGGCACAAAATGGTCCTCCTGCGGATGGCAGACCCGCGC
>CALESR010000337.1 GCA_937907485.1 uncultured Paracoccaceae bacterium | reverse complement strand
AACCCTCCAATGTTGAAAATCTGACACTCATCTTTGCTCCCCAAATATCGCGGGGGTCGGGGGGCAGCGCCCCCCTGGCCAGCCACAGGCCCGCGACGTCAATGCAACCGCGACCGGATCCGCCGCAGCGCCAGCCACACCCCGCCCAGCACCAAGGGCGTCAGCAGTGCCATCACCAACCCCTTGGACACCCCCAAGGGCTCGGCCAAGGGCGCCGCCATATTGGCCACCAGCCCCACGGCGTAATAGCTGATCGCCACCACCGACAGGCCCTCGACCGTGTGCTGCAGCCGCAGTTGCAGATCGGCGCGGCGGTCCATGCTGGTCAGCAGCGCCTGATTCTGCGCCGAGCGCGCCACCTCGACCTTGGTGCTCAACAGCCGCCCGGCCCGCATCGCCCGCTCGGACAGCAGCGCCAGCCGCCCCTCGGCCGCCTTGACGGTGCGCATCGCCGGGTCCCAGCGACGGCGCATGAATTCGGCCAGCGTCTGGCGCTCCTCGAACCGTGCCTCGCGCAGCACCGAGATGCGGTCATGCACGATCGCCTCATAGGCCCGCGTCGCGCCAAAGCGGAAGGACGACGCCATCTCCAGCCGCTCCAGCTCCGCCGAAACCGCCATCAGCCCGTCGAGCACCTCGTCCGCCCGCCGCCCGCCGCCCGCCATGCCGCTGACCAGATCGGCCAACCGACGGTCCAGCAGGCCCATCTCGCGGCCGACATCGCGCGCCCGTGCCAGCCCCAGCATCGACATCGCGCGATACATCTCGATCTCGCACAGCCGCTGCAGGATGCGCCCCAGCCGCCGCGCCCCGGTATCGGGCCGCACCCACAGCGCCATGCGCACGTGCCCCGCCGGGTCGATGCGGAAATCCGACGCCACCACCGCCGCGCCGTCCAGCACCTTGACCGCCGCCAGACTCTCGCCGACGAACCACTCCTCCAGCTTGCGCATGATCGCGCCGCTGTCGCAGGCGCCGTCCTGCATCGGCATTTCCTCGATGCGAAACAGCACCGAGGTCACCCGCACCCCCGGCGCGCGCGCCAGCCAGTCGGCGGGAAAGACATCGAATCCCGCCGGGTCAAAGGGCCGCTCGCTCAGCCCCTCGGCAAAGGCGACCCAGGTGGTGAATTCGGTGTGATTCTCCCATTTCAGCCCGTGGCGGCCCAGCGTGCAGGCGTGGTGCGTCGCCTCAGGCGCCGGATGCGGCGCGCCGTGGCGGGCGAGCAGGTCATAAAGATGCGCGCGGTCGGCGTCGCGGTCGCGCGCCGCCGCGTCCTGCGCCGGTTTCAGCGCCATGAAGACGGCCGTCGCCGGATAGGGCACCACCGGCGAAGGGCGGGCGTGCAACTCGTTGGTCAGCGCATAGCGCAGCGGGTGGTCGGCAATGGCGGTCATCGGCGGCGGTCCTGTCGCGGTTTGTCCCATTAGACCCGAGCCGGGGCGCAGGAAAAGCGCCAAGGCGTCCCAGGCGCACCAAAACCCGGTGTGCCGCGGTATCCTTGCAAATGCGCAACGCCCGCCACCCGCGGCGGCCCATAGGGCGCGTGCTCGCCCGCACCGTTGCCGAGGCCCCAACCCGTAGGGTGCGTGCTCGCACGCACCGTCCCCCTCACACCAAACCCGTAGGGCACATGCTCGCCCGCACCGTCCCGCTCACACCAAACCCGTAGGGTGCGTGCTCGCACGCACCTTCCCCCCCCCCCCCCTCGCACCGCCCCCCTCCCCCCCCCCCCGACAGCCCCCTCAACCCCCCCCCCCTGGGCGCCGCGACCCCCCGCCCCCCC
>CALESR010000336.1 GCA_937907485.1 uncultured Paracoccaceae bacterium | reverse complement strand
CGGCATCATGGGCCGGATCGACGAATACACCCGCCGGGTCTATGCCGAGATCCTGTTCGGCTTCATCCGCAAGGATTATCGCCGCGTCGCCGAGGTGCATTTCGAGGCCGGTTATGTCCCCGCCGACCGTGACATCGACGAATTCGCCCGCGCGCTGCGGTCGGTTGGCGAGCCGATCTTCGGCATGGACGCCAGCCGAATCTCGATGGCGCGGCTGTTGAGCTATCTGTTCGAGGTGACCGAACGGTTCGGCATGCAGACCCGCACCGAGCTGATTCTATTGCAGCGCACGATGGTGGTGGTCGAGGGGGTGGCACGTTCGCTCAACCCCTCGATCAACATCTGGACCGTCGCGCAGCCGGTGGTCGAGGATTACATCCGCGCCACCTTGGGCCCGGCCGCGCTGTTGCGGGATCTGGCCCGCGCGGCCAAGGTCATGGCGCGCTTTGGCCCGCATCTGCCGGGCGCGGTCGAAGCGGCGCTCCGCCGCAGCCGCGAGCCCAGCCCCCAGCCCGCAGCGCCGCGGCGACTGGCAAGCCTGGGCTGGTTCCTGGCCGGGGCGGCCGTCGCCTGGGCGGCGCTGATGACCGTGTTGCTGTTGGCCTGACACCGCCGCGAGGCTCAGGTCATCGGGCGACGCAGGCCGGTGACGTTGCTGCTGTCGACATAAAGCCCACCGGGAAGCACCACGAGAGTCGCGCCACCGTCATAACGCGCCTCGACAATCGGCAGATAGGCGGCGACGGGTTGGGTATCGAGGGTCTCGCCATCCAGCATCGACTCCAGCTCGAAGGTATAGGTGCCGTCGGGCAGGGGCTCGCCATGGCTGTTCAGCCCGTCCCAGGAATAGGATTGCACCGTCGGATCGAGGCTGCGGCTGTCAACGATGGCACCGGCCGCGTTGCGCACCACGAGCGTCACCGACTCCGCGCCCAGCGCGGGGTCTGGCGCCAGCGAGATCGGCGCACCGTCATACCAGGCGCCGCCATAGATCCGCGCCTCCATCCCCACCCATGACCCCAGATCGGCCAGCCCCGTGCGGCTGAGCATCGCGCTGAGGAGCTGATTGGTATAGGTCTGCTGCTCGACATTCGAAAAGGTTGCCAACTGCACCGCGAAATCCGACGCCTCGGTCGGATTGAGCGGGTCCTGGTTCTGCATCTGGACGGTCAGCATGTTGAGAAAGGTCTGATAGTCCGATTGCGTGGCCATGGTCTGGCCGGCTGGGGCGGATGTTCCGGGGATCGATTGGATTTCCAAGGTATTCTCCTGTCAAAGTCGCAGATCGAGGTGATCGAGCGCGCCGAGGGGGGCGTTGCCGGGCGCCCGCGTGCCGGGGGTGTCACTGCCTTGAAAGGCAGCGCCGGGGGGTGAGTCGGACGCGGGTGCGCGGGGGGGCTGGCCCTGCTGGTCCTGCCCCGCGCTCCACTGTCCGGTGCCCGCGTTGCCGCCACCGCTGAAGCGCAGGGTCAACGACTCATGCCCCTGGGCGCGCAAATCCTGTTCGAGGGTGCCGATGTGGCGGCGCATGAGGTCGAGCGTTTCGGGGCGTTCGGCGTGGATGGTCAGCAGGCTGCTGCCGTCCACAGTGACCAGTTTCAGGCGCACATGGCCCAGTTCCTGCGGGTCGAGGGCGAGGTCGAAACCGGGGGAATTGGCGGGCGGCAGGCGCTCGGCGATCTGCCGGGCGATCTGCTGCGCCGTTTCATGGCGCATGGGGTCGGCGCGCAAGGGTTCCACATGGGCGGGCGCGGCGCGCGGCGGGTCGAACCGCGCAACGTCGCGGGGAACATCGTCGGGCGCCAGCGGTTCGGCTGGGGCCGAGGCGATGGGGGCGGGATCTTCGGTCGGGGCGAGGGGGCGGGGCAGGTCTGCAGCGATCTCGCGGGTTCGGGGTTCGGCGGTGGCGACGGGCACGGGGCGCGCGACCGGTGCTGGGAGTGGGCTGGCGGTCGGCGCCTCGACAGCCGGGCGGGATTGCGCCGGTGGCAGGGGTTCGAGAGGGCCGGACAACGCCCTGGCCTGCGGCGGCGTGGCGGGCGCCTCGACCCATGCCACAGGGGACGGCCGCATCACCCTGTCAGGCGGACTGCGGGGAGTAAGGCTGGGCGCCGAAAGGTCAGTTGTGGTCTGAGGGGGCGAGGGTTGCCGCGGCGCCGCGATGGGTTGCTCGACCGGTGCAAGCGCCGGCGCGAGGGGCTGCACTGACTGCGGGGCGCTGGGGGCGACGCGGGCGGGTATCGGGGCGTCACGACCGGGCAATTCGGGCGCGCCGCGCGCGAGGGGATAGGCACTGGGGCTGACGGCGGCGTTGTGAAACGGGCCTTGCGCGGCGGGCGTGTCTGGCGTCACGGTCTGGCGCGGTGCTATGGCCGCGGGCGTCTCCATCTCGCGCGGTGCGGGTGTACAGGGCTGTGTCGCCGAAAGCGGAGCGGGCGCGGTGGGGGACGGGGTTGGGGGCTGCTGTGTGAATGCTGGTTGGACGGAGG
>CALESR010000335.1 GCA_937907485.1 uncultured Paracoccaceae bacterium | reverse complement strand
AGCCCTGCTGGCCGCCGACGGTGCGGTTCTTGAACAGCGTCGTCCAGGCCAGCGCAAAGGTCCAGGCGGGCAGCATGTAGGGCACGATCAGCGCCGTGGCGAACCAGCGCCGCCCGAACATGTCTGTCCGCGCGATCAGCCAGGCCAGGATGCCGCCAACCACCATGGAAATCGCAATCGCCCCCGCCGCCACCATCATCGTGTTCCACAGCGGTTCCCAGAACAGGTCACGCGCCACGGGCGAGGTGAAGGCGCGGGTCAGGTAGTAAAGGGTTGGGCTGCCCAGCTCTGCCTTGGTGCGGCGTTCATCGCCAAATTGCACCGTGGCGCTGTCCATCAGGATCGACATGATCGGCACCACGATCAGATAGGCGAACAGCACCGCCATCAGGATGCCGATCACCGTTGTCGGCTCTCGCATCGTCAACTGCATCTTGTAGCGCAGACGGTTGCGCAGGGTCGGCGCGTCGCCGGTGGTGACCGAGGGCATGGTCATCCCCGACAACTCGCTGGCTGCGTCCCTGCAACAGGCCAATGGCCAGTCTCGATCATCGACGGTCTCCCCTCACCTGCGGCTGGGTCTTCCCATCAGCCGCGCCAGCCCTCCTCAGCCAACGCGGCACTCCGCCTCTTCTCGCCAGAATTCACCAAGCATCGGCGGTCTGTCAACCTAAAAATGCACAGCTGTGCAAGCTTAAATTTATCTATGCAAATAAAGTTCTTAGCAATACTTGATCAAGACTTCTTTGATGGGAAAGCACTCGCGTGCACTCTGGTCCGCCCACAACGATAACGTTGGGCGAATCCATCATCGGCCTTCAGGCTGCTGAACGGCATAGACTCGGACAGCCTGCTATGGGGCCTGCAGCCCCGCATCCCCCATCTGCTCGGCATCTGGCAGGTCGCGCAGGTTTTCCATCCCGAAGGCGGCCAAAAATCCCTCGGTGGTGACAAAGGTATAGGGCGCTCCCCGCCTTGGCTCGCGCGGGCCGGTCCCGATCAGGCCCCGCTCGGACAGCCGTCCGATCAGGTCGCGGCTGACGTCCTTCCCGAAAATCTCCTTCAGCCCGTCGCGGCTGATCGGTTGGTGGAAAGCGATGGCAGCCAACACGGCAAGGTCGAACTCGGTCAGGTCGAGCACCTGCCCGCCCACATCCGCCGCAGTCCGGATGGCAGGCGCATAGGCGGCGCGGGTCCGCAGCATCCAGCCAGCGCCGACCCGTGCCACCTCAAAGGGCCGGCCTTCCAGATCGGCCGCCAGGTCCTCGATCAGCAGATCGACCGACGCCCCCTGCCCCACCACCCGCTCCAGCGCCTCGCGCGGCACTGGCGTGGCAGAGACGAACAGCACGGCCTCGATCCGTCGCAGCCATTCGCGCCAGCGAAGGTCGGGCGGCAGATCGACGAGTTCGCGGTCGAAATCAGAATCTTTGCCTGCCCTTGTCATGGTCAGAGACCGTAAAGCCGGAACGTGTCCCGCCCCGTCAACTCGCGCACCACGCCCAGTTCCACCAGCCGGTCACACAGCCGCCGCGCGGCGCGGTCCGACATGAAGTCCAACGCAGTCGGCGCCAGCGCATCGCGCGACAGGAACAGATCAACAGCTCGCATTGATGTCTTGGCGCGCAGCTTGGGAGCCACCGCGCGCAATCGGACTGCCGCCCGAGAGAGCTCGCCCGCCAACGGCAGCACCTGTCTGGCTCCGGCACCGACGGCCCAGTGGCAAGCCAGCCGCAACTCGTCCCCCCGCAGGCGCAAATCACGGGTTTTCAGGGCCAGCGAAAGGAGCGGCAGGACATGGGTCCACCCGAGCGAGGTCGCAAGGACCGCATCCGCAAGGATCAAGGCAGGTGTTTCGCCTCTTGGGATATCGGCCAACACGGCCACGATGACCTGCACCGCTCGGTCGACCGGGGTTGGACCGACGCTATCGAGGCAGAGCGCAATCCGCTCTGGCGCGACACCCTCCAACACACGGCTCAGATGTGCGACCGAAATCGGCCGCGCCACGGCCAGCGTCCACTGCCGCAGGACCCGCCCCGCAGGACCAGGATCTTCGCCTGCCTTCGTCAGATGCACCGCATCGCGTAACGCACGCGCCCCCTCGCGCCGGCCGGTATGACCCACGCAAACCTCCGCTGCCACCAGCGCCAAGCGCGCACGCCATAAGGCGTGGGGCAGGTCTTCTGCGGTTGCGACAATGGCCAGATGCGCCAGTGCGGCCCCGGATAGAAACGCAGCGGTTTCAGGCGTTTGCGCAGGCCCAGACATGATCCAGCCCGGGAGGACTGGCCGCAGGACCTCGGCCGCAGTGCCCTGGTTGCGTGGATTTCTCATGGCCGAAGCTTAATCCGCGGCGGCGCTTTGTGCCATAGAACGTTTCACTATGCGCCGCGCTATTGGCAACGCCGCAATGTCCAATAAGTTTGCATTATCGGACGCAATGGGAATATGCTCGACGGTATGAC
>CALESR010000334.1 GCA_937907485.1 uncultured Paracoccaceae bacterium | reverse complement strand
GGTGATGAACAGGATCGTCTTCTTGACGATCTTCTGCAGCCGCAGCAGTTCTTCCTGAAGCTCGTGCCGGATCAGCGGATCAAGTGCCGAGAAGGGCTCGTCGAGAAACCAGATGTCGGGGTCGACCGCCAGCGAGCGGGCGATGCCCACCCTTTGTTGCTGGCCGCCGGAAAGCTGGGTCGGGAAATGGTCGATGCGGTTGGTCAGGCCGACCAGATCGACCATCTGCCGCGCGCGCGCCTCCCGCTCTGCCTTGACCTCGCCGCGTATTTCCAGCGGCAGGGCAACGTTTTCCAGCACCGTGCGATGCGGCAGCAGCGCGTAGTTCTGGAAGACCATGCCCATGCGGTGCCGGCGCAGATCGGTCAGCCGGGCCGTCGGGGCGGCCAGAAGATCCTCGTCGTCCAGCAGGACCTGGCCATAGGTGGGCTCGATCAGCCGGCTGACGGCGCGGACCAGGGTGGACTTGCCGCTGCCCGACAACCCCATGACGGTGATCAGTTCGCCCGGCCAGCTGTCGAAGGATGCGCCGCGCACGGCAGCAAAGAGGCCGTTTCCGGTCAATTCCCCGTCTGTGGGCGGCGCCGGGCGGTTGCGGAAGATTTCCTGTGCGCGGGGACCGTAGATTTTCCACAGATCCCGGACCTGAAGCTTGGGTTTCGGCGTCGTCATCGTCATGGCCTCTTCATCCCTGGGCGGCGCAGAGAGTCGGTTTCGATCCCTTGGACTGATGCACCCTGTCCAGAATTATCTCGCTTGCTCTCTCGGCGATCATGATCGTCGGCGCGTTGGTGTTGCCGTTGATCAAGGCAGGCATGACCGAGGCATCGACCACGCGCAGCCCCTCGACCCCGTTCACGCGCAGGGCCGTGTCCACCACGGCATCGGCATCATTGCCCATCCGGCAGGTGCCGACCGGGTGATAGACGGTCTCAGCCTTGGCGCGGATGAAGCTGTCGATCTGGTCATCCGAGACGGGACCATGCGGCAGGTCCAGCGCC
Source organism: uncultured Paracoccaceae bacterium (assembly GCA_937907485.1). Classification (GTDB taxonomy): domain Bacteria; phylum Pseudomonadota; class Alphaproteobacteria; order Rhodobacterales; family Rhodobacteraceae; genus Pararhodobacter. Next base: position 2,163 of record CALESR010000334.1, on the reverse strand, counting down.
TCGCCCAGCACGGCGGCAAGGGCGGGTTGCGCCAGCACCTCGCGGGTCATCTTCACGCCCTGCCGCAGGACTGGCAGATCTTCGGGCGCCGAAAGGTAGTTGGGCGAGATCAGCGGATGCACGGACGCCTCGGCGCTGGCCAGCCGGATGGTGCCCCGGCTGGCCGGGTTGCCGTGGTTGACATAGACTGTCAGCCCATGCTCGCCGGGCCAGGAGCTGTCGTGGCTGGTGACCAGCGCGGGCGTCAGGTGCAGTTGCAGGTCCGGCCAGGGCAGCGCGGGGTCGCTTTTCAGGAAAGCGCCGGTAGAGAGCGGGGCCTCGGCCGCAACGCCTTTGCGGGTCAGCGCATATTGCGCGGCCAGAGAGGTGGCGCGCAGCGGGTGCAGCCAGCGGTAATGGCTGATCGGCTGGGTGATGCGCGACATCAGGCAGACGCAGAGATGGTCTTGCAAATCGGCCCCGACCCCGGGCCGGTCAGCGACGACCTTGATGCCAAGCCCGCGCAGATGGTCGGCCGGGCCTACCCCCGACAGTTGCAGCAGTTGCGGCGAGTTGATCGCGCCACCCGACAGGATCACCTCGCCGTCGCAGCGGGCGGTCTCGCGCCGGTTCCCCCGGAGGTATTCCACCCCGACCGCCCGCACCCCCTGCCAGAGGATGCGCGAGGCAAGCGCGCCGGTAATGACCGTCAGGTTCCCCCGCCGCAAGGCGGGCCGCAGGAAAGCGGTCGCGGTGCTCCATCTGCGGCCGCGGAAAACCGTGGCGTCGAAGTCGCCAAAGCCTTCCTGATCGGCGCCGTTGAAATCATCGTTCAGCCTGTAGCCCGCCTGCGCACCTGCCTCGACGAAGAGGTCGCAAAGTGCCGAGGTACGGCGACCCCGTGTCACACGAAGCGGGCCGCCGGCCCCGTGAAAGGCACCCTCTCCGCGCACGTTGGCTTCCGACTTCCGAAACCATGGCAGAACATCGGCATAGCCCCAGCCTTCGGCGCCAAGTGCGGGCCAGCGGTCGTAATCCCCTGCGTTGCCGCGCGTATAGACCATGCCGTTGATCGAGCTGGACCCGCCCACCGTCTTGCCGCGCGGCCAGAACAGGGACCTGCCGTCCAGTTCCGCCTCGGGCTGGGTGTGGTAGCCCCAGTTCAGCCGCGGGTTGGGGGCGACGGCCGGCAAGGCGGCGGGTATGTGGATCAGCGGATTGCGGTCCCAGGCCCCCGCCTCCAGCAGCAGAACCTTGTTGCCGGGATCGGCGCTCAGCCGGTCTGCCAGGACGCAACCCGCCGATCCGGCCCCAACGATGATATATGTGTAAGTCATGACTCCAACCCGTCCTCAGTTTCGTGGTCTTTGTGCGGCAAGCCGCTTTTCCGCCAGTCCCCCGACAAGACGGTTTGCAATCACGGCAAGGCAGGCGACTGCCAGGCCCGCGGTAAGGCCCTTGCCCGGATCGACCTTGGCCAGCGCATTCAGCGTCTCGCGCCCCAGATCCTTTGTGCCGATCAGCGCGGTGATGACCAGCATCGCCAGCGCCATGACGATTGTGCCGTTCAGGCCCAGCAGGATCTGTGGCGCGGCCACCGGAAGGTCGACCTTGAACAGCCGCTGCATGGAGGTCATCCCGAGCTGCGTCCCCGCTTCGCGCAGCGACTCCGGAATCTGGCGGATGCCTAGTTCGGTAAGACGGACCGCGGGGCAGACCGCGTAAGCCGCGATTGCCACGAAGGCCGGAAACTCGCCCGAGCCGAAGAACATGAAATAGCCAACGCCGATCACGAGTATGGCGCCGATCAGAACGCCGAGAAGGCCCATCGAGTTGCCGCCGCTGTTGTCAGCCATCGTCTTTCTCCATGATGATTTGATGGTTTTCCAACGCCGTTGGCGTCGCGCGGTTCCCACACATTCCAATTATCGGTCGCGCCCGCTCGCGCTGACGGGCCGTCCATGCGATAACCGGCGCCGGCTTTTCCGCGCGCGGAGGGGAATTTGACGTTTCGGGTGTTCTGGCTCGCTCTGGCTGTTTCCGTCTCGGCGTTGGCCGGCTGCGCCGGCAAGCCGACGGGTGTGCTGTTGCCGACCGTGACCTCCGCGCCCGGCGCGGCGAAGGTCGACCTGCTCGTCGCCACCACCCGCTCGTCGCAAGGCGTGAGCGCGGGCGAGATGTTCA
>CALESR010000333.1 GCA_937907485.1 uncultured Paracoccaceae bacterium | reverse complement strand
CGTCGCGGCGGTGGATGCGCTGGTGCTCTCGGGTGGCTCGGCTTACGGCCTCGATGCCTGCTCGGGGGTGATGGACGGGCTGCGCGCCACCGGACGCGGGCTGCGGCTGGGGGCGGCGCTGATCCCGCTGGTGCCGGGCGCGATCCTGTTCGACCTCCTGAACGGCGGGGCCAAGGACTGGGCCGAAAACCCCTACCGCGCGCTGGGCCTTGCCGCGCTCGCTGCGGCGGGGCCGGACTTCGCGCTGGGCACGAACGGCGCGGGCACCGGGGCCTTGGCGGCGAATGAAAAGGGCGGCCTCGGCTCGGCCTCGCTGCTGGTCGGCGGCGCGAGCGTCGGCGCGCTGGTCGCGGTCAACCCGGTCGGCAGCGTCACCACGCCGGGCGGGCGGCATTTCTGGGCCGCGCCGTTCGAGATCGCGCAGGAATTCGGTGGTCTCGGCCCTGACCCGGCCTCGGGCCTCTGCGCGCCGCTCGACTCGGCGAAAAGCCGGGCGCTGTTCGGCCCGCGCGCCAATACCACCATCGCCATCGTCGCCACCGACCGCGCCCTGACCAAGGCGCAGTGCCACCGGCTGGCCGTCGCCGCGCATGACGGCATCGCCCGCGCCATCGTGCCCGCCCATACGCCGGGCGACGGCGATCTGGTCTTCGCGCTGTCCACCGGGCAGGGCGCGCCCGCCAGCGACGCCGACCTCGCCGAGATCGGCCACGCCGCCGCGCTCTGCCTGTCGCGCGCCATCGCCCGCGCGGTGTTCGAGGCCACCCCCGCCCCCGGCGACCTGCTGCCCTGCTATCGGAGGCGATGATGCCGACGCTGACCCTGCACGACGTCACCCTGCACTATGAGATCGACGGCAACGGGCCGCCCCTGATGCTGATCGCCGGCACCGCCAGCGATTCGGCCAGTTGGGGGCCGCTGGTGGCGCCGCTGGCGCAGCAGTTCACCGTGATCCGCCCCGACAACCGCGCCACCGGGCGCACGCGGCCCGTGCAGGCACCACTGTCGCTGGACCACTGGGCCGATGACGCGCTGGCGCTGGCCGATCATCTGGCGCTGGGGCCGGTGGCCGTGGCCGGGCACAGCCTCGGCGGCATGATCGCGCTGGCGATGGCGGCGCGGCGGTCTACGCAGGTCGCCCGGCTGGCGCTGCTGGCCAGCGCGCCGGTGAACGCCGCGCGCAACGCCGCGCTCTTTGACCTGATCCTGCGCCTGCGCGAACCGGGCCAGCCGCCCGACCTCTGGCTGCGGGCCTTCCTGCCCTGGCTGTTTCACCCGCGGTTTTTCACCGTGCCCGGTCAGCTTGACGCGGCCATCGCGCAATCCCTCGCCTATCCCCATGCGCAGGGGCCGCAGGCGATGGCGGCGCAGGTCGCCGCCCTGCGCGCCGCCGATCCCGCCGCGCTCATGGCGCAGATCACCTGCCCGACGCTGGCCCTGCTGGCCGAGGATGACCTCCTGATCCCGCTGGCGCAGGCGCGGCAGGCGTTGGCCACCATCGCCGACCTGCGCATCGCCACCCTGCCACAATCGGGCCATTCCCTGCACTGGGACGCGCCCGAGGCCACGCTGGCCGCCCTGATCCCCTTTCTGCGCGAGGCAGCATGAGCACCGATAGTCTGGGCAACCCCCTGACCGACACCGACCCCGCGCTGGTCGCCGGGATCAACGCCTTTGTGCAGGGCTTTCTGGCCTATCAGACGCAGGCGGTGCAGATCCTCGGCGTGATCGACGCGCATCCCGGCTCTTGCCTCGGCAATGCCTATGCCGGGTTCCTGTGGATGTTCCTCGAAGCCCCCGACGCCCCGGCCCGCGCCGCGCCCTATCTGGAGCGCGCGCTCGCCGCGCCCGGCACCGCGCGTGAGCGGGCCAATGCGCAGGTTCTGGCGGCTTGGGTCGCGGGCGACATCCCGCTGACGCTGCGCCTGTGCGAGGCCGCCGCGCGCCAGTTTCCCACCGATCTGGCCCTCATCAAGCTGGGGCAATACCACTTCTTCAATCTGGGCAACGCGGCGGGCATGCTGCGCATGGCCCTGCACGCGCTGCCCGCCTGTCAGGACTTGCCGCATGTGCACGGCATGATCGCCTTTGGGTTCGAGCAATGCCATTTGCTGACCGAGGCCGAATCCGCCGCCCGTCGCGCGATGCAGATCGAACCCGCCGACCCTTGGGCGCATCACGCGCTGGCGCATGTGATGCTGACGCAGGGGCGGGTGGATGAAGGGATCACCTTTCTGGAATCGGTCGCGCCGCTGTGGGAGGGGCTCAATTCCTTCATGCACACCCACAACTGGTGGCACCTCGCGCTGTTCTACCTCAGCCGCGACCGGGGCGATGACGCGCTGGCGGTCTATGACCGCCACGTCTGGGCCTGCGAAAAGGATTACTCTCAGGATCAGGTCGGCGCCGTGTCGCTGCTGGCGCGGATGGAGTTCGCCGGGCTGGATGTCGGCAACCGCTGGGACGAGGTCGCCGAGCGCATCGCCCAGCGCGGCGCCGACACCACCGCGCCCTTCCTGACGCTGCAATACCTCTATGCGCTGGCCCGCGCCGGGCTGCCGCAGACGGGCACGCTGATGCAGGCAATCGCCGCGCGGGCCGAGGCGCCAACCCATGACCGCGCCGCCTGGGCCGAGGTGGCGCTGCCTGCGGCCAAGGGCATCCTCGCCCATGCGGCGGGCGACGGCGCCACCGCCGCGCGGGAACTGGGCCGGGCCTTGCCCCGCATGCGCGAGATCGGCGGCTCGCATGCGCAGCGCGATTTCTTCGAACAGATCCATCTGGACGCCTTGCTGCGCGCGGGCGATCTGTCTGCCGCGCAACAGGTGCTGGAACTGCGGCGCGGCTTCGACCCTGACGGTATCCCGCTGAACCGGCTGCTGGCGCAGGTCTATGACGGGCTGGGCCTGCCCGCCGTGGCGCAGACGGCGCGCGCGCGGATCACAGGCGCTGCAACGCCTCGGTGATCTTGCGCGCGAACAGCGGCGCGCCTTGCCGCTGCGCCAGCGCCAGCGCCTGCACCAGCCCGGTGCGCACCCCCTCAGGCGACGCGCCCTCCTGCAAGGCGATCAGCGCATCCAGCCGGGCCAGTTCCGCCGACAACCAGGTCTCCTGCGTCAGGCTCTGCGCGCCGATCCGCCGGAAACTGTCGCGCGCCTCGGCGG
>CALESR010000332.1 GCA_937907485.1 uncultured Paracoccaceae bacterium | reverse complement strand
CACCCGCACCAGCCCGCTGCCGCGCCAGTCATCGGCCACCGCCAGCTTGCCCAGGTAAAGTGTCTCGCCCTTGATCGTCAGGATCATGCAGGCCAGCGGACCTTCGACAACCCAGAGTTCGGCGCACCCGGCCTCCTCTGCCAGATCGCGCGGCGTCATGCGGTTCATCGACGAGGGCGGGTCGATCACCTGGTCCATATAGGCAAACGCCCCGGTCAGCAGCGCGTGGACCGGGCGCATGTCCTCATCCGGCGCCATCCGCCGCAGCGCCGGCACGGCGCGCTGCATGAAAACCGAGGCCGGGCCGCCGGGATAATCGCCAAACCGCCCGCAGGGCACAAATCCGTGACGCGCATAGACCCGCATCGCGGCATGGTTCAGCGGCCCGGTCTCCAGCCGCAACAACGGCAGGCCCAACGCCAGCGATTCGGCAACCAGCCGGTGCAGCAGCGCATCCACCGCGCCATGACCTCGTGCCTCGGGCGCGACGAACATCGATTTGACCTCGCCATAGCCCTCGCGCAACGCCAGCGCGGCGGTGCCGATGACCCGCCCGTCCAGCACGGCGGTAAAAAAGCGTATGTCGGGCGCGCAGAGGTCGTCGATCGACAGGACAAAATTGTCTTCTGGCGCATAAAGGCTGGCGGAATATGCGTGCGAGGCGTGCAAAAGCGCGCTGGCCTCTGGGCTGCGGGGGGAATCGGCGCGGGTTCTGACGGGCATGACGGGCCTCCTGCCGCGCAGGGTTCACCGCCGCGTTGTCCCGGTCAAGCCGCAATATCTTGTGGATAATGCGCGATCATCCGCCACATCCGGCGAGCCTTGCTTGACTCAGTCGCTGTCCCGCAAGACACTCCTGCGGTCCGACGGAGACCCCCCTTGCACTTTACCCGCCTGCGCCTCAACGGTTTCAAAAGCTTCGTGGACCCCACCGAACTGGTGATCCGCGAGGGGCTGACCGGCGTCGTCGGGCCCAATGGCTGCGGCAAGTCGAACCTGCTCGAGGCGCTGCGCTGGGTGATGGGCGAAAACCGCCCTACCGCGATGCGCGGCGCCGGGATGGAGGATGTCGTCTTTGCCGGCACCCGCACGCGTGGCGCCCGCGCCTTTGCCGAGGTGGCACTGACAGTCGACAACTCGGACCGCCTCGCTCCGGCCGGGTTCAACGAGTCCGACACACTGGACGTCTCGCGCCGGATCACACGCGACGCCGGTTCGGCCTATAAGGTCAACGGCAAGGAGGTCCGCGCCCGCGACGTGCAGATGCTGTTTGCCGATGCCTCGACCGGCGCGCATTCGCCGGCGCTGGTGCGGCAGGGGCAGATTTCCGAGCTCATCAATGCCAAGCCCAAGGCGCGGCGCCGCGTGCTGGAAGAGGCGGCCGGGATTTCAGGCCTCTATCAGCGTCGGCACGAGGCCGAACTGCGGCTCAACGCCACCGAAGCCAACCTGGCGCGCGTCGGCGACACTGTGGAGGCGCTGGCGCAGCAACTGGCGGTGCTGGCGCGGCAGGCCAGGCAGGCGGCGCGCTATCGCGAGATCGGTGTCGATCTGCGCCGCTCCGAGGGGATGATCCTGTTCCGCCGCTGGCGTGAGGCCGCGCAGGCCCGCGCGCTGGTGCAATCCTCGCTGGCCGAGGCGGTGACGCTGGCGGCCGCCGCCGAACGCCTTGCCCGCGAGGCCCGCACCGCCCGCGAGGGGCGCGAGGATGCCCTGGTGGTTGGCGGTCTGTGAGCCGCGCAGGAGGGT
>CALESR010000331.1 GCA_937907485.1 uncultured Paracoccaceae bacterium | reverse complement strand
CGATCCTCGCTGATCGGTCTGGTGATGGGACTTCTGCCCGGCGTGGGCGAGTTTCTGGCGCAGTTCTTCTCCTACGCCACGGCGCGTCACCATTCGAAAACGCCCGAGTTGTTCGGCAAGGGCGCCCCCGAGGGGATCATCGCCTCCGAGACAGCCAACAACGCGGTGCCCGCCGCCGCGCTGGTGCCCCTGCTGGCGCTGGGTATTCCGGGCGAGGTGCTGACGGCGATGATGCTGGCGGTGTTCACGGTGCACAATGTCGACCCCGGCCCGTCGCTTTTTGTCGAACACGCGGATTTCGTGTCGGGACTCTACCTGTCGCTGTTCCTGATGAATTTCGTCATCGTCGGAATTCTGCTGATCGGCACCAAATGGATCGCGATGGTCACCCGGCTCGACGACCGGATGCGGGGCATCGCAGTGCTGTGCTTTGGCATGGCGGGCACCTATTCGGCAAACTACCGCATCACCGATTGCGTGCTTGCAGTGATCTTCGGCCTGCTGGGCTTCGCGCTCAGACGCGCGCGGGTGCCGATGGTGCCGATCATTCTGGGCGTGGTGCTGGGGCCGATCTTTGAGGCACGGACCCGTCAGGCCATCGGCGCGGCCGGTGGCGACATCTCGACCTTTGTCACCCGGCCGATCAGTGCGGTGCTGCTGGTCGTGATGCTGGTGCTGATCCTTGGCAGCCTCGGCAGCCGGTTGCGGGCGCGCAGGGATGGGTCCGGCTGATGGTGAACTTTCTCTTCATCGTGACCGACCAGCATCGGGCGGACTACCTCGGATGCGCCGGGCACCCCGTCCTGCGCACCCCCAACATCGACCGGATCGCCGCGCGCGGCACGATGTTCGACCGTTTTCATGTCGCGAACCCGGTCTGCATGCCGAACCGCGCGGCAATCCTGACCGGGCGCAATTCCTCCGTTTCCGGCGTGCGGCACAATGGCATTCCCCTGCCGTTGGAGGCCAATACCTTCGTCGATTGCCTGCGCGCGGCCGGCTATGACACGGCGCTGATCGGCAAATGCCACCTGCAATGTACCTTGGAGGGGGCGCCGGAGGTGGGCGCTAATCCGGCGGGCGGCGGCCCCTTGGCCAACGCCCGGCGGCGGCCTGCAGGGAACTACGTTCAAGAAAAAAGCTCGTCGTGGGAGGCCAAGGGGCGCGCGGCACTGGACCTGCCATATTACGGTTTTTCACATGTCGATCTGACGATGGGCCATGGCGACGACGCGGGCGCCGATCATCTGTTCGCCCAGCGCGTGGCGTTGGACGACCCCGAGGCACTGCGCGGGCCCAAGCATCAATTGCCCCACCAATACACCTGCCCGCAGGCCATCCGCACCGCGATCCCCGAAGCGCAGCATTCCACCTTCTGGATCCGCGACCGCGCCAAGGCGTTTCTTGCCGCCCCCGAACGGCATCAGACGCCGTTCTTTGCCTTCGTCTCGTTTCCTGATCCGCACCATCCCTTTGCGCCGCCCGGCCGCTATTGGGACTTGTATGCCCCCGAGGACATGGTGCTGCCCGAGAGTTTTCATCGAAGGTCTGCCAATCCACCGCCCCACATGCGCTGGCTGCGCGAAAACAGCACACTGGGCAAGGCGGCCTATGGCGCCGCTCTGGTCAACGAACAACAGGCGCGCGAGGCGATGGCACTGACCTGCGGCATGATCGCGTTGATCGACAACGCGGTCGGCAGCCTGCTGGATCAGCTCAAGGCCAGCGGCCTTGACGAGGACACCGTCGTGATCTTCACCTCGGATCATGGCGATTTCCTCGGCGATCACGGCATGATCCTGAAGGGTCCGATGCACTACCAGTCAACCATCCGTGTCCCGCTGATCTGGGCGGACCCTGCTGATCCCTTGCCGCGCCGCACCAACCGGCTGGGCACGGGCATCGACCTCGCCCCAACCATACTGGCACGCGCCGGGGTCGGGCCCACGTGGTGGATGCAGGGCCGGGACTTGTACGGCGGCAGCGGTCCGGGATCCGTGATGATCGAAGACGAAGGCAACCGCATCTCGCTGGGTTTCGATGCTCCTCCCCGAGTCCGAACTCTGGTGACGGCCCAGCACCGCTTGACGGTGTATCAGGATCAGACGTGGGGCGAGCTCTATGACCTGAACGCCGATCCCGGCGAGATCGAGAACCTGTGGGATGATCTTGCCCTGCAGAACCTTAAGGCCAACCTAATGGTCGACCTGACGCAACACCTGATGCGCGCTGCTGATTCAAGCCCTTGGCCGGACGCCTTGGCGTGAATGCTCGACCCGAGGACTGACCAGAGACCTATCCCAGAATACTGGATGCGCGGTCGTCGATGGGCTCGCCACGTGTGCAATCGCGACCCACTGACCATTGAAGTCCCGTTGGTTTCCTGTCGCGTGACAAAGTACGGTCGCCCCATCCCAAACTTGCCTCAGCCAAACCAATCGCAGACTCACGAGCGAACGCCTGAACTCACGTCTTTTCGTGGCATTGGGAGCGATCTGCAAACGTCCCCTTTCCGCCCTGCGCGACCTTTGGTTCGTGCCCGGCCTAAACCGGGCGTTGGGGGGCATCGCGGCGAGCGGCGGCTTTGGCCCCTTCCTGCACGAAACGGCACGAATTTCGAATGTCCGCAATCGAGCAGCGCTCAGAAGCGTTCACCAAGAAGGCGATAGCACCAAAAAGGCTCCTCGGTCTCGATCGCTCGATTGAGCCGGGCCGGAGAGAACCCCGTCGCGCGGCGGACCGCGCGCCCCATGTGGGACTGGTCGGAATACCCCACGTCGATCGCGATTTCCGCCAACGGTCGCCCCGCCGCGTTCGTAGCGCATTCATGGAGCTTTTCAATTGCCGAAAAGAAGGCCAGGTTGCGTCGCGTGTGTCCTGAATAGCGCATGATCCTGCGTTCGATGCTGCGAAGGCTGCGCCCGCCGCCCGAAAGCGCGGCCCGCGTCGCGAGCGCCTTGGACCAGTCCGCCACGCGAGTGACCGGCTCCCAACCCTGCGGGCGCGCCATGCGCCAACTGCTTTCCAGTGTTGTGCAGAACCTGTCCCATCCGTCGGTGGCGTCGCTTTCGGCACCAAAGTTTGCCAAAGCCTCATCAAAAATGGACAAGATTGTTTGATAGCCTTCATCGCCCCCGAGCCTGCGCCACGCGTCTGGATAGACCCCGACCGTCAAGGCAACGACGCTCCCCTCGGACCAACTGGTCACCGGCACATCCTGCGGCGCCATTACGAATGACCGTGGAAGGCTCGGAGCCTCCGAGGCGGATCGCCAGCCGGTTTCCGACGGCAGAATGCGCAGCGTGCCGTGTTGAACGAGTGTGATCGCAACAATCGGCGAGGCCGGAAAATGGTTCAGCCTGTCCGCAGCCGACAAATCCGTCCCCCGTGTATCGCGGAAGATCCCCGCCATAAGGCATCCCGAGAGGCTGGGCGGCGGCAGGAACAGCTTTGAGATTGGCGGCATGCCGGTCTCCTCATGACGCAATCTTTCTATATTCCCAACGCCGTTCGAGGCAACGAAGACCAAATCCACCAATGAGGAAATCAACATGGTCAAATTGGTCTATTCAGGTCCGCTCTCACTTCGCCTGCGCAGCCTCGCCAAACTCAGCCAGATCGCAATCGCAACGTCGATACGGCACGCGTTCGGGCGCAAGATGGCCGAGGATTGGGACGCCAACATGGAAACCGGCATCCGATTTGTCCGCCACCAGTTTACGGCGGCGATGCGCCATAGTGACATCGCGCAGGGGCGCAGTTTGTTCGATAGCGTTCAGACGCAGACGGATGATGTCTACGACGTCACCTCCACCGTTTCGCAGGGGATCAACGGACGGTGGTATGGCCCAAGGCACTGCGACAGCGAGGCGGTCCTGCTGTATTTCCACGGCGGCGGCTATACCTTCCACGGCGGGGTGAGCGACCGTTTCGCACGGATGCTGTCGCACCACACCGGCGCCAGAGTGTTTGCGCCCGACTACCGCCTGACGCCGGAGCACCCCCATCCTGCACAGGCCCTGGACGCCATGGCCGCGTGGGATCATCTGACGGCAGAAACGCCCGCGGAAAGGATTGTCGTGATTGGCGACAGCGCGGGTGGGCACATGGCGTTGATGTTGCTTCAGGCGCTCAAGGATCACGGCAAACCGCAGCCTGCACTGTGTATCGGGCTTTGCCCCTGGACTGACATCGGCGACCGGGGTGCAAGCCTGCGCGACAATGACGCCACCGATCTCGTGCAGGGTTGGATGGCGCTCCAATTCGGCCGCTGGCTCGATCCCGATCAGGCATTCGGGCGCGATGCCCTGTCTCCTATCAGTTTCGATTACAGCGGTCTTGCCCCCCTGTATTTGCAGGCCGGCGGGCGCGAAGTGTTGCGCGACATGATCGTCGAATTTGCGCGGGTTCAAAAAGGGAAAGGCGCCGATGTGATCCTCGATCTATGGCCGGACATGCCGCATGATTTTCAGGCCTACGACAGCTTGACTGCGTCATCAATGACAGCGCTGGCCAGAATACGACAGGCAATTGATGCCCATCTTTTCGCAAGAGGACCACTTGCCGAATTGCCCCGAATAACTGTCGTGTAAGACTTGGGATCTTGTGACGTGGCGGATCGACGTACGAAAAAGCAATTGGCGCAGTCCCAGAAAAGACCGCTCCGTCCGCACAACGGACTTTGGCTCAGAATGCAGCGAAGGCCCGATTCCCGCCACTTGTGATGGCGACCTATGGTTCGGTGGACCCGCCCCGGGGCCGACAGTGGGGCTACTACGATACCAACGTCTGCCTCGCACCGCCTCTGCTTTCGCCCCAACAGTCGCCCACTGGAAACCAGACGTCGTTTGCAAAACGCTTCCGACAGAACGGATGTTTCGCTAAAAACTGAGGCGAGGATTGAATGCAGCCGAGACTACATATCATTTGTCCTGACCTTTTCTCCATTTATCAAGAGAACTCGATTTGCCTCAATTACATCCGATCGAAGCATTGAAAAAATCTGATGTTCATATCGAACAATGACCCTTCCCGAATCCCATCAGGATTCGCAAGTGGCGCCGCCGTCTATTGGGATTTCTTCATACACACAGCGCCCCACGAGGCGTGACCAATCGCCGTTGGACACACCAATACGATAAAATGCCAAAACGTCATATGAATTCAATTTATTGAATGTTCTTAAATCTCTCGACAGATACATCGCCTCATGTCCGGTAAATATGTTTATTCGCATCCTCACTCTCAATCCATTGGATGAAAGGAACGATGCCACATCCCGATCCCCAACGAATGTTCCAAAGAGACCAATTACCCATACAAGAGCATCATAAGCTATTGGTATTGATCTCGCGAGGTAGTAAGAAAGGGAGTACATCTAACATTCCCCGATAGCGTTATGTACCTGGGTCGGTCGCATATGTTTTATTGACAAGAACCTTGTTGGCGTCAACTCGATAACTTTGCAACGGGCAGCGCGAATCGCGCCTCTCTTCCGGTATGCCTCACCCTCGGCCATCAGGACCATGTCGCCGACCGCGCCGGTGATGCCGTTCGTGCGGGTGAAGGTCGTCTTGCCGGTGATCACCGAGCCATCGGGCAATTTGATCTGCGTCGCGTCGCCCCTCAAATCGATCCCGGTAATTCCGAGTTGCGCAAGCGTCTTGGCCTCACTCGTGCCGTCCGCCTTGGTCGCCATGACCTTGAAACTGCCGAATGCGCCATCCGCCGCCGTCAGCCTTCCATCCCCATCGGCGCCAAACACCGCCCGCAAGGCCTCGAGATCGCTGGTCGCGCCCGGGGCCCAGTCGGTGAACACATACTCGCGCCGCTCGCTGATCTGCCCGTCGCCCGAGACGTCATAAAGCAACACCCCGTCCCCCGTCACAGCCCAGGCGTCCGGTGTATGAGCCCGCCCCCGCCATCGACAATTTGGCTGGACTGGGCGAGTTCGGTGATGGAAAGGCCATTGCCGTCGAGGTCGAAGAGGATGGGGTCAACTGGATTCAGAGATCGAGTGGACCGATGCCCATCGGCAGTGTACCGACCAACTCCGACATACTCGCTTTCATTTTCGCGATAGTGCTCTTCAAGGTTTTCAAAGTAGTCGCGTGCAGATTGTCCAGGCCTCAACGAAAGATGTCGCTCAACGCTGCTCTCAACGCGTCTTCCAGACTCAGCACCGCGAATGACCGTGTCAACGCGGTAAGTCTCAACCCGCTCCCCACCGACAAAAACGGAAGTATCGGAACTGAAATGACTTTCTGTTATCGTGCCATCGCCATTGTCGTACCAGATCGTTGTGTCTCGAATTCCCGGTCGGTCGAACAGGGCTTCTCCAATGAAGCCGACTGTAGTTTCGACAGTAAGTTCACCGGCCAACGATCCAACAATCCCTCCAGCTATTACCCCAACCACCGCTCCAGGGCCAAAGTACCATGTCGCAGCAAGCCCTGTAAGCGCTCCCCTAACCAATCCCCCAATGATTCCGCTGCTTTGCGTAATGACGTCTGCCGCGTCGCCGTTCCGCACTGCGTCAACAACGTCGACAATCCCTGCAGTTAACGCCCCGACCAACCCAACTCTCCTGGATACCGCCAGGAGATCACCGTTAACCAGGGCAATTTGGATATAACCTGTCGTTGATGCAATTGCGAGAGACCCCGGAAATGGAATGCCAATATCTTCTGGCTCGTTAGGCTTTTGATTTTTCGAACTCAGGATACTCCAAGAAGACTGACAATAATCGTTGTTGCTTATGACACCGTGGCCACCGTAGCGGTCAACACTACTATTTTGGCTTCCATCTATTGTTTTTTCCCATTGCCGGAGTAGTCCCGCTCATCAGTTGGGTTGCCGACATCGACGCCTGGGCTGTGGGAAACCGCGTTACCTTCTCTTTCATTCGGATAATTGTCTATTGACTTAGACGCTTTCTTTTCCCCCTCCCATAATCTTAATGGAGATTGCTACGATATTCATCAGGCAAACCGACATTACAAAGCAACACATTGAGAAAAAAAACGCATACGCGGGTTGGGAGAAAATAAAGTCTCTTGCATGACTTTCCGTTCCAAAGCTAGCGATATCAAAATGCAAGCAGACGCCATAGAGGAGTATGTAAATCGATATTGCGATCGCCACCCCTAAAAACTGCCGTGGGTTGAACGCCTTCCCAAGATGTCGGCGCAGAATTTTTCTGCTGTATATTCGGAACAAGCCGAACACGCCTACAATTTGAAGAGGGAGAAAGGCCAATGCACTGACCAAGAAGACGCTTCCAGAAGCAACCCCAAGTTGTGATACATACTCGTATCTTCTTTGAATGCCCAGAACGAGAGGATTATTTGGCTTCACAATTATAAAGCTATGCAAATTGAAATCAAGATACCAGAATGCAATACCCAGGGCGAGCACCGCTCCTCCCCCAAGTGACACGAACCAATATGAGAACCGGTTGACCGCCCTAAGGTGCTCCGATGATTCGTCTTGGCGATATGGAATGAAGCTCAGGCTTTTATCACTTGCCGCCACGCTCGAAGACTCCTCAAATGCGGGCACATACAAACGAAGGCCGTTGCTTCTAGCCTGCCGAATCCTGGAATTATAGAAGACAACTGGACCAAATAGCTCCAGCGGGTATTCATCATTCGCTCAATTTTTTTTCGCTGAAATCTATCACTAATACTCCTGCCTTACCGCGCATCGCTAGCACTTTCCACCGAGCAGCCTTCCATCCCCATCGGCGCCAAACACCGCCCCCAAAACCCCCAGATCGCCGGTTGCGGCGGGCGCCCGATCAGCCCCGGCCTCGTGGCCCTCACGCCTCCGCCCCCAACAACCCGCCAAACCCCGAAGTTCCCTGCGCCACTCAGCCACAACCATACCCTGCACCCCGATCACCGCAATCGCCATTGGGAGAAGGCTAGCAACCTGATAGGAGCGGTCCACCAAAATTGCTCAACACCTCGAAACAATTCTTGGCTCCGCCGACGGGCCTTGCAGATGTGACAGCGCCCCTTTCGAACGCGTCAACTTGCCAATGCAGGCCTGCGAGGATCCATAGGGATGGCTACGCGGGCGAGACGTGCGGAACCACGGATCAAGGACAACAAGCTCACCGTGATGGGGGAGTGGGATGAGGCGGCCTTGCGCGCCGAGATCGCGGGGCTGCTGGCCGATGACTTCGACCTGATCCTGCGTGGCGTCAGCGACGATGACTTCGACGCGCTGCGCCATGACCCGGGCGCGCTCGACCCTGACCGTCCTGACTGACGGCTCCGATGCCTTTGTCCGCCAAGGAAATGCTGCCCTATCCCGACACCGCCACCCTGCCGCGTGCGCGCCTGCGTTGTGTGCCGCCCGACGCGAAACTGGTGGACCTGTCCTTTGCCGGGCGTCTGCGGTCGGGTGATCCGTCGCTGGCCGCAATTGCCGCAACGCGCCCCGGCGACCCCGTCCAACTGATCCGCGACGGCGATCGCTGGCGGATCGACAACGCCAAAGGCCAAACCCTTGCCCGGCTGGCCCGGGCATTTGAACCGCCCGACGGCGAATTAGTCGTGCGAGGCGAGGTCGCGGCCATCCTGCACTGGCGGCGCCAAGATGGGATCAGGAGTATAACCACCCGCTCCGCCGCGACGCCTGGGAGGTGGTCTTGCCCGAACTGGTGTTCGAAACCCGCGATTAAGTCGGCGGTCCGGGTTGGCGCACCATGTGGGTGGACAGCAAGGGGTGCAGCCCCGGTGGTAGCCAAGTGGCAGTAAGGCCAAGGCAAGCCTTGACCGATTCCCACCTAAGTCCTTGGAGTAACTGGCGCGCCCGGAACGATTCGAACGTCCGACCCTCAGATTCGTAGTCTGATGCTCTATCCAGCTGAGCTACGGGCGCGCTGTGGGGGGTGATCTATCGCCGTCTTTCGGGCAACGCAAGGGGGGCCTGCGAGAATCGCGCAAGGTTTTTTGCCGGGTGCGCGGCGGCGCTTTCACGCGCCGTGCGGCAGGGTCAGGCAGAATTCGGTGCCTTCGGCGTCGGACCGCACGAGGTCCAACCGCCCACCGTGACCGCGCACCAGTTCGGCAGCGATCACCAACCCCAGACCGGTGCCGCCCTTGCGTGCGCCGCCCTGAAACGCGGCAAACAGGTTCTCTTTTGCGCGCGCGGGCAGGCCGGGGCCGGTGTCGATGACACGGATGATCGTCGCGTCATCAAGGTCGCGGGCGCTGACCTCGACCGAGCCGGGCTTGCCCGTGGCCTCGATCGCCTGCCGGGCGTTGCGCACGAGGTTGCTCAGCACGCGAAAGATCTGCTCGTGATCGGCGCGCAGGGTCAGCGTCGGCGGAACGTCGATCAACAGCTCGACCGGGCAATCGCCCCCGGCGCAGGCCAATCTTTCGCTGTCGACCAGATCCTCGACCATCGGGCGCAGGGTGAACTGGGTCAGGCGCGGCGGCGGTTCCTCGGCCTTGCCGAAGGCCAGCGTCGCCTCGCACAGGTTCACCGCGCGCGACAGCGAGTTGAGCAGTTTCGGCGCGGCGCGAGTGACGGCAGG
Organism: uncultured Paracoccaceae bacterium; assembly: GCA_937907485.1. Taxonomy (GTDB): domain Bacteria; phylum Pseudomonadota; class Alphaproteobacteria; order Rhodobacterales; family Rhodobacteraceae; genus Pararhodobacter. The sequence continues at coordinate 6,129 of CALESR010000331.1, read as the reverse complement.
GTCGGACGAGCCCTCCATCCGGTCGGCGACCAGCGAGGCGGTGGCCAGAATGTTGCGCAGGTCATGGCTGATGCGCGCCACGGCACCGCCCAGTTGCGCCAGACGCTCCTTTTGCCGCAGGGCGGCTGTGAGATCCTCTTGCATGTGCTGCAGGGCCTCTTCCGCGGCGCGCAATTCGGTCACGCGCGAGGCCGGGGCGATGATGCGGCGCGCGTCCTCCGGCGCCTTGGCATAGGCCGACATCGAGGCCATGACGCCGCGGATCGGCCGCACGATCAGATAACGCACCGAGCCAAACAGCAGCGCCGCAATGGCCAGTGTAATCATTCCCGAGATCAGCAGGATACGCCGGGCATAGTCGCGCAACGAATCGCGCAGCGGGTCGGCGTTCATCGTGACTTCGATCAGCAGACCGGCCTCTTGCACCGGGTCGCCGATCAGCCGGACGATGGTGCCATCAGGCGCAAAGAGCGAGGCCAGACCGTCGCGCATCATCGTCAAGGGCTGGCTGTCGCGCAGGTCATAGGTCGCCACCGCAGGCCCCGGCACCGGCGAGGACAGCACCAGTTCGCGCACCGCATCGCGCCGCAGCACGACGTTATAGACCCCGGCGGTGGCCAGCAGTTCCTCGGCCAGCTTGTCGGAAATCTGCCCGTCCGAGGCCAGGAGCGCCAGCGCGGCAATCTGCGCGCGCTCCAGACGGGTCAGCAGGTAATCCTCGCGAAAGCGGGCGACCGCGGGCACAAAGACGAGCACCTCGGCCAGAAGGACGAAGATCAGTGTCAACAGCAGGAATCGGCCCGAAAGCGTCCGAAAGAACATGCCCGACCTGTGGGTGGGGCTGTCAGGGAATCCAGCGCTGCACGCCCCGAACAACCCGCTTGATCAAAGGATTATCAAACAGTTTCGGGGTAAAATAGGCGCCAGCGATCCGTTTGGAAAGCTCTTGCAGCGTCGGATACGGGAAAACCGTCGCGGCAATCGCGCCCAGCTTCAGCCGATTGGCGAGGGCGAGCGACCAGAGGCCGATCATTTCGCCCGCGCCGGGCCCGGCGATGGTGACGCCGACCGGCCGCCCCTTGTGCACCATCAGCTTGATGAGGCCCTCGCCGTGCCCCTCGGCCAGCGCGCGGTCATTGGCGTCGAACCCCAGTCTCAGCACGGTCAGCGCCGCTCCATGCCGGGCGCGGGCCTCGGATTCGGTCAGGCCGACCTGCGCCAGTTCGGGATCGGTGTAGGTGACGCGCGGGATGTGGTCTGCGCGCACCCGGGCGGGCAGCGCGAAGAGCAGCGCGCGGATCACCACGCCGGCCTGATAGCCGGCGACATGGGTGAACTGCCCGCGCCCGGCCGCGTCGCCGATGGCATAGACCCGGCGGTTGGTGCTGCGCAGCCGGTCATCGACCTTGACCGCGCCGCGTTCGGTTTCGATGCCTGCCGCCTGCAGCCCCAGCCGGTCTAGCGCGGGCTGCCGCCCCACCGCGACCAAGAGATGCGTGCCCAGAAAAAGTGTGCCGCCCGCGACCTCGACCTCGATCGCCCCGGCGCGGCCACCGATCCGCTGCACTGGTGCCTGCTCGATGATCTCGACGCCCTCGGCGCGCAGCTTTGCCAGCACCAGCGCGGCGGCCTCGGGGTCGTCGCGGCCAAGCGCCGACGCACCCTCGATCACCGTCACCCGGCAGCCCAGCCGCCGATGCGCCTGCGCCATCTCCAGCCCGATCGGGCCGCCGCCGATCACCAGCAGGTGCCCCGGCGCCTCGCGCAGATCAAAGATCGTCTCGTTGGTCAGAAAGGGCACGTCGTGAACGCCGGGAATCGGCGGGATAAAGGGGCGCGAGCCGGTGGCGATGACAAAGCGGCGCGCACGGATGGTCTGGCCCCCTGCCTGCACCTCGCGCGGGCCGGTAAAGCGCGCCCAGTCGCGGATCACCGTCACGCCCAACCCCTCGAATCGCTCTTGCGAATCATGGGGTTCGATGTGGGCGATCACCTGGGCGACATGGTCCTTGGCCGCGGCGTAATCGATCTGCGGCGCCCCGGCCGCCACCCCGCCAAAAGCACGGCGCTGCGCGGCGGCCGCCTTGCCCGCCGCCAGCAGGGCCTTGGACGGCACGCAGCCATAGTTCAGGCAGTCGCCGCCCATCTTGTGCCCTTCGATCAGCACGACTCGCGCGCCCATTTGCGCTGCCCCTGCCGCCACCGACAACCCGCCCGAGCCCGCGCCGATCACGCAAATGTCCGTTTCGATCATCTCAGCCCCTCCGCAGGCGTTTCAAGACAGCGGGCAGCGCCGACAGCGCTGCAAGACCCAGCAGCGGCCCCATCACATGCGGTTGAAAGATCACCCCCAGATCGGGCGCCTCGCCGCGCGCCAGCACCTCGCCCAGCCCGGCACCGACCGACGTAAAGACGAGGCCCCCCGGCAGGATGCCTAGCGCCGTCGTCCAGGCAAAGCGCCAGGTGGCGACACCCAGAAAGGCGGGAATCAGGTTGGCGATGAAGAAGGGCACCACCGGCACCAGCCGCATCGTCAGCAAGACCGGCACTTCGTTCGCGCGGATGCCGTCGGACAGCCGCCGCACGGCACCGTCGCTGGCCTCGATTCGGCGGCGCATCCCCTCGCCCAGCCCGGCCCGCACGGCGAGGAACAGCGCCACTGCCCCCAGCGTGGCGCCGGTGACATTATAGAGGGCGCCGGGAAACACCCCGAACAGAAAGCCGCCGGTCAGAGTGACCCAGATGGCGCCCGGCACCGAGAAGGCCACGATCAGCGCATAGGCCCCGATGAACAGCAGCGGCATGGTCAGCGGATGCGCCTGGTGAAAGGCGACCAGCGCCGCCCGGTTCTGCGCCAGCGACTCAAAGCTCAGAGACTCGCGCAACAGCACCAGCCCCAGCAGGGCGCCCAGCGCGATCAGGATCAGGGGCAACCAGCGGCGCAGGGCATCGGGCATGGGCGTTTCGGTCCTTTTCGGGCATTACGGCGACAGGGACGCCCCTGTTACACTGTGGCTCGCATCCGCCCGATGACAAGCCCCGGCAGCGCGCGTCTTTTTTCGGCTTGGGGCGCCGGGCTTGGTTGACTTGCCCTGCAGGGGCGGCTATTGCCCTGCCTTCAGAATGTGTGCCCTCGACTTCCAATCCGGGAATCGGGCCAAGACAAAAGGACCGGAGCGATGAAACGCACCTATCAGCCCTCGAACCTGGTTCGCAAGAAGCGCCATGGTTTCCGTGCCCGCATGGCCACCAAGGGCGGCCAGCGCGTCCTGAACGCCCGCCGTGCGCGCGGCCGCAAGAACCTCTGCGCCTGAGGCGACGCCTCAAGGTCCAGGCTAAAGGCAATGCAATGACGCCGCCGGATGCGCCCCTAACCAGCCCTGATGCTGGCGAACAGGCAGGCCCGGCGGTTTTGTCATGCCTGCAGGTTCTGAAGCATCGCAGCGAATTCCTGGCCGCCGCCCGTGCCCGCCGCGCCCCCGTGGCGGGCTTTCTGCTGCAAGCCCGGCTGCGCGCCGAGGCCGAGCCCGCCGAGGGCATTCGCGTCGGCTTTACCTGCTCCAAGAAAGTCGGCAATGCCGTCGCGCGCAACCGGGCGAAACGTCGGCTGCGCGCCCTTGCGCATGACATCCTGCGCCAGCATGGCCAGCCCGGCTGGGATTATGTGCTGATCGGCAAGCCGGGCGAGACCGCGACCCGCCCCTTTGACGATTTGCGCGCCGACCTGATGCGGGCGCTGGCGCGCATTCACGCCTGATCTGAGGCGCCCGGACCGTTGTCCTCGGCGGTCTCCAGCAACCAGGGCTGTTCGACCAGCGATTGCAGCAAGTCGAGCGAGCGCGCGGCGTAATACCCGTCCGCGACCCTCTCGTCAAAGGCATAGCACAGCTTCAGCCCGGAGCGCACCGCCAGCCCCCCGTCCTCGGTGACAAAGGGCATTGGCCCCGCCTTGCCCATCGCCACGAAGATCGACAGCGTGCCGTGTTCATACATGTGGTGCCACGCGGCATCGATGCCGATGGAGCCCAGATTCGTCACCATCAACGAGGAATAGAGCGGGTCGTTGCGGATCAGGCTGGCGGGCAGCAGGTTCCAGTGGTCGGCCCAACGCTGCAGCGCCACCAGAAACGACAACACGAACCGCGGCAGGCGGGTGACCAGATCGACCTCGACCTCCGAGGCCGTGGGCCGGTGGCTGCGGCCATTGGCGGTGGCCTCTTCGATGCGGGTGCGGGTGGCGGCCAGCCCCTGCCCGGCCGGAAACTCCTGCTTGACCACGGTCAGTCTGGCGTCGTCGTCCTTGGCCTTGATGACCGAGACGGACATCTCGACCGTATTGCGCTGCCACAGCCGCCGCCCGGCGACAAAGCGGTTCAGCCGGGGGCGCTGGTGCAGCGTGCGCGCCCCGGCCGCGAGCAGGATATGGAACAGGGTCAGGCGGGGCCGCGCCGGATCGGCATTCCAGCGCGCCAGATAGTCCTGCGTCGCGCCCAGATCGATCACCTGTTCGAAATAGACCACGGCATCCGACCGGCGCGGCATGATGAAGGGCATGATGCGGCGCAGGCGGGGCAAGTCCCTGACCCTCGTGCCATCGGGGCGATCGCGCAGGATCATCAGCATTCCTTTGTGTTTTCCCTGCGCTAGCATTTGGGCGGGCGTTGCGGCAAGGCCCCGCTTGCCGAGGCTGGCGCGCGTGCTAATGTCCCGGCCATGCAGACAGGCTTGACACATCAGGAAAACGCGGGCGGGGGCGCTGGTCCGGCGCGGCTCTTTGCGGCGCTGCTGGCGCGGCCCGTGGTGCCGGGGCTGTTGCTGGCGCTGGTCACCGCGCTGGCCCTCTGGCAGGCCAGCCTGTTGAAGATCGAGGTCGACCTGTCGGGCCTGATCGGCGACCAGACGCCCAGCGCGCAGGCGATGCGGGCCTATGAGACACGGTTCTCGCCGATCCGCGCCGAGGAGGTGTTGCTGGTGCGTGCGTCGGGCGGCTTTGGCTCGGACGAGGCGCTGGCCGATTTCGAAACGTTGATCCTCGAATTGCAGTTCGTCGAGGGGGTCGAGCAGGTCATCAGTCTGGCCGCCTTGCCCGCACCGGGGCGCGAGGGGGCGTGGCTGAGCGGGCCGGAACTGGCCGCGCTGCCGCCTGCCGAGCGGCTGGCCTTCATGCGGGCACAGAACCCCTTGGCCGCGCAACTGATCTCGGCCGATCTGGGCGCCGCCGTGCTGGCCGTCGTGCCGGGGCGCGGTCAGGGCGGCGAGGCACTCGCCCTCGCGCTGGCCGAGGCCGCGCGTGCGGTGTCGGGGCTGAGCGTGGCGAATGTCGGGATCTCGGAAGTGCAGCGCGCCATCGCCGCCGAGTTGATCCGCGATCTGGAGTTGCTGATTCCGGCGGCGGTGGTGATCTGTCTGGCGCTGTCACTGCTGTTGCTGCGCGATGCGCGCAGCGTCGTGGTGGTGGCCCTGCCGCCGATTGTCGGGCTGGGCTGGTTCTTTGGCGCGATGGGGGCGCTGCAGATGCCCTTTGACCCGGTGATGGGGGCGCTGCCGGTGGTGCTGATCGTGCTGGCGTTTTCCGACAGCATCCATCTGTTCTTTGCCGCGCGACACGCTGTCGAAACCGACGCTGACCGCCCCGCCGCCCTGGCGCGCGCGCTGTCGCAGACCGCGCCCGCCGCCGCGCTGACCTCGCTGACGACGATGATCGCCTTTGCCTCGTTGCTGATGCCTGCGTCACCGTCGCTCAACGCGATGGCTTGGGCCGGGCTGTTGGGCATGGCGCTGACGCTGGCCTCGGTGCTGGCGCTGACGCCGATCCTGATGGCGCTGCTGGGCGTGCCCCGGCGCGACACGCGCGCGCGTCGGCTGTTTCACGCCCTCGTGCCGGTGGCGCAGCGGATCGGACGGCACGGTGGCCGGGTGGCGCTGGCCGCCGCGCTGTTGCTGGTGGGGCTGCTGGTGCTGCAGGGCCAGTCGCGGCTGGGGTTTCGCTATGGCGATTATCTGCCGAACGGCGCCGACGTGACCGAGGCGCTGGCGGCAATGGAGGCCGCCGGTCTGGGATCGGACCGCATGCTGGTGGTGATCGAGGGCGATCCGGCCGCGCCGCTGGCGCGCGTGCGCGCCGCTGCC
>CALESR010000330.1 GCA_937907485.1 uncultured Paracoccaceae bacterium | reverse complement strand
GGTTGAAGCCGGCGATCGGCTCGGGGTGCACATCGACCAGCGCACCGGCGGCGAAATAGCCAACCGCACCTGCCGTCACCAGCAGCGCCAGCCCCAGATAGCGCCAGCCCGCGGTGGCCAGCATTGGCGCCAGCAGCAGATGCGCCGCCCAGAGCACCGCGCCCATCGCCAGCGAGGCCAGCACGATGCGCGGCGCCCGCGCGCGCAGGCGGGCGTCAAAGCGCGCCGCGTCGCCCATGCTGCGGCTGCCCAGCCAGAGCTGCCAGACCATCGCCCAGGCGGCCAGCGAGGTCGCCGCCGCCGCTGCGATATAGCCGATCAGCGGCGCCAGCCCGATCGCCAGCGCGGCGTTCACCAGCATCGAGACCAGCGCATACTGAAAGGGGCGCCGCGTATCCTCGCGCGCGAAGAACAACGGCTGCAGCACCTTTTGCAGCACGAAGGCGGGCAGGCCGAGGCCATAGACCGCGACGGCCAGCGCGGTGGCTGCGGTATCGGCGGGGCCAAAGCGCCCGCGCTCGAACAGCACCGAGACCATCGGCTGCGCCACGACCACCAGCGCCACGGCGGCGGGCAGGGTCAGCGCCAGCGCGAATTCGCTGGCCCGGCTGAAGGATTGCTGCGCGCCCGAGGTGTCGTCGGCCTTGAGCCGCCGCGACAGGTCCGGCAGCAGCACCACGCCGATGGCGATTGCCACCACGCCCAGCGGCAACTGATACAGCCGGTCGGCGTTATAGAGCCAAGCGACGGCCTCGCCGAAATAGGAACTGACCTGACGGCCGACCAGCAGGTTGATCTGCACCACGCCGCCGGCCAGCATCGCAGGCGCGGCGACGATGGCGAGCCGCTTCATCTGAGGCGTCAGGCGCGGCAGGCGGGGGATCAGGCGGATGCCGGTGCGGCGCGCGGCCTCCCAGACCAGCGCCAGTTGCGCGATCCCCGCCAGCGGCACCGCCCAGGTGATCGCCAGCCCGGCGTCCCAGCCCATCAGCGGCACCAGCGCCAGCGTGGCGATGAAGATGACGTTCAGCAGCACCGGCGCCGCAGCGGCCGCGGCAAAGCGCCCGGTGGCGTTCAGCACACCCGAGGCCAGCGCCGCCAGCGAGATGAACAGGATATAGGGAAAGGCGATGCGGCCATAGCTGACGGACAGATCAAACCGTTCGTCGCCCTGAAACCCCGAGGCCATCGCCAGCACCAGCCAGGGCATGAAGACCTGCGCCAGCAGCACCAGCACAAGCACCAGCGCCGCAAGGCCGGACATCGCCTCGCGGGCGAAATCCTCAGGATTGTCGCCGGCCTCGTATTTCTTGGCGAACATCGGCACGAAGGCGGTGTTGAAGGCCCCCTCGGCAAAGAAGCGGCGGAACATGTTGGGCAGGGAAAACGCCACGATGAAGGCCTGCGCGGCGGGGCCGGTGCCCAGCACGGCGGCAATCCACGCGTCGCGCACAAAGCCCAGCACCCGGCTGGCCAGCGTCCAGCCACCGACGGTGGCAAAGCCACGGATCAGGCGGATCGGTTTCATCCCTGCGCCCGCTGCTCGCCCGCCTCGATCGCGGCGCGCAGTTTGCGTTCCAGCGAATCCTGCCGGGATTTGGCGTGCAGTTTCAGCCCGAACATGTCCTTGACGTAAAAGCTGTCGACGACCTGCACGCCAAAGGTCGCGATCACCGCCGAGGCGATATAGATGTTGTTCGCCGCCAGCGTGCGCGTCAGGTCATAGAGCAGGCCGGGGCGGTCACGGGTATCGACCTCGATGATGGTGTAGATATCCGAGCCTTCGTTGTCGAAGACGATGTTGGTCGGCACGCGGAACTGGCGTTCGCGCTTTTTCACCTTGTCGCGGTCCTTGAAGGCCTCGGTCGCCACGACCTCGCCGGCAAAGGTGCGTTCGATCATCTTGCGCAGGCGGGGCAGGCGGGCTTCCTCATAGGGGTGGCCCTCGGCGTCCTGAATCCAGAAGACGGCGGTCGCATAGCCGTCCTTGGAGGTATAGGTGCGCGCATCGACGATGTTCGCCCCCACCAGCGCCAAGGCCCCGGCGAGGCGCGAGAAGATGCCGGGATGGTCGGCCAGCGCGAAACAGGCGCGGGTGGCGTCGCGCGCCACGTCGAGATGCAGGTCGATGCGGATTTCGTCATCGCCGAGGTCACGCAGGAGGGTGGCAAAGACCACATGCGTATCGGTCGCCAGCCCCTGCCAATAGGGGCCATAATGCCGGGCGGTTTCGGCGCGCATATCGGCGCGCGGCCAATCGGGCAGGGCGTCGCGCAGGGCGCGCTTGGCCTCGTCCTCGCGCACCGAGCGGTTCAGCGCCTCGACGCCCTTTTCCAGCGCCTCGCTGGTCAGCGCGTGCAACTGCCTGAGCAGCATGGCCTTCCAGTTGTTCCACGTCCCCGGCCCGACGCCGCGAATGTCGCAGACGGTCAGCACGGTCAGCAGGTCCAGCCGTTTCTTGGTCTTCATCGCCTTGGCGAATTCGCGCACCGTGCGTGGGTCGCCGATGTCGCGCTTTTGCGCCACATCCGACATGTGCAGGTGGTTGCGCACCAGCCATTCGACGGTTTCGCATTCCTCAGGGTTCAGCCCCAGACGCGGCGCCACCCGGCGGGCGATCTGCGCGCCGAGGATCGAATGGTCCTCAGGGCGGCCCTTGCCGATGTCATGCAGCAGCAGTGCGACATAGAGGATCTTGCGGTTGACGCCCTCGGTCAGGATGCGCGAGGCGACGGGCAGTTCCTCGACCAGTTCGCCGCGTTCGATCTGCGCGAGGGTGCTGATGCACTGGATGGTGTGCTCATCGACCGTATAGTGGTGGTAGACGTTGAACTGCATCATCGCCACGATGGCCTCGAACTCGGGCATGAAGGCGCCCAGCGCCCCCAGTTCGTTCATCCGCCGCAAGGCACGTTCGGGGTTGCCGTGTTTCAGCATCAGGTCGAGGAAGATGCGCACGGCCTCGGGGTCTTCGCGCACTTCGGCGATGCGGTGCAGGTTGGCGGCGATGGTGCGCATGGCGTCGGGATGCAGCAACAGGCCGGTGCGCAGGGCCTCTTCGAAGATGCGCAGCAGGTTCAGCGGATCGCCAAGGAATTTCGCCGTATCGGCGATGTTCAGCCGGTTCAGATCGACGCGGTAGCCGTCCTTGACCTTCTTGCGCCGCCGCAAAAGGCCCAGCAGGCCCGGCGCCTGCTTGACGTGGCGCGACTCCAGCGTGACCAGAAAGATGCGCGTCAGCTCGCCCACCTTGGTGGCGTGGCGAAAGAAATCCTGCATGAAATGCTCGACCGCGCGGCGGCCACCGTGGTCGGTATAGCCCATCCTCTCGGCCACGGCGGGCTGCACATCGAAGGTCAGCGTGTCATTGGCCCGGCCGGTGACATGGTGCAGATGGCAGCGCGCGGCCCACAGGAACGTCTCGGCGGCGCGGAAGTTCTGGTATTCGGCCTCGGTGAAGAACCCCAGCCCCACCAACTCGCCCGCCTTGGCGACCCGGTGAATATACTTGGCGATCCAATACAGGGTCTGAAGGTCGCGCAGGCCGCCCTTGCCCTCCTTGACGTTGGGCTCCAGCATATACCGCTGGCCGCCCTGTTTGGTGTGGCGGTCGGCGCGTTCGGCCAGCTTGGCCTCGACGAATTCGGCCTCGGTCCC
>CALESR010000329.1 GCA_937907485.1 uncultured Paracoccaceae bacterium | reverse complement strand
CCTCTTTGCTCTTCAAATATCCTCAGGGGGGTGAGGCCGTCAGGCCGAGGGGGGCAGAATGCCCCCCTACCGCCGCCCCGCCAGCCGCGCCAGCCGGATCAGCGCGCGTTCGGCCAGCGCACGGGTGGGCGCGCGGGTTGACGAGCGCAGCATCAGATCGGTGGCCGTCAGGTCGCGCAGCGCCTCCTCGATCCGCTCGAGGCTCCAGCCCTGCGCCTGCCGCAGCATCCGGTCGCGGCGCGGGCCATAGATCGGCGGTCGCAGCGTCTCGATACCTTGGCCGGGGCCACCGGGCGCCGATACCAGCGCGTGCAGGGTGCGAAAATGCCGGGTTGCCTGAATGAACACCGTGACCGGCTGCACGCCCTGCGCCGCCAGCCGTGACAGGATCGGCGCCAGATCGCCCACCCGCCCCTCGGCCAGCGCGGCCAGCGCGTCGTCGACATCCGCCTCGCTGCTTTGCGGTGCCAGCGCGGCGATTTCGGCGGGGCTCAGGGGGGTCGGATCGCCCAGTTTGTAGAGAGCGATGCGCGTCAGGGTCTGGCGGAAATCGCCCGGTTCGATGGTCTGCGCCAAGGCGCCCAGATCGCGCAGCGATTCGGGCGGCAGGGTGCTCAGGCCTTCAGCGCGCAGCATCTCCTCGATCTCGGCGCGGTCGGGCGGGTTGTCATAGACCGCCAGCGCCATCGCCCGCTTGTCGCCCTCGAACAGCTTGCGCAGCTTTGACCCCGCCGCCAGCCCACCTGCGGTGACCACCAGCAGCGCATCGCCCGGCGCCCAGTCGGCCAGCGCATTGGCCAGCGCCTCGGTTGCGGTGTCGCTGGCTTCGTCGATCAGCACGGCGCGCGGACCGGGGAAAAAGCCCTGTGCCTTGATCGCCGCGCCGACAGCGGCGGGATCGCGGCGCAGGTCACTGCCGGGAATGCGCGTCAGCCGCATTTCCGCGTCGCCCTGCGGGCCGATATGACCGAGGATCAGCTTGACCCGCCGTTCGGCCACCCGCATCGGGTCCTCGCCAAAGATCAGCAGGCCGGGGCATCTCGGGTCTGGCCGTTTGAGGAACCCGGCGGCATCGCGGGGCGTCAGTTTCATGCCGCTTGCAGGCCCGGTTCGGTATAAAGCCGCGTCACCAGTCCCTCGGCGAGGATACGCATCAGCCGCAGGCGGGCGTCCTCGGCCGCGGTCAGGGTGGCCAATTGCGTGCCGGTGGTCGAATAGGCCACCTCGCTGGTGATCTCGCCCTCTGCGACCGTCGCGTCGCCCTCGGTCAGGGTGAAATCGAGCGTGCCGAAGACCTGCATCCGCGTGGCGCCAAAATTCTGCAGGGCGCCCCCGCCGACCTCTCGCGTGGCAATCGTATAGGCGAGGGCAAAGCGCGCGCCTTCCGGTCGGCCCAGCAACTCCTCAAGAGCGGCGACAAAGTGGAAATCGGCGCGGCTGACCGGGTCGTCGGCGCGAATGGCGCCGCGCAGCGCCCGGCCTGCGCCGCCGCCGCCATAGACGGGCCGCAGGCCGCAGCCCGCCAGCGCCAGCGCGGCCAGCCCGGTCAGAACTCCGCGTCGATCAGACAACCACATTCACGATCCGCCCCGGCACGACGATGATCTTCTTGGGCGTGGCACCGGCCAAGCCCCGGATCACAGCTTCGTCTGCCAGCGCGGCTTTTTCAACCTCGGCGTTGCTGGAACCGGACGGAACGGTGATTTCCGTGCGCCGCTTGCCGTTGAACTGCACCGCCAGCGTCACCGTATCCTCGACCAGCATCGCCGGATCGGCCTTTGGCCAAGGCGCCAGCGTCACCAGACCGGCGCCGCCCTGATGGTGCCAGATATCCTCGGCCAGATGCGGCACCATCGGCGCCATCAGCTGCGCCAGCACCCGCATCGCCAGTTTCTGCGCCGCGCCCGAGGCCTTGGTGCGGCCGAGGGTGTTGGTGAATTCGTAGAGTTTCGCGATGGCCTTGTTGAAGGCAAAGCCCTCGATGGTCTGCGTCACATCGGCAATCGCCCGGTGCATGGCCCGCATGAGGTCCACGTCGCCCTCGCCCGGCTGATCGGCGGGCAGCGCGGCGATGCGGTCGCACAGCATCCAGACCCGGCCCAGATGTTTATGCGTCGCCTCGGCGCCCGAGGCGGTCCATTCCACGTCACGCTCAGGCGGCGAGTCGCTCATCACGAACCAGCGCGCGGTATCGGCGCCGAACTGCTCGATGATGGCGACGGGATCGACCACGTTGCGCTTGGATTTCGACATCTTAACTGAAGATACGATCACCACTGCTTTTTCGTGGTCGTCTTTAACGCGTTCGTAGTTTTGTGCGAACGATAGTGACGAGTCGAAGTCGGCTTTCAGCACACCGACACGCGTGCCTTGGTAGTCGCCAGCGACTACGTCTTCCGGAAAATGGAAGACGCCTTGGGTCACATGGACTTGAATTTCTTTGTCGCCGTCCGTGCTCGCTCGATCAAATTTTCTCCGCGTGTAGTAGACCTCATGCGTCACCATGCCTTGCGTGAACAGGGCGTTGAAGGGCTCGATGCTTTTTGCCGGCAGGTGCCCGGTCTTGTGCATCGCGCGGGCGAAGAAGCGCGAATACAGCAGGTGCAGGATCGCATGCTCGATGCCGCCGATGTATTGATCGACGTTCATCCAATAGTCAGCCTCGGCCAAATCGGTCGGCGTGCTGGCGTGGGGCGCGGTGAAGCGGGCGAAATACCACGACGAATCGACGAACGTATCCATCGTGTCGGTTTCCCGCAGCGCCGCGCCGCCGCATTTGGGGCAGGTGCAGTTGCGCCATGTGGGGTGTCGGTCCAGCGGGTTGCCGGGCGCGTCAAAGGTGACGTCCTCAGGCAGCCTGACCGGCAGGTTGGCCTTGTCTTCAGGCACCAGACCGCAGGCGTCGCAATACAGCATCGGGATCGGGCAGCCCCAATACCGCTGGCGGCTGAACCCCCAGTCGCGCAATTTGTAGACGATGGCGCCCTTGCCGATACCGCGCGATTCGCACAGCGCGATGGCGGCCTCCACGGCCTGCGCCGAGGTCTGCGCGGCCTCGCCCGCGATAGGCCGCAAATAGTGCACGACATCCGACTCATCGGGCACAAAGGCCTCGGTCAGTGGGGCCTCGTCGGTGCCGGCGGCGACAAAGACCGGGATGATCGGCAGCGCGTATTTGGTCGCAAAGTCGAAATCGCGCTGGTCATGCGCCGGGCAACCAAAGACCGCGCCCGAGCCATAGTCCATCTTGATGAAATTGGCGATCCAGACCGGCAGCAGCCAATCGGGGTGCAGCGGATGGCGCACGCGCAAGCCGGTGTCAAAGCCCAACTTTTCGCCGGTGGCCATCGCTTCTTCGGTCGCGGCCCCCTTGCGGGCCTCGGCGCTGAAGGCGGCGACGGCGGGGTTATGCGCTTCCAGCGCCTTGGCGATCGGGTGATCGGGGGCGATGCCGACGAAACTGGCACCCAGCAGCGTGTCGGGGCGGGTGGTGAACACCTCTATCCCGGAATGGCCATGCGCGGCTTCGGTCAGATCAAAGCTGAAGCGCAGACCCTCGCTGTAACCGATCCAGTTGCGCTGTTGCAGCTTGACCTTGTTGGGCCAGTCTTTCAGCCCGTCCAGCGCCGCCAGCAATTCGGCGGTATAGTCGCTGATCTTGAAGAACCACTGTTCCTTTTCCCGCCGCTCCACATCCGCGCCGGACCGCCAGCCCTTGCCGTCGATCACCTGCTCGTTGGCCAGAACGGTCATGTCCACCGGATCCCAGTTGACGATCCCGGCCTTGCGGTAGACCAGTCCGGCCTCCAGCATGTCCAGAAACAGCGCCTGTTGCTGGCCATAATACTCCGGATCGCAGGTCGCCACTTCGCGCGACCAGTCGATCGACAGGCCCAGCGGCTTCATCTGCCCCTTCATCACCGCGATGTTGTTATAGGTCCAGGTCGCCGGATGCCCGCCCTCGGCCATCGCGGCGTTTTCGGCGGGCATGCCAAAGGCGTCCCAGCCCATCGGATGCAGCACAGAAAACCCCTGCGCGCGTTTATAGCGCGCCACCACGTCGCCCATCGTATAGTTGCGCACATGGCCGATGTGGATGCGCCCTGACGGATAGGGGAACATCTCCAGCACATAATACTTTGGCCGGGTCGCATCCGCCCGCGCGGCAAAGCAGCTGGCGGCGTCCCAGGCGGCCTGCCAGCGGGGCTCGATCTGTGAGGGCTGATAGCGGGCGTCTTGGGTGGCGGACATACCGGGCTTCCTGCGAATGAAAAACCGGGCCTTTGGGGGGCCCGGCGTTGTCTTAGCGCCCAAGGGGCGGGCGGTCCAGCCCGGCTGCTCGCCTTACATCCCGCGTTCGCGCACGCGAATCTGCCGGGCGCGGGTGAGGATGGCGTTTTCCACTGCCCGCACGGTTTCCGCGCTGGCCGGGCCGTTGCGGGTGACCAGCGCCACATTGAGCGAGCGCGCGTCCAGCGCGGCATCCGTCACCGCGATGGTGGCGCGGTAGGGGCGGCCACCGCCGGGCGGGGTGCCAAAGCCGGTGGTGATGACGCCCGAGAAGGGATCGACCTGCTCGATCGGCAGGAAATCCAGCACTTCCAGCGCGGCGGTCCAGATGTAACGGTTCACGTTCAGGCTGACGCCGGGGTCCGCGCGGTTGCCGAACAGGTCCCAGATCGAATCGGTGATGCCGGTCTCGGCCTGCCGCTGCTCCAGCGCATAGGCCTGCGAGGCCGCCCGGTCGCCCGAATCGGGGCCATTGCCAAAGGGCCGCCACCCGCCGCCACCGCAGCTTGCCAGCCCCAGTGACGCGCAAAGCGCCAGAATGATCCGCGGTGCCGCTGTCGATGCCATCTGCCGTCCGCTCCACATCAGGTCTGTCATGCGCCCCGTATCTAACGCGCGGGCGCCGCGCGAACAAGCGGATTGAACCTGCGCGCGCGCGTGTGCCCGTGTGAGAGGCGGGTCACCGCCTGCCCGCGCAGGGCCGCGCGTCGGCGCCGTGGCGGCACTGTGGCGACGGCGTGGCAAATCTGCACCACAAATGGGCAGAGTTTGGAAAGCCGCCGTCCTGAACTTGAATTGCGACCGCGAAGGAAGGAAACAGGCTGTGACCCAGCTTACTGACAAGATGGGCACGAAATTGACTCAACGAGGGAAAACCATGAAGAACGTTCTTCTCGCTACGACCGCCCTGGTCCTGTCGGCTGGTCTGGCTCACGCTCAGGCTGTCACCATCACCGGCGAAGGCCGCATGGGCCTGATGTACACCAGCGGTGGCGCTGGCTGGTCGACTGAAAACCGTCTGACCCTGAACTTCAACGTCGCTGTTCAGGCCGACCACGGTCTGTCGTTCGGCGCTTGGACCCGCGCTCGTATTTCGGGCCGTGCTGCCACCGCCACTCCGGGCGGCTACTTCTCGGGCTCGCGCGTTTGGGTTGAGGCCAGCGGCCTGCGCCTGACGTTCGGCAACGTCGACGGCGCCATCCGTGGCACCGGCGTGGCGTTCGGCTATGCCGGCGGCTGCGGTGTCGGCTATGAGGGTGGCCAGCAGTGCGGCGACGCGATGGGTCTGCTCCCGGTTACCCAGGGCCAGAACTCGACCGGCCACATCACCGCTCAGCGCGTTCGCGTTGACTACACCATGGGCTCGACCCGTGTTTCGTTGTCGAACGACAACGGCGGCCTGACCGACGCGACCGAAATCGGTATCCGCACCACGTTCGACGCCTGGACCGTCGCCGCTGGCTACAGCACCGGCCCGTTCGGTGTTGACTTCTACACACTGTCGGCTGGCTACAACGGCGGCAGCTGGTCGGCCGGTGCGGCGATTGCCAACGACGGTACGATCACCAACTACGTCCTGCAGGCTTCGGCCAACCTCGGCGGCGGCCGCGTCTATGGCTACGTCGGCGAAGTCAACAACCAGACCTCGTACGGCCTGAACTACGGCTACGGCCTCGGCGGCGGCGCGACCCTCTCGGTCGGTGCTGAGCGCGTTGGCGCCGTCACCACCGCTTCGGTCGGTGTTGCGTTCAACTTCTGATCTGGTTCACTCCAGACCGGCAAAAGGCGGGCTTCGGCCCGCCTTTTGTTTTTTTGGTGATTCGGGCCCCTCGCCGCGCTGCGGCATCGGGCGGTTGACCGCTCTGCCACACCAATGGGCATCGAGGCGCAAGCTGCCCAGCAATGCAGCATGGAGCTGATGCCGATCCCTGAAATCATGACTTTTTGGCAACAGGCACGATGAGTTTCCAGCCCAGTGTGACAGCCCCGATTGAGGGGCCTGCGACCGAGGCATAGCCAAGGGGCAGACCCTCTCACAACAGGACCCTGCACCATGAAGACCCTGCTCCTCGCCACCACCCTGCTGGCCGCCAGCGCCACGCTGGCCCACGCTCAGGCTGTCACCATCACCGGCGAAGGCCGCATGGGCCTGATGTACACCAGCGGTGGCGCTGGCTGGTCGACTGAAAACCGTCTGACCCTGAACTTCAACGTCGCTGTTCAGGCCGACCACGGTCTGTCGTTCGGCGCTTGGACCCGCGCTCGTATTTCGGGCCGTGCTGCCACCGCCACTCCGGGCGGCTACTTCTCGGGCTCGCGCGTTTGGGTTGAGGCCAGCGGCCTGCGCCTGACCTTCGGCAACGTTGACGGCGCCTTGGCAACGGCTGGCACCTCGCATGGCTGGCTGGGCGGCTGCATGATCGGCTATGAGGGCGGCACGCTCTGCGGCGATGCTGTCGGCCTCTACACCGTCGCCCATCAAGAGCAGTCGACCGGTCATCAGGTGGCGGCGCTGACGATGGTCAGCTACACCGCGGGCAATTACACGGTCGCGGTCTCGGATCTGGACGGGGTCTCGACCGAGATCGGCGCGCGCGCCACCTTCGGTGCGGTCACCGTCGCGGCGGGCTTCACCACCCTTGGCGATGTCTGGACCGTTTCGGGCCACTACACCGGCGGCGCCTGGGGCGTCGGCGCCATCGTTGCCTCCAACGCAGTGGCGACCAACTGGGCGCTGTCGGGCACGGCCAATCTGGGTGGCGGCACGCTCTATGCCTATGTCGGTCGTGAGTTCGGCGCCGATGCCTTTGGCCTGAGCTATGGCTACGGCCTCGGCGGCGGCGCGACCCTGACGGTCGGCGGCGAGCGCGTCGGCGCCACCACGGTCGCTTCGGTCGGTATTGCGTTCAACTTCTGATCTGGCCCACGCCAGACCGGCAAAAGGCGGGCTTTGGCCCGCCTTTTGTTTTGCGGCTTCGGCGGAATGTTGCCGGGGGGCCTTTGGCGTCATTCCCGCCCCTGAAACCCCATGCTAGGCTTTGCGAAATCGCTGAAAGAATCCCCATGCGCCGTCCTCTTGCTGCCGTCTCGCTGCTTGCCGCCCTGACCGCCACCGCCGCGCAGGCCGAGGTGAGCCATTCGGTCAGCGGGCGCTTTGGCGTCGCCTTTGTCAGCGACCCGGCGCAGCCGCAGGGGCAGGCGCGTCCGCTCTATGAAGGGCGCTACACCACCGTCTTTACCGAACGCTCCGACCGCGGCCTGACCTTTCGCTTCGAGATGGATGTCATCGTCGGCAACATTCCTGAACACAGCGACCGTGTCCGTCCGGTGACCGGGCGGTTCAGTGTCGGCACCGGCACCGACTGACGCCCTTTCCTTTCGCGCCGTGCTGTGGCTTTGTTCCGCGCAAAGCCCGGAGGAGCCATGTCGCTGACCGCCATCACCCAACGCCTGCGTGACGCCGAGGCCCGCGCCGGTCGCCCGCACGGCTCGGTCACGCTGATCGCCGTGTCCAAGGTGCAACCGCCCGAGCGGGTGCAGGCGGTGCTGGAGCAGGGGCAACGGGTGTTCGGCGAGAATCGCGTGCAAGAGGCGCAAACCCGCTGGCCCGATTTTCAGACCCGATTCGCCGGGATCACCCTGCACCTGATCGGCCCCCTGCAAAGCAACAAGGCGCGCCCGGCGATGGCGATGTTCGACGCCATCCACTCGGTTGACCGGCTGAAACTGGCGCAGACCCTCGCCCGGCTGGCCGATGAGACCGGCCGCTGTCCTGACCTCTTCGTGCAGGTCAACACCGGGGCCGAGCCGCAAAAGGCCGGTGTGCTGCCGCCTGATACCGACTCGTTGATCGCGGCCATTCGCGCTTTGGGCCTGCCGCTGCATGGCCTGATGTGCATTCCGCCTGAAAACCAAGACCCCGCGCCGCATTTCCGGCTGCTGGCCGATCTGGCGGCGCGCAACGGGCTGTCCGGCCTGTCGATGGGCATGTCGGGCGATTTCGAGACCGCCGTCGCGCTGGGGGCCACGCATGTCCGCGTCGGCTCGGCGATCTTTGGCACGCGGCTGGCTACTGCGTCAGGTGCCGCAGACCCTGCGTGACATCGGTGCGCAGCGCCAGTCTCAGGCCCGGCTCGTCCCCGGCCTTGAGCGCGGCAATGATCATGCGGTGGTGCGGCGGCGGGGTGTTGCGGCGCAACCGGCCATACAGCGCGCGCATCGTCGGCCCCAGTTGCAGCCACAGCGTTTCCACGAGGGCCAGCATCGCCGGGGACTGCGCGCGCAGATACAGCGTGCGGTGGAACTCCAGATTCGAGCGCACATAGGTCGTCGCATCCTGCCGCATCACCGCTTCGGTGTTGGTGGCGTTGATCGCCTCCATCCGGTCGATCAGCGCCGAATGCACGCGGGGCAGGGCGCGGCTGCCCAGCTCCGGCTCCAGCAGCGCGCGGATTGACGCCAGTTCCTCGATCCTCTCGTTGCCCAGTTCCGGCGTGCTGACCCGGCCCGAGGCGGACATCGTCAGCGCCCCTTCGGCCACCAGCCGCTGCACCGCCTCGCGCGCCGGTGTCATGCTGACGTCAAAGGTGCGCGCCAGCCCGCGCAGGGTCAGCGCCTGACCGGGCGGCAGCTCGCCATGCATCACCTGCGTGCGCAGCGTGCGATAGACACGGTCATGGGCCGACAGGGTCGCGGGATCAGGGGTGGGGCGCAGGGTCATGCGCAAATGTGATCACAAATCAGCCGCCCGGTCAAGCAAAGCGATACCCGTGCAAGGTGGCACCGTGGGTTTTCAGCCAGCGCCGGGCCTCCAGATGGCCGGGAAACAGCCGCGCCACCTCGGCCCAGAAGGCGGGCGAATGGTTCATCTGCGCCAGATGCGCCACCTCATGCGCGGCGACATAATCCAGCACCTCGGGCGGGGCCATGATCAGCCGCCAGTTGAACATCAGATCCCCCTTTGCCGTGCACGATCCCCAGCGCGAGCGTGTGTCGCGCAGCGTCAGGCTGCCCGCCGTGCGGCCCAGCGCCTCGGCATGGACGGCGACGCGCGCGGCC
>CALESR010000328.1 GCA_937907485.1 uncultured Paracoccaceae bacterium | reverse complement strand
CCCTGAGGATAGTTGAAGCGCAAAGATGGGGGCGCGGATTCTTGACAGACTGATCGTTATGGAATGTAATCAATATCAGACATAACCTTGGGAGGGGTTCATGCAGATCGACGGGCAGATTGCGCTGGTGACCGGTGGCGGCAGCGGGCTGGGGGCGGCGACGGCGCGGCTGCTGGCATCCCGGGGGGCGCGGGTGGCGGTGATGGATTTCGACGGCGCGCGGGCCGAGGCCGTCGCCGCCGAGATCGGCGGTCTGGCGGTGCAGGCGGATGTCGGCAATGCCGAGGCGGTCGAGGCCGGATTTGCCCGCATCGCGCAGGGTCTGGGCGGGATGCCGCGGGTGGCCGTCAACTGTGCCGGGATCGGCGTGGCGGCGCGCATCGTCGGGCGCGAGGGCAAGCTGAGCATCGACCTTTTCGAGCGGGTGATCCGGGTCAACCTGATCGGCAGCTATATCGTCATGTCGCATGCGGCGCGCGGCATGCAGGCGCAAGAGCCGCTGGCGGGTGGCGAGCGGGGCGTGGTCATCAACACCGCCTCGGCCGCCTGGCAGGACGGGCAGGTGGGGCAGGCGGCCTATTCGGCGTCCAAGGGCGGGATTGCCAGCATGTGTCTGCCCGCCGCGCGCGAGTTGGCGCAGAGCGGTATCCGGGTGATGGCGATCGCGCCGGGCCTTTTCGAGACGCCGATGATGGAGAGCCTGCCGCCCGAGACCAGCGCCAAGATCATCGCCAACATTCCCTTTCCCGCCCGGTTGGGTGCGGCGGCGGAATACGGACTGATGGTGGCGCAGATCGTCGAGAACGCCTATCTCAACGGCACGACGATCCGGCTGGACGGTGCGGTCCGGTTGCCCCCGCGGTGAGCGGCGCCTCGGACGGCATCCTGCGCGCCTTTCTCGGCTATGACATGAAGCGCGCCTTTGCGGCGATCCAGACCGATGTGAACGCGGCTCTGGGCCCTCTGGGCCTGCGGATGCTGACGTTTTCCGTGCTGGCCATGGTGCGCGACAATCCGGCGATCCGCCAGTCGCATCTGGCCGAGGTGCTGATGATCGAGCGGCCCAATCTGGTGCTGATCCTTGACGAGCTGGAGGGCGCCGATCTGCTGACCCGCGTGCGCGCGCGCGATGACCGGCGGGCCTTTGAACTGACGGTGACGCTGAAGGGGCGGCGGCTGTGCGACAAGGCACTGGCGGCGGTCAGCGCGCATGATGCGCGCATGGCGATGGGGTTGAGTGACGCCGAGCGCGACGCCTTGCAAGGTGCCCTGCGCCGGATCGAACGAAACGGGAGGGGTTCGCAGGATGCACGACAGGTATCGCGCCCATAGGGCGCAGCGGCAGGACCGGGCGGATGGCTCGATCCTGCTCACCTCGGGCTGGCCGCTGGGGCCGGTGGCGCGGCGCACGACCGACTGGTTGCAGCACTGGGCCGGTGCCGCGCCTGAGCGGGTGTTTCTGGCCGAACGCTCGGGCGCCGGTTGGCGCGAGGTGACCTATGCCGAGGCGCTGCAGAGCGTGCGCGCCATCGCCGCCGCGCTGGCCGATCGCGGGATGGGGGCGGGCACGCCGATCCTCATCATCAGCGGCAATGGCATCGATCACGCGCTGCTGACGCTGGCGGCGCAGTATATCGGCGTGCCGACGGTGCCGGTGGCCGAGCAATACGCGCTGATCCCCGGCGCGCATCCGGTGCTCGAACGCATCGTGCAGATGATCGCGCCGCGCATGGTCTTTGCCGATGACGGCGCGCGCTATGGCGCCGCCTTGGCGCTGGGGGTGTTCGACGGGGTGGAAAAGATCACCTCCACCGGCGGCGAATTCGCTACCCTCTTGCGCGGGCAGGGCGATGTGAGCGCGCTGAATGCCGCTGTCGGCCCCGATACGGTGGCGAAATACCTGCTGACCTCGGGCTCCACCTCGCACCCAAAGGGGGTGCTGACCACCCAGCGCATGATGTGCACCAATCAGGCGCAGTTGCAGGTCTGCCTGCCCTTTGTCACCGAGCGCCCCCCTGTCCTGCTCGACTGGCTGCCGTGGAACCATGTGTTCGGCGGCTCGCACAATTTCAATCTGGTGCTGGCCAATGGCGGCACGCTCCATGTCGACAATGGCAAGCCGGTCCCGGCGCTGGCGCAGCATACGCTCGACAATCTGGCGATGGTCTCGCCCACCATCGCCTTCAACGTGCCGATCGGCTTTGCCATGCTGCGCGATGCGATGCGGGCGGATGCGGGCCTCAGGCGGCAGTATTTCCAGAACCTCGACATGCTGTTCTATGCCGGGGCCTCGTTGCCGCAGGACATCTGGGCCGATCTGGAAAGCATGGCGCGTGAGGTGCGCGGCGACATGCCGCTGTTCAATTCCAGTTGGGGCCTGACCGAAACCGCCCCCGCCGCGCTGATCCAGCATGAATTCACCCACCAGTCGGGCATCATCGGCGTGCCGCTGCCCGAGGTGACGATCAAGCTGGTGCCGGTCGATGATGCGAACCGCTTTGACGTGCGCGTCAAGGGGGCGACGATCACGCCGGGCTATCTGAACGACGCAGAAAAGACCGCCGAAGCCTTTGATGACGAAGGGTTCTTTATCACCGGCGACGCGATGCGGATGGTGGACCCGGGTGATGTGAACAAGGGGATGACCTTTGACGGTCGCATCGCCGAAGAGTTCAAGCTGGCCTCGGGCACCTGGGTCCGCGCGGCGGGCCTGCGGCTGGAGGTGCTGGGCAGGCTCAAGGGGCTGGCGGCGGATGTCATCCTGACCGGGGCTGATCGCGCTGAGGTCGGCGTGCTGATCGTGCCGGGGCCGGCGCTGCTGGCTGGCGCGCGCGAGCAGGGCGGCGCGCTGGTCGTCGCTCAGGCCGCGCAGATCGCCGAGCGGCTGAAACCGGGACCGGCCGAGGGCTCCGCCCATGCGATCCGCCGGGCGCTGGTGCTGGCCGAACCACCCTCGATGGCCGAGGGCGAGATCACCGCCAAGGGCAACCTGAACTTTCGCAAGCTGCTGGCGCGGCGGGCGGATCTTGTGGCGCGGCTCTATGCGGGGGCCGATCCGGCGGTGATCCTGACCTGAGGGGCGCCTAGCGGGTTTCCTTTGCCCGGCCTTGGCGCTAAGCCTGTCGCATCCCTTACCGCACAGGCCGCCCGATGACCCATGACCTCGCCCAAGCCCTCCTCGACGCCGCGCGCAAGGCCGGGGCCGACAGCGCCGACGCGCTGGTGATCGAGGGCACCTCGCTGTCGATCGACGTGCGGGCCGGGCGGCTGGAACACGCCGAACGCGCCGAGGGGCTGGACATCGGCCTGCGCGTGCTGGTCGGGCGGCGGCAGGCCTGCGTCAGTTCCTCGGACGCCAGCCCGGCCACGCTGGCGCAGATGGCCGAGCGTGCGGTGGCCATGGCCCGCGAAGCGCCCGAAGACCCCTTTGCCGGGCTGGCCGATCCGTCGCAACTGTCCTCGCGGCGCGATGCGGCGGGCCTCGATCTGCACGATTCCAGCGACGAGCCCGACCCCGCCCAATTGCAAGACGACGCGCAGCGCGCCGAGGCCGCCGCGCTGGCGGTGCAGGGCGTCAGCCGCATCGACCAGTCCAGCGCCAGCTTTTCGCGCCGCTCGGTGGCGATGGCGGCGACCAACGGGTTCGCCGGCTCCTATGCCCGCACCTCGCGCCACACCTCCTGCGTGGCGATCACCGGCGAGGGCACCGGGATGGAGCGCGACTGGGCCTCGGAAGGTCGCATCCATCAGGCCGACCTGCCCGACGCCGCCGAGATCGGCACCCGCGCGGGCGAGCGCGCCGTCGCGCGGCTCGGCAGCCGCAAGCCCCCCTCGGGCGGCTTTCCGGTGCTCTTTGACGAACGGGTCGCCGCCTCGCTGGTCGGCCACCTGACCAGCGCCATCAACGGCAGTTCCATCGCCCGCGGCGGCTCGTGGCTGCGCGAGTCGCTGGGCAAGCCGGTGCTGCCAAAGGGGTTCGACCTGACCGAAGACCCGCTGCGCCCGCGCATCTCCGGCTCGCGCCCCTTTGACGCCGAAGGGCTGGCCACCCAGCGCCGCCTCTGGGTGCAGGACGGCGTGCTGCTGGGCTGGGTGCTCGATCTGGCGACCGGGCGCAAGCTGGCCATGCCCAGCACCGCCAACGCCAGCCGTGGGCCGACCGCGCCGCCCTCGCCCAGCCTGTCCAATCTGGCGCTGACGCAGGGCACCGCCAGCCGCGACGACCTGATCCGCGACATGGGCACCGGCCTTGTCGTCACCTCGCTGATCGGCTCGACGATCAACCCCACCACCGGCGACTATTCGCGCGGGGCCTCGGGCTTCTGGGTGGAAAACGGCCAGATCACCTATCCCGTCAACGAATGCACCATCGCCGGCAATCTGCGCGACATGCTGCTGCGGCTGACGGCGGCGAATGACGCGCGGGCGTATCTGTCGATGCAGGTGCCGTCGCTGCTGGTCGAGGGGCTGACGATTGCCGGAGCCTGAGGCCGATCTGGCGCTGCTGATCGACGCCGCCCATGCGGCGGGCCGGATTGCCCTGCGCTTTCACAAGGCGCAGCCAAAGGTCTGGGACAAGGGCGACGGTCAAGGCCCGGTCAGCGAGGCCGATCTGGCGGTCAACGACCACCTGCGCGACACCCTCTGCGCCGCGCGGCCCGGCTATGGCTGGATGAGCGAGGAAAGCGACCCGCTGGGCGACCTCTCCCGCCTTGACCATCAAACCCTGTTCATCGTCGATCCGATCGACGGCACCCGCGCCTTCATCGACGGTCAGCCCGGCTTTGCCCATGCGCTCGCGCTGGTGCATCGCGGGCAGCCGGTGGCCGGGGTGGTGCATCTGCCGGCGCTGGGCCTGACCTATGCCGCGCAGGCGGGCGCGGGCGCCACGCTGAACGGCGCGCCGATCCGCGCCAGCCAGCGGCAGGCCGCCGACGGCGCCTCGGCGCTGGTGGCGCGTGTGGCGATGGACCCGGTGCATTGGCCCGGCGGCATGCCCGCGCTGGATCGCCACTTTCGCCCCTCGCTGGCCTGGCGACTGGCGCTGATCGGCGAGGGGCGCTTTGACACCATGCTGACCCTGCGCGACGCCTGGGACTGGGACATCGCCGCCTCGGCGCTGATCGCGGCCGAGGCAGGCGCCGCCGTCAGCGACCGGCACGGCGCGGCGCTGGTCTTCAACCGCCCTGAGGCCCGCAATCCCGGCGTGCTGGCCGCCGGTCCCGACCTGCATGCCGCGCTGATCGCCCGGCTGACCGCGCCGCGCACCGCGCCGCCGCTGCCCGATCTGGGCCGGGGCCCGCGATGAGCGCCGCGCCCTGCGTCTGGCTGCACGCCACCACCCCCGACGAGGCCGCCGTGGTGCAGGTGCTGGCCGCGCAACTGGCCACCGCCCGGCATCCGCCTCGGGTCCACCTCACCGGGTTCGCCGGTGCGCCCGATCCCGGCGACCAGATCGACGTGCTGGATGCGCTGATCGACGCGCAGGGCATCCGCCTGCTGGTGCTGGTCGGCTCGGTCCTGCCGGTGGTGCTGATCGAACGGGCCAAGGCGCGCGGGCTGGGGCTGATGCTGGTGAATGCCCGCGACCCGGCGCCCCGTGGCGGCTGGCGCATCCTGCCCGGCTATACCAGCGCGATCCTGCGGCGCTTCGACCAGATCCACGCCCACAGCGCCGCAACCGCCGCCGCCATCCGCAAATCGACACGCGAGGCCGGGCGCGTGCTGGAAACCGGGCCGCTGGCCGGGTTTCCCCCGGTGCGCGGCTGCAACCAGCAAGAGCTGGACGCGCTGCGCACCGCTGTCGGCGCGCGGCCGGTCTGGTTCGCCCACAACCTGCCGCAGGTCGAATGGCCCGCCGTGCTGAGCGCGCAGGCACAGGCGCTGCGCCGGGCGCACCGGCTGCTGCTGATCGTGCAACCGCGCGAACTGGCCGCCGCCGACGCCCTGCTGGCCGAGGCCGAGGCCGCCGCCCTCGCCGTCGCCCAGCGCAGCCATGAGGCCGAGATCACCGAGACCACGCAGGTC
>CALESR010000327.1 GCA_937907485.1 uncultured Paracoccaceae bacterium | reverse complement strand
TCAGCGCCGTCGCCGCGCCGCAGATGTGGCTATAGCTGCCCGCCAGCGACACGATCAGATCGGCATTCGCCTCGGCCAAGCCGTGCGAATAGGCCGATTCCGGGGCCAACAGCACCTTGGCGACACCCGCCAGCGCGGCCGCCTTTGCCGCGGCGGCTTCGGCACCGGCGCCGGTGACCAGCAGGTGCACCGGGCCCAGCGCGGCCACCGCCGTTAACGTTTTCGCAACCGAATCACTGGCAAGCTGCCCGTCATTCACATCCGCAATCAGGAGAACGGCCATCAGATCACCCCCGCTTCGTCTTTCAGTTTCGCAATCAGCGCATCGACCGAGGCCACCTTGACACCGGCCTTGCGGGTCGCGGGTTCCGTCGTTTTCGTCACCGTCAGGCGCGGCGTGACATCGACGCCGTAATCGGCCGCGGTCTTTTCATCGAGAGGCTTTTTCTTGGCCTTCATGATGTTGGGCAGCGAGGCATAGCGCGGCTCGTTCAGGCGCAGGTCCACGGTGATGATCGCGGGCAGGCTGACCTCGATCGCCTGCAGACCGCCGTCCACCTCGCGCGTGACCTTGGCCTTGCCGCCCTCGATGGCCAGCTCGGACGCGAAGGTGCCCTGCGACCAGCCCAGCAGCGCCGCCAGCATCTGGCCGGTCGCGTTCATGTCGTTGTCGATGGCCTGCTTGCCCGCCAGCACGAGGCCCGGCTCTTCGGCCTTGACCACCGCCGCCAGCAGCTTGGCCACGGCGAGGGGCTCGATATCGGTGTGCACGTCATCGGCGGCGACGATCAGGATGGCGCGGTCGGCCCCCATCGCCAGCGCGGTGCGCAGGGTTTCCTGCGCCTGTTTCACGCCGATGGACACGGCGACGACCTCGGTCGCGATGCCTTTTTCCTTCAGACGGATCGCCTCTTCGACGGCAATCTCGTCAAAGGGGTTCATCGACATCTTCACGTTCGCCAGATCGACGCCCGAACCATCCGCCTTGACACGAACCTTGACGTTATAATCGATCACCCGCTTGACGGGCACCAGGACTTTCATGGGCGGACCTCTCCCTTGCTCGCGGCGCGCGTGCCGAGGCTGCGGCCTGATGAATGTTGCCCGTTTCCTAGCCGCATTGCGGCGGAGAAAACAGGGAAAAAACGACATATGAAGGGGCCGCGACGCCGCGTCGAACCGCGCGACACCCGGCCGGGCGGGGCAGGTCGCCCGCCCCGATCAACGGTTGGCGCCGGGCACCCAGAGCACGTCGCGCGCGCCATTGTCGTTCGCGGCGCGGCTGGCGACGAAAAACCAGTCCGACAGCCGGTTGAGATAACGCACGGCAGCCGGGTTCACGTCGCCCTCACGCGCGAGGGCGACGGCCAGACGCTCGGCCCGGCGGCTGACGGTGCGGCACAGGTGCAGATGCGCGGCCAGCGCCGAACCGCCCGGCAGCACGAAACTGCGCAGCGGCGGAATGGCGGCGTTCATCGCGTCGATCTCGGATTCCAGCCGGTCCACCTGCGACTGCACCATGCGCAGCGGCGGATAGGCCGCCGTCGCATCGCCGGCCAGATCCGGGCGGCACAGGTCGGCGCCCAGATCGAAGAGGTCGTTCTGGATGCGCATGAGCGCGGCATCCATCGCCCCATCGGCGTGCAACCGGGCCATGCCCAGCGTGGCGTTGGTCTCATCGACGGTGCCGTAAGCCTCGACCCGCAGGTCATCCTTGGCGACGCGGGCGCCGTTGCCCAGCGCGGTTTCGCCCTTGTCGCCGGTGCGGGTGTAGATGCGGTTGAGGACAACCATCGCTCAGCCCCCCGACCGCAGCCAGGCAAAGCCCACGATCAGCACGACCGCGACGAATTGCGCGCCCAACCGCCAGCGCATCAGCTTGTTGGCGTTGCGGCGGTTGAACTCGCCGCCCTTGGCGAAACTGCCGATGCCGAACATCAGGATCGCCAGAACAACCAGCGAGGCGACGGCAGCGAGGATGAAAAGCGGATCGTTGAGCAACATGGGACCCTCCGGGTGTCTGACCCTGATCTAGCGCGCCCGGCGTGAAACGCCAGTGTGCATCTGGTCGCGGCCCTATTGGCGGGCGAGAAACCAGACCAGCAGCCGGTCCGGCAGCCAGCGCACCAGCAGGGCACTGACCCGCGACGGCACGGTGACGGTATAGCGCGGGCGCGGGTTGGCGTGTTCGACGGCCTTGACCAGCACGCGGGCGACGGCCTCAGGCCCCAGTTCCCAGCGGTCCTTTGGCCCGCCCTGATAGAGGCGGCGCAGCAGGCTGCCTTCGTAAAGGGCGCGGCGGGGGCTGTTCTGCCAATCGATCCAACGCTCGAAATGCGGGATCGAGTTGACGCGGATCTGCGAGGCGATCGGCCCCGGCTGGATCAGCACCACCTTGATCGGCGTGTCGGCCAGCTCCAGTTGCAGGATGCGGCTGAGCCCTTCGAGGGCGAATTTCGCCGCGCCGTAGGCCCCGCGCCAGCGAAACGGCGTAAAGCCCAGCACCGAAGAATTCTGCACGATCCGCCCATGGCCCTGAGCGCGCATCACCGGGATCACCCGGCGGGTCAAGTCGTGCCAGCCCAGAACATTGACCTCGAAAATCTCGCGCAGGGCGCCGGTGGGCAGGTCTTCGACGGCGCCGGGGCAGGCATGGGCGCCGTTGTTGAACAGCGCATCGAGCCGCCCGCCGGTCGCGGCCAGAACCTGTGCCAGACCGGAGTCGATGCTGGCGACATCGGAATAATCGATGCGGGGGCTGTCGAACCCCTCGGCGATCAGCCGGTCGCAATCGACCTGCTGGCGGCACGAGGCAAAGACGCGCCATCCGCGCGCGCGCAGGGCATGGGCGCAATGATGGCCGATGCCGGAGGAGCATCCGGTAATCAGGATCGAACGGGTGGGGGTGGTCATTCGGGGCGCTTTGCCTTTTCCCAGGCTTCGCGCTTGCGATACAGGGTCGAGGCCGAGACGTCCAGTTCACGCGCGGCGCGGGGCACCGAATCGCCGTGGCGGATCAGGGCGTCCTCGATGACGATACGCTCGATTTGCGCCAGGGTGCGCCCGGTCAGATCGCCCAGCGTCAGCGCCGGGCGGTCGTCACCGGCGTGCACAGGCTGCGGGCGGTCGGCCAGCAGATCGGGCGGCAGCATGTCGACGGTGACCAGCGGGCCGTCCTGCAGCACCACCACGTTGCGCAGCACGTTGATGAGCTGGCGCACGTTCCCCGGCCAGGGCAGCGTGCGGAACAACTCACGCACGCGGGGCGCGATGCCGACGAAATTGCGGCCCTCCTCGCGGGCCATCTGCACGACCAGCCGTTGGGCAATTTCGTTCACATCGTCGTCGCGGTCGCGCAGCGGCGGCAGATGGATCGGCACCACATGCAGCCGGTAGTAAAGATCCTCGCGGAAGCGGCCGCGACGGACCTCTTCCAGCGGGTTGCGGTTGGTGGCGCAGACGATGCGCACATTGACCTTGCGCGGCTTGGTGGCGCCGACCGGGGTGATGGTCGAGGTTTGCAGGAATCTCAGCAGCTTGGTCTGCAGGTTCAGATCCATCTCGCAGATTTCGTCGAGGAACAGCGTGCCGCCGTCGGCCGCCGCCGCCGCGCCCAGCTTGTCGGAAATTGCCCCGGTGAAACTGCCGCGCAGATGGCCGAAGACCTCGGATTCCAGCAGATCGACCGGGATCGCGCCGCAGTTCAGCGCGACAAAGGGCCCCCCCGCGCGAGCGGATTGCTGGTGCACGGCCTCGGCGCAGAGTTCCTTGCCGGTGCCGCTCTCGCCGGTGATGAAGACGCTGGCCATCGAGCGGGCGACCGAGCCGATCTTGTCATAGACCGCCAGCATGGGCCGCGAATGGCCGATGAAAGGCGCAGGCACGGCGGCATCCTGGGGGTCGGACGCCGTTTCGGGCCGGTGGCGCAGCGCCTTGCGGGCGTTTTCGATGGCGGCGATCAGGCGCTGGTCGTCAAAGGGTTTGACCAGAAATTCATGCGCCCCGGCGCGCATCATCTCGACGGCCTTGTTGATCGAGCCATTGGCGGTGATGACGATGACGCAGGTTTGCGGCGCGGCGGCCAGCAGGTCGCGCATCACGTCAAGGCCAGCGCGGTCGGGCAGCATCAGGTCGAGCAGGACAATGGCGTTCTTCTGGCGGCGAAAGGCGGCCATGCCCTCGGCGGCGGTGCCGCAGGCGGCGACCGCAAACCCGGCGCGAGTCAGCGCCGCCGCATAGATCATCTGCAGCGAGGGTGTGTCTTCGATCAGAAGGATCGTATCGGAGAGG
>CALESR010000326.1 GCA_937907485.1 uncultured Paracoccaceae bacterium | reverse complement strand
GGGGAGGTAATCCACCATCACCAGATGCCGGGCGGTGGGAAGGGCGGCCAGAATCGTCGTCAGATCGCCCGAGCGGTCGAAATCCTTGCCGCCATAGCGATAGCCATTCACCGCAAAGACCACAGTCGGCTCGATCTGGGCGAAACGGTCGATCACCGTCTGCGGGCCGAATTCGGGCGCGGCACTGGCCCATGTGGCGCCGATGGCGGCGCTGGCCAGCATGGCGATAATCGTTTCGGGGATGTTGGGCAGATAGGCGACCACCCGGTCGCCGGGCTGCACCCCCAGCGCGCGCAACCGCGTGGCCAGCGCGCGGACGGCATCGCCGACCTCGGCCCAGCTCATCGATGCCAGCGGCCGCAGTTCGCTGGAATGGTGCAGCATGGGCCGCGAGGGGTCGCCAAGCCGTTCATGTTTCAGCACATTCTCGGTATAGTTCAGCCGCGTGCCGGTGAACCAGCGGGTGCGCGGCATCGGTGTGTCGGTGACGACCTGATCGAGCGCGCCCTCATGGATCACGCCGAAATAGTCCCAGAGCGCGGCCCAGAACCCCGCCTTGTCGGCAACCGACCAGCGCCAGAGGTCGGAATAGCCGTCGAACACCTGCCCCCGATCGGCCAACCAGCGCAGGAACCGCGTCAGTTCGGCCCCGGCAACGCGCTGGGGGCTGGCCTGCCAGAGGAGTTGCCCCTCAACCACCGTGCCTGTCATCCGGAGCCCTCCTGTTCACGCCGCCTCGGCCCCAAGTGACCGGCAGTCGGGCGCTGGTGCAAGGGGAAATCCGCCACCCGCCCGTCAGATCGGCACCGCGCTGTCACGCTTGATGCGGCGCAGGGCAAAGACGGTCGAGGTGCTGGCGACCCCCGGCTGGTTGAGGATATGCGCCATCAGGATCGATTCCAGATCCGCCACATCGCGCACCAGCAGATGCAGCAGATAGTCCCAGTCGCCGGAGATCGAATAGACCTCGATGATCGTCGGCTCGACCTCCATCGCGCGCTGGAAACCGGCGCGGGTGGCCGAGTCCTGCGACTTCATCCGCACCTGCACGAAAACATCCATCCCCCGACCGACGCGCGCCGGATCGACCAGCCGCACCGGGGGGCCGATGATGCCCGCCTCTTCGAGATTGCGCAGCCGCCGCCAGACCGTCGCGGGCGAGGAATGCGCGGCCTCGGCCAGATCGGCGACGCTGTGCGAGGCGTCGCGTTGCAAGAGCCGCAGGATGCGGGCGTCGAGGTCGTCAATCTGCATGGTTCGCGTCTTTCGCCATTCTGGAATGAATGTTTCATCCGGGCCGCCCCTGCGAGCAAGAGTGAAACGACTTGCTCGGGAAAATGGCGTAGTCTTGGTGCATCAAATCCAGCCCGCAGGGGACGCCAGATGAATGACCAGAGCCCGCTGTCCGATTACGCGCTGAGCGACCGTTACACCCGCACCGAAGGGAGGGTGTTCCTGACCGGCACGCAGGCGCTGGTGCGCATGGTGCTGGATCAGGCGCGGCGGGATCGGGCGCGGGGGCTGGAGACGCGGGGCTATGTCAGCGGCTATCGTGGCTCGCCCCTGGGTGCGGTCGATCAGGAGATGGCGCGGCAAGGTGCGCTGCTGGGCGCGGCGGGGGTCGAATGCCTGCCTGCGGTGAACGAGGAATTCGGCGCCACCCAGATGATCGGCACGCAGCAGGTGGAAACCGACCCGGACAAGACCTGTCAGGCGGTGTTCGGCCTGTGGTATGGCAAGGGGCCGGGGGTGGACCGCGCCGCCGATGCGCTGAAACATGGCAATGCGTATGGCGCCTCGCCGCATGGCGGGGTGCTGGTGGTGGCGGGCGATGACCACGGCTGCGTGTCGTCCTCGATGCCGCATCAATCGGATGTGGCCTTCATGAACTTCTTCATGCCGACGCTGCATCCGGCCCATGTGGCCGAGTTCCTGCCCTTTGCCGAATGGGGCTGGGCGCTGTCGCGGTTTTCCGGGATGTGGGTGGGATTCAAGGCGATCTCCGAGGTGGTGGAATCCGGCATGTCGTTTGACCTGCCGCCGGACCGGGTGTTCGCCACGCCCGAATTCACGCCGCCCGCCAGTGGTCTGCACTATCGCTGGCCCGACCTGCCCGGCCCGCAGATCGAGGAGCGGATGGAGGCGAAAAAGCACGCCACGCTGGCCTTTGCCCGCGCCAATCCGATCGACCGGGCGGAATGGGGGCATCCGGCGCGCTTTGGCATCGTCACCACCGGCAAGGCGCATCTGGACACGCTGGAGGCGCTGCGACTGCTGGGCATCGACCGGGCGCGGGCGGCCGAGATCGGCCTCGACCTTTACAAGGTCGGCATGGTCTGGCCGCTGGAGGACCGGGCCGCGCTGGCCTTTGCCGCGGGCAAGCTGGAACTGCTGGTGATCGAGGAAAAGCGCGGCATCATCGAGAGCCAGTTGAAGGAGTATTTCTATGACGTGCCGGGGCAAAAGCCGCTGCGCATGGTCGGAAAGCGTGACGAGGACGGCAACCGGCTGATCCCGTGGACGCATGAGTTGGGCGCGCGGATGCTGGCGCCGATCATCGCGGCGCGGCTGGACCGCGTATTCCCCGGACTGGGGCTGAGCGCCGTCGCCGCGACGCTGGCCGCGCCCTCGGTGCCGCCCGCGATCACCGGCGCCACGCGCACGCCGTGGTTCTGCTCGGGCTGCCCGCACAATTCCTCGACCAAGGTGCCCGAGGGGTCAAAGGCGCTGGCGGGTATCGGCTGCCATTTCATGGCCAGTTGGATGGACCGCGAGACCTCGTCGCTCATCCAGATGGGCGGCGAGGGGGTGAACTGGGTCGCGCGCTCGAAGTTCAACGGCAATCGCCATATCTTTCAGAACCTTGGCGAGGGGACGTATTATCACTCGGGCTCGTTGGCGATCCGGCAGGCCATCGCGGCGGGCACCAATATCACTTACAAGATCCTGTTCAACGACGCGGTGGCGATGACCGGCGGGCAGGCGGTGGACGGGCCGATCAGCGTGGCGTCGATCGCGCATTCGGTGCTGGCCGAGGGGGCAAAACGGGTGGTCGTGGTCTCGGATCAGCCCGAGGGGATCGACCCGCGTGACCTGCCATCCGCCGTGAGCATCGAACACCGCAGCCAGATGGACCGCATCCAGCGCGAATTGCGCGAGGTGCCGGGCGTCAGCGTGCTGATCTATCAGCAAGGCTGCGCCACCGAAAAACGCCGCCTGCGCAAACGCGGCGAGTTGGCCGACCCGGCGCGATTCGCCGTCATCAACCCCTTGGTCTGCGAGGGCTGCGGCGATTGTTCGGTGGAATCGAACTGCCTGTCGGTTGAACCGCTGGACACGGAATTCGGCACCAAGCGGCAGATCAACCTGAACTCGTGCAACAAGGATTTCACCTGCCTGAACGGCTTTTGCCCCAGCTTCGTGACCATCGAGAGCGGGCGGCTGCGCAAATCGCGCCCGGACCGGCAGGCGGATCTGGCGCGGCTGAGTGCCGCGCTGCCCGCGCCCGCCCTGCCCGATCTGGCGCGCGGCTGGGACATCCTGATTACCGGCGTCGGCGGCACCGGGGTGGTGACGGTCGGCCAGTTGATCGCGATGGCCGCGCATCTGGAGGGCAAGGGCGCCAGCGCGCTGGATTACATGGGATTCGCGCAGAAATTCGGGCCGGTGCTGTCCTATCTGCGGCTGGGGACCGACCCGCAGGCGCTGCATCAGGCGCGGATCGAGCCCGGCAGTGCCGATGCGCTGATCGGCTGCGATCTGGTGGTGTCGTCGCAGCCCAAGGCGGTGGCGTGTTATCGCGCCGGAACGCTGGCGGTGGTGAACAGCGCGCTGATGCCGACCGGCGACATGATGCACAACCGCGACGCCGACCTGCAACCGGCGCGGCGGCTGGCCCTGATCGCCGGGGCGACGGGCAGTGCGCGGCCGCACCATCTGGACGCCAATGCGCTGGCCGAGGCGCTGCTGGGCGAGGCGGTGTTCGCCAATGTGCTGATGCTGGGCGCTGCCTGGCAGGCCGGGCTGGTGCCGCTGGGCGAGGCGGCGCTGCTGCGGGCGATAACGCTGAACGGCGTGCAGCCCGAGCGCAACGCGCAGGCCTTTGCCTGGGGCAGGGTCGCGGCGGCGATGCCCGAGGCGGTGGCGACGCTGGCCGGGGCGCAGCGGCCTGAGGCGCCGACGCTGGACGCGGTCATCGCCCGGCGGGCCGAGGTCCTGACGGGGTATCAGAACGCCGCGCTGGCGGCGCGGTATCGCGCGCTGCTGGCGCCGGTGCTGGCGGCGGAGGTGCGCGTCATGGGCGCCACCGGGGCGTTGAGCGAGGCGGCGGCCAAGGGCCTCTTCAAGCTGATGGCGATCAAGGATGAATACGAGGTCGCCCGCCTGCACACGCTGCCCGAGTTCGAGGCCGGGCTGCGCGCCCGGTTCGAGGGGGATTTCCGCATCCACCACCATCTGGCGCCGCCGCTGCTGCCTTCAGGTCGCGATGCGCGGGGACGGCCGCTGAAACGCGCCTTTGGGCCGTGGCTGCGCCCTGCCCTGCGGCTGCTGGCGCGGCTGAAACCGCTGCGGGGCACATGGGCCGACCCCTTTGGCCACAGCGCCGAGCGCCGGGGCGAGCGCGCCCTGCTGGCCGCCTATATCGCGCTGCTGGACAGGGTCGCCGCCACCCTGACGGCCGAGTCGCTGCCCGAGGCGCGGCGTCTGCTGGCGATGGCGCTGGATGTCCGCGGTTTCGGCCCGGTGCGAGAGGCGGCGCATCAGCGGGCGCTGACCGCATGGCGCAGCGCAACCCTATGAAAACCAAAGCACCCGCCGGGCGGCAGGTGCGGGGTTCAGAGGTCATGGA
>CALESR010000325.1 GCA_937907485.1 uncultured Paracoccaceae bacterium | reverse complement strand
GTTTCGGCGCCGATTACCATGATCCGCCGCGCGGTTCCGGCGGCAATCAGCGCCTGCGCCTGCGCCAGCGCAAAGACAAACCCGGCGCAGACCGCCTGCAAGTCAAAGCCAAAGGCCCGGCTGGCGCCGATCTGCGCCTGCACCATGGTCGCGACCGAGGGGAATGTCAGGTCAGGGGTAGAGGTAGCGACAAGAATCGCATCCAAACTATCGGCACCGATCCCAGCCTGCGCCAAAGCCGCGCGGGCGGCGTGGGCGGCCAGATGCGAGGTGGTCTCGCCCTCGGCCGCAAAGTGCCGCCGCTCGATCCCAGAGCGCGAGACGATCCATTCGTCAGACGTATCCAGCGTCGCCGCAAATTCGGCATTCGGCACAACGCGGGCGGGCAGATAGTGGCCTACACCGATGACGACAGCACGAGTAAGGGGGGGCAAGGTCATGCCGGGTCTCCGATGGCACCATGTTCGGCAGCGGCGCGGGCAGCAGTGACCAGCCGGTCGCCCATCCGTCCCTGATAACCCGATTGCGCCAGTTTGGCCGCCAGCGCGATCGCCGCGGCGACCCCGGTAGCATCGGCCGAGCCATGCGATTTCACCACCGTGCCATTCAGGCCGAGGAACACCCCGCCATTGACGCGGCGCGGGTCGATGCGCGTGCCGAGGGTTTTCAGGGCGCCGCGCGCAAGCAGGGCACCCAGCATGGCCAAGGGCCCCGACTTGAAGGCCTCGCGCAGAAAATCGGCAACCAGCTTGGCGGTGCCTTCGGCGGTTTTCAGCGCGACATTGCCGGTAAAGCCGTCAGTGACGATCACGTCAACGCGGTCCGAGGGGATGTCGGACCCTTCGACAAAGCCGACGAATTCGTAGCAGCCGGTCTCTTGCTGGCGGGCGATCAACTCATGCGCCAGCTTGATCTCGACGCGACCCTTGTGTTCTTCGGTGCCGACATTCAGCAGGCCAACCCGTGGCCGTGCCTCGCCAAAACCGTTGCGGAAATAGGTGGCGCCCATGATGGCATAGGCCAGCAGATCCTCGGGCTCGGCCTTTATATCGGCGCCAACGTCGAGCATCGTGTTGAAACCATGCGGCCCGCGCGAGGGCCAGAGGCAGGCGATGGCGGGGCGGTTGACCCCCTCCATCCGGCGCAGTTGCAGCATCGACACCGCCATCAGCGCGCCGGTATTGCCGCAGCTGACCGCGGCCTGCGCGCGCTGGTCCTTGAGGGCGGTGATGGCGGACCACATCGAGGTGTCCTTGCCGTGGCGCATGACGTGGCTGGGCTTGTCCTGCATTGTCACGGCACGCGCCGCATGGACCAATGTGCAACGGCCCGTCAGCGCAGGCTGACGGGCGGCCAACGGTTCGAGAACCGCCAAATCGCCATGCACAATGAGGTCCAGTCGGGGATTGGCCAGCAGCGCGATAGAGCAACCGGCCAGAACGGCCTCGGGCCCCCGGTCGCCGCCCATCGCATCGACAGACACCACAACCCGGACTCCGGTGACCTTGTCCACCGGTGTTCCGGCGTGCGGATGTTCCTGATCGGAAATCATCGCGGCGACGCCGGTCAACGCCGTCAGGCCGCGTCGTCTTCCATCTCGACCGCAGCGCGGGCGATGACCTCACGGCTGTCGTAATGGCCGCAGGACGGGCACACATGGTGCGGGCGCTTGAGCTCGCCGCACGACGGGCACTCGTTCGGGTTGCCCGCGACGAGAGCGTCATGCGAGCGGCGCATGTTGCGGCGGGAACGGGTCACGCGGTTCTGTTGAACGGCCATGTCAACCTCTGACGTTTAGGCGGGCACGACCTGCGGCCCGTTGTGGTGATTACTTGCTGCTCGGTGCTCTACACCGCTGGAGCGGTCAGGAAAAGCCCCGGCGTGCATGAGGCGCGGAACATACGATCTTTTCCGGGCCGCGCAAGGGTCAATCCGCACTCACTCGGGAACGGATTTCAGCGCGGCCAGCGCGGCAAAGGGGTTGGGGCGCTCTTCGCCGGCACTGGCTGACTGGGGCAGGGTGGCGCCGGGCGCACGCGGGTAATCGGGCAGCGCCAGTGCCAGCGCCTCGGCCATCACAGCGCCGGGGTCGATCACCGGACCCAGTTGCTCCAGACTGTCATCGTCGGGGATCTCGGCCTCGGTCTCGATTGGCACCGGCATCTCGCGCAGGAACCGGCGCAGCACTGGCACATCGATGCGCGTGGTCACCGGTTCGGCTGTAAGGACACAGGCCTGTACCGCGGTGACGCCCAATTTGCCTTCGAGCCGCCAGTCGGTGCGCCCCTCGGCCTGCAGACTGCCACGGAACTCCAGCTTCTTCAGCGCCAGCACGCCCAGATCGGCGGCAAGTTCGACGCGAGCGGCGGGCGCGGGGCGCAGGACGAACTGCACCACGGCGCGCGGGTTCAGATCGGCCACACGCAGCGGCAGGGTCAGTGCGTCGCACTCGCGCGCGGGGGTGTGTTCGGCCATCGGCGATCTCCTGTTCAGCGCAGACAACGCACAAATCTGCGAGTCTCCCACGGTGCGGCGGTTCCATTCTTGAACACTGCCCGCGCATTCTGTATCCCAAAGGCGCTGTGGGGTGCCAGTCCCTGCGGGGCCGCGCCCGGCCATGATGCCGCGCGCATGGCGTTTTCACCGACGGCAAAGCGGGAGACGGGCATGACGGAACGCGCGACATCGGGGCTCCGCCGCTGGACATTGCCACTGCTGGTGGCGCTGGTGCTGGCGGCCTGCTCGCCGATCATGCGCTATCATGGCTATGCCCCGACCGATGCCGATCTGGCACAGCTCGCCGTCGGACGAGATACCCGCGAGAGCGTCGAGGCCGCCATCGGCCGCCCCGGCATGGGCGGCGTGATGGAGGGGTCGGGTTGGTTCTATGTGCAATCCGACTGGCGCCAGCGCGGCTGGCGCGCGCCCGAAGAGGTCGATCGTCAGGTCGTTGCCATCAGCTTTGACGCCCGCGACCGGGTCTCGAACATCGAGCGATTCGGCATCGAACGTGGCGAGGTCGTCGCGCTGTCGCGCCGCATCACTGACACCGGGCCACGGCCCAGCGTGTTGAGTCAGGTCTTGCGTGTGCTGGGCAACTTCTCGGCAGCCTCGCTGGGCGGCTGAGCGCCGCGCATGACCGGGCCTGACATCAACTGCTTTGGGCCTGCAATTCGACAGGGCGGCTGGGTGCTGCGGCTGGCAGAGCCCGCCGAGATGCCAGCGGTTCTGGCGCTGCGTCAGCGTTGCTTTCGCCGCGCACCGGGCGTCAGCGATTCCGACAGTTTCGACGCAGGCGCCCTGCATCTGTTTCTTGGCCGCGAGAATGTGGCTGCGCCCCTCGCAACCCTTCGGCTGCGGCTGCACCAGGATCGGGCCAGCCTTCTGGGTGGCTATGCTGCTCAGGCCTATGATCTGGGCGGGCTGGCGGGGCAGGGCGGGGTGGCGCTGGAACTCGGCCGCCTGTGCACCGAACCCGGTAGTGCCGAGGGAGATCCGCTGCGGCTGATCTGGGCCGGGGTGGCGCGGCTGGCGCTGCGGGCGGGGGCCGCGAGGCTGATCGGCTGCACCTCGTTTCACACGACTGATCCCGGCCCGCTGACCCCGGCGTTGGCGTTGCTGGCGGCGCGCCATCTTGGCCCTGACGGCCTGCGCCCCGGCATCAAGGCAGTCGAGACCCGGCCATTGCCATCACCGACCACTGCCGACCCGGCCGCCGCTGCGCTGCTGCCGCCCTTGCTGCGCGCCTATCTGGCGATGGGGGGCTGGGTCTCGGATCATCTGGTGATCGACCGCGATCTGGGCACTTGCCACGTCTTCACTTGCGTCGAAATCGACCGGATGCCCGAGGCCCGGCGGCGAATTCTGGAGAAGATGGCGGCAGGGTGATCTACACCCCCTTGCGGCCTTGCGCGGGACGCGGTATCGGGCGCGCACTTCACAGGCGGGGTCGGGCCTTGCAGGGAGACATCCTGCACGGTCCACCGGTTGGGCATCAGCCCTGAATACCCCGCTCAGGCGCAAACCGGAAAGGACACGACATGGCGCTTCCCGAGATTTCGATTCGTCAGCTGCTCGAAGCTGGCGTCCACTATGGCCACCAGACCCAGCGCTGGCACCCGCGCATGGCGCCTTATATCTATGGTGAC